>VBHC01000009.1:1716-12790 GCA_005889535.1 Chloroflexota bacterium
CGGCCGCCGGTCGCGCCGCAGTACCGTCCAGAGCCAATTCGCCAAAACAAGGCAGGCTGGTGGAATGAGCTCCTCGCTGAGGTCGCGGAGGTTGAAACCCACGATTGGGGCACTCAGGTCGACATTCGTTGGGGCGCTGAATAGGCGCCCGAGGTCGCCGGTAACCCAACGCCGCAGGACGGTGCTGGTGCGCGAACCCGGCTGTCTGGCTTCCAGTTCCCGCCAAACATGCCCCAGCACAGGGGTCCCTTCAGTTTTGGAGATCACCAGACGAGTGATCGTCTCGAGCTGCGCCCGCTCGACCTCATCAAGTTTCCCGCACATCAGGCCGATCAAGTCGAGCACATCACTGAGTTGGTCGCTAGGTTCATCGGAATCCGCGCTAATCAGCAGCGGATCCAGCACATTGATCGCGTGGCCAGAACCCGCGGCAAGCTGGAAATAGCTACCGCCAAGGGCGCGGACCATGCCACCGTATTCAGCTTCAACCGATGCCGCTGCATAACTTTTGCCCGCGCCTGACTGTGCGAGGACCGCGATATTCGCGTTCGTGAAGCGTTCTTCATCGAAGGGATCGAACACGCATAGCCCGCCCGTCTCTTTGTTGTAGCCCCAGTAATGCCCAGTGGGATCCGCGAGATCCTCCTGCAACCACGGCATCATCGTGGCGACGGCGCTTGTGTGCAAGATATGCTCGCGACCAAGCAAGTCGGTCCCGAGAGGCCATGACGAGAGGAGCGCCTGACGCATCTCGAAAATGGGTTGCACCGGATGGAGCATCATCCGCCGACAGCTCGCGCGCAACGCCTCAGCCTGGCTGCGCAGCTCGTGTGGGCCGTCGGCACCGATGGTGAGATAGAAGCTGACCGCAAATGCCTTCTCCTCGTTGCGGGCCAAGGCCTGGTGCATGTTTAGGGCATCGGGCAATGTTCCGATCGTTGCCCGGTCGACCGCGCCCGATTCGACGGTTGCCATGTCGTCGGCGCGCAAGTTACGAATTCGGTGATTCAGAAGCGTAAGCATCCGGTCGGTCTCAAGCGGCAGGACGTGAATGCCGACGTGGAGCTCGCCCTTGAAGGCGAGCAGTGGCAGAAGCCAACCGGGCTCGATCTCCTCTCCAGGGTAATGACTCACCACAAATGATGTGTAGTGCCGGCCGCGTAACTCGAGACCGTCCTTCCGGTCGGTAAACACGTGCTGGATTTCGCCGTGGCCGACATCGCCCTTGCGGCCATTCCCATATAGCTCGCGGAGCAGCCGGGAGATCGCCCCCTCGTCCAGGATCTGTCCCTTGACACCAATGCGGCGCAATTGCTCGAGGAGCGACTGGGCGCGGTTTCGTAGGGGGGCGCCAAGGTCCGACGCAACGAATCGAGGCTCGTCACTCGATCGACTGAAGCGAAAGAGTACGCTCCGCAGCAGCTGCTGTCCGGGATCGATGGGCGCCAGTACGATGAAAATCTCGCGCTGAAACACCGGCGTATCTTGCAGGTGGGCGTTGATAAAGCTCCGTGTCATTGCCGCTAGGTACGCACCGCGTTCAGGAAACGCTTGGGCATCCGGCTCGCTCGCGTCGCCCGGCACTATCCTCCGGACCCGAACGTACACTTGGAGCGGCCCGCTCTGGGCGTGAAGTAGATCGCGGAAAGCTTGAACCGACCGTAGCTGTTGCTCAGGAGCGAGGCCCTCAAAGTTAAGCGATGAGGTGGCGATAATCGACCGTGGGGCTCCGTTGCGAAGGTGGAGGAGTCCGTGGTGGACTCCGGAGACCTCGTCACCGAAGCTAGCTCGACGCAACATCCCCATCACTGGCTGGCTCAGTCGGTGCTCAGTGTCAGCACGAAAGTCGAACTGGCCATTGCCGCCGAGTAGCTCTCCTCGTCGTTTTGAGGAATGGCAAGCAGGATGCTCGCCAACTTGCTAGTACCAGCGCTCAGGCCGTGCTCAGCTTGATCGACCGGGGTGCCTTGCTCGGTTCGAAGGCCAATAACCAGCACATCTTTTCCCAGCAGCATGGGTGTTGCGAGCGGCTGGTCGGCCAGCGTCGTCGCCTTAGTCCCGCCAGCAATCGCCATCACATCCACCCGGTCGCCCGGCTTCAGGGCGCCCCCAACAGCGGCCGCAGGCGCAATTGGTAACCCGATGATCCGATAACCGGACGGCATATCGAGGCCCGAGCCGAGCATCGCAGCGTTCCTGGCCGGCGCGACCTGCCGGGCATCGAGAAACTGACCTTCGAGGATAGGAACGGCGACGACCTGGCCGACCACCTGGTCGAGCGTCTTCATAACTTCGTGACTAACCGAGGCCGGGTTGATCTGCCGGAGACTGACGTCTGAATCTTGAATTCGGGTCCCAACGGTCAGGTCACGGGCGGCGACGACCGCCGTGGCCTGACGCGTTTGCGAGTAATAGAAAAAGCCGGCAATTCCAGAGAGCAGTATGCAGATCACGAGATACACGCTGCGACGCATTCGCCCCTCCTAGCCGCTCTGCGCGGCAAAGTTAACCGTAACCGAAAAGCTCGACGCGATCGCGTATGAAGCCACATGGCCATCAGGAAACCGAGTCTCGACGATGAGCGTGACTGGGACAACGTAATCTTGTGCACGGGCTCCCACGATGTGATTAGGAGCGTTCCATTGGAGTCGCATTGGCTCGCCGGCCGAGTGGATCGCGCCTGGAGTCGTCCCGCTGTTACCGGGCGCATCCGATAACGTGCCATCTAATCGCCAGCCCGTCAGCCGCGACAGCCCAAAACCGCCGGGCGTTCCGTCGATAATGATCAGACCTTCCCGAACGACCACAAGGTGAATGGCTAGGGTGGTAAGGGCGCCGCGGAGAGCGTCAATGTGCCGAAAGGCCAGGGTGGTTGCTGGGGTGATCGGCCCAAGAGATGGGACGACGCCAACGGCGACCTGCGGCGGCCTGTATCTGCGCGATCCGCCGGGCATGGCTGACGTGATGGCGTGATTACCCACCTCAACCGTAAAGGGACGGCGAACCAGGTGGACGTTTCCATAGTGGTCGTACACGGCGGCCTGTGCGTGGCCGGAGATGAAGGCGATCAGCCGAGCGTCGTAACGGCCAGCCGAGAGGTAAGTGTGAGGTACGTTGATGGAGGTTCCGGTAGGGCCGTTCACAGTCCTTACCTGGCCGTCGCCAAAGTCGAGCTGCCAGCGGGTCACCGACCAATCTTCGATAGCCATACTGAGGTATAGATTGAGATCCCGGGTCAGCCTGCTATTGAGGACGCCGGATACAACTGTGGGCGATCCGACCAGGGCAGTCGGGGGAGAGGCGAAGACGCGGAGGTCAAGGTCGAGGCGCGCGGCCGCGTCGGCAATGGCCGGCTGGTCGACCGGGCTGCTGCTCGGGCTGGCGCATATCGTCGTCGCAGTGCCGAAATTCGGTAGCGGCGTATTGGGCGAAGGTGGGTTGATCTGGACGCCCGTGGTTCGCTCGAAGACGTAGACAGCCCAGATCCAGGGACACGAAACGCTCGCGATTGGTTCAGGGACCCATTCGGAGAAGAAAGGCGATTGGTGACCGGCACCGGTTGGCGCCGGATACGCGAATATAGAGTCACTCACCTGGGCGTAGACGAAGGCGTGCCCGGCGTAGCCAGAGACCGAAGTGATGGATACCGTTGGCGAGGTCCCGGTAACGCTATGGCCCCTGGTGGCGGCGGCACCAAGGAGCGCCAGGTTGAGGCAAATGACTCCGATGGCCTTAACCGCAGCGCGCCGCGTCATATTCGGATCTCGGCGTTCGCGGCGACCGTCAGCTCGACGGCGCGAATACCGATCCATCCAAGCACGCTGAATCGGTGTGGCACATGGATGCGCGCACAGACGGCGGGCCGATCCAGGGTCATGCCGGTGTAGGGATCAAGCGCTGGAACTCGATTGATCACGGTGATATCCGCTCCGGACGCGATTGCTGCCGGAGCGGAGATATCTGGGAGGCCACCCAGGTTGCGCACCAGATACTCACGGGTTGTCGCAGTGGCAGCGTCCGGATCGAGCTGAAGCCGTCCGGTGCGGCTGTAAAACTCGGAGTCAACCGCCGTCGCCGCGGTAACGGTCGCCAGGTCGACGGCGTAGCGGAGTCGCAGCTTCTGCATTTGCAGCGTCGCGATGTCGATGGCAAGGGCAAAAACGAGCATCAGCGTCGGCATCAGTAGAACCGCATATAGGACGCTCTGTCCCCGTGAGCGCCTCAATGGTTGACCTCGCCCCGCCCGACGTAGCTCGATGTCAAGGTCAGGTCCCGGCTGAAGAGGAAAGGAATTGCCAGTTGTCGGCGGCTGACAAGCTGAACCGTGATTGGTTGGCCCCAGCGAACGTAAGCCGGTGTGACCCTTATCTGGAACCGCGCAGGGTCGAGGCCGCCCGCCCGGAGTTCCACGCCAATCCGGTCTCGAACCAGCGCATCGTCTTCACCGCGCTCGCCGGCCACGCGCGCGCCAATCGCTGCAGCGGATTGCTGGCCGATCCAAACATGAATCAGGCCGCCGAGCTCGATGATGCCCAGCAGAACCGGCAGCAGCATGAAGGCGACGGCCAACATGGCCTGGAGTGTTTCCTGACCGCGCTGCCGATCGCGGTAGGCTCTGCTCAAGAGGTCTGGGTCAGCCGCTGCACCATCTGACCGATCTTCGCGACCAGACCGTTATTCCAGGCCATGATTCCCACCACCAGGGTTCCGAGAATGATGGCTGCCCCAATGACCCATTCGAGGGTGGACTGTCCGCGCTTAAAACTGCTCACCTCTTTCCTCCAATCCCCTGCCATCTGCACTCCGTATCGAGTCGCCGCCTCATCCAAACGCCCGCTGCATAATCCCCCAGAACAGCGGAATGATGATCAGAATCACGAATTCCGGCAGATAGATTCCCCCTAACACGCCCAACAATTTCGTGCTCACGGAGGCCGCCTGGGCCGTAGCACGATTCCGTTCCGTCAGGCGCACCATCAACTCCTGGTCTCGAAGCGTGGCCTCGAGCCCGCTGCCCGCTTTTTTGCTCTGTGCCAGCGCGGCAACGAACATTGATACCTCGTCGATACCAGTCCGCGGGCCAATCTCGTGCAGGGCCTGCTCGATGCTCAATCCGAGTCCATAACGGGCCAGCGCCATTCGGACTTCCTTCTTGAGGATGCTGTCAGGCGATGTACTCGCCGAGAGAAGATGGAGGCCCCGTTCCAGCGGCATCCCGGCGATCGTGAAGGCCCGGATCATGCTGATCAACGGGGGCAGGTCGCGATGCACCTGGTCCTGGCGGCGCCGGCGCCGCCATGCCAGGACGCGGGCCGGAGCGATGTAGCCGGCCCAGGCCAGCAGCGGGACCAGCGCGAGGCCACCGGATGCGAACACGGCAAGCAGGCAGGCGATCATCGCACCTGCAAGTGCGCTCATCAGCCGGATAACCCGGAGCTCGACGCCGTCAAGCTGTTCCGGATCTAGGCCTGCCTGAATCAGATACAGCGGGTCAATACGCGCGGGGCGCAGGTGCAGTCGAGTGCCCCAAAGTAACGCGATTGGGCGGAGCCAGCGTTGATACCAGCCCTCCCGCGTGCGTTGATGTAGACGCCATTCCAGTGGCGAAAGCGTGCTGGCGCGAATGAGCGCGGCTCCGGATGGATGGACGCGTCGCGGAGCAGCGAACAGTGCATGAAGCGCGGCGAAACAGGCGAGGCCAGCGCACAGGGCCCCGATCGTCATGCTTGGAACCGCGTGATCCGGATGCTGAGCGCGATACCCGCGATTTCGAGAGCCGCCGCCAGTGGGAACAAGACGAAGCGCCCCAACGCCGTCTCATCGAGCATGCTCAAGAGCTGGGGACTCATCAAGCGGAGGTACAGGTACAAGCCTGGGACGATGACCGCCAGCAACCAGATCTGCATCCGCTGGCCGGATGAGCGCGCGCTAACCTCGTTGGCCAATTGGACGTTGAACTGGATCGCGGCCGAAAGCTGCAGCAAGAGGTTGCGCGCGGCCGGCGTCGGTAGATGGGCGTCCGCGCAAGTCCTCAGCGTCTCCCAGATCAGGCCGAGATTTCGCGTTGTTGCCCGTGCACGCACCTCCTGGAGGCTTTCCTGAAGGGGCGCATCGAGCATGAAGCGCTGAATAATCAGGTCCAGGTCTTCTCGGATCCAAGGATCGGTGCACGTAAGTCGCGCTTGCCGAAGCGCCTCCAGATAAGTGCCACCCCCGGTAAGCCCGCTGAGTAAGGACTGGAGCAGCCGCGGAGCTTCTGATTCGCTTCTCAGGGACTGTGCATGGACGAGCCAGGCGAGGTACAGCCGCGGCATCAGGAGCCCGAAGATTCCAGCCGAAATGGCCAATACTGGTGACTGAAGCCAGCCAATCGCGAAGAAGCCAATCGGAGCCAGGAAGGACATCGCCAGGTAGGATCGCGGATTACCCGGGATACGGGCCATCGCCAGGCGTTCGCGGTGGCGCGCAACCATTTGATCGATGAGTCCGCGAAGGCTGCCAGCCTGCCGCGAGCGGCGACCGGCCAGGCCGAGGCTCAAAATGCCGACGGATACACACACTGTGGCTATGACATCCATCGCATGCCTTGCTGCTCGAGTTTTCGAACAAGCCGGGGCCCGGGCCGGTATTCTGGAACGCTGGCGAAGTCGACATCGATTCCGTGCTGACCAGTCGTCAGCTCGCTCCTGAACACGGGGAAGAGCTCGTAGCGGCCGTCCGGATCGACGTCGCGAAGCTCGGCAATTTCCAGTACGCACCGCCGGCCGTTACGAAGCCGGCTCACGAAGACCACAAGATCGAAGACACGCGCGATGTACCGGCGAATTTCCGGCGGGCTCAGCTGGGCGAAGTCGCGGCTGATCAGAAGCTCGAGTCGGGCAAGCGCATCGGGACAGCTGCTGGCGTGGATCGTGGTCGCGGAGCCATCGTGCCCGGTATTGAGGGCTTCCAAAACGTAGAACGCTTCCTTGCTGTGCCGGATTTCCCCGATGATCAGCCGGTCGGGTCGCATTCGAAGCGCGTTCTGGACCAAATCGGCGACGTCCAGGCGGCGTTCCTGGGTTGTCTTGCCCGCGAGCTCGCGGGAGTGTACGCACTCGAGCTTGACCCAATGCGGGTTGTCCAACTCCAGCTCAGCGGTGTCTTCGATCGTGATGACGCGCTCCTCATCCGGAAACGCGCTGACAATGGAGCGCAGCAGAGTACTCTTCCCTGAACCGGTCGCGCCAGCGATCAGAATATTGGCACGCGCGATTGCCATTGCCTCCAGAAAGGCGCCCATCGGGACTGACATGCCGCCCGTACTTACCCAACTCGCCGCCACGGCATTTCGGTCGTTCGGCAGCAGGTCTAGCCGGATGCGGTTGAACTTTCGAATGCAGAGAGTAGGCCCACCGACCGGCGCAAAGACTGCGTTGGCGCGGCTACCGTCGACCATCCGAGCATCAACCAGCGGCTTGTCGAGGTTGATTTCCCGTCCAACGAGCGCGACGATTTTCTGGATTACCTGCTCCAGCTGCGCCTCATCCCGAAAAGCGTTCGGCACGAACTCGAGTCGGCCGTGGCGTTCCACATAGATCTCGTCAAATCGATTCACAAGCACGTCACTGATCTCTGTGTCGGCCATCAGCGGTTGGAGGGGACCGAGGCCGACGATCTCGTCGAAGAGGCTGTCGACCAGCTCTGGGCTCGGTGTTAGCTCGCGCCGCAGTATTGCATCGCGAATCCGATCCCGGAGAATTTCGTCCCGGTTGGAATTCGTAGAGAACGGATTGATGATTTCTGGATCAACCTGCAGTGTGAGCTGGGCACGCACATACCGACGCAGTTCCTCGTGGCTCGGTGGCTGGGCGGCGACTTCAGCCAGCACGGCGGCGCTTCGAAAGCCAGGCGAATGGCGAGGAGGGGTGCGAGGTGTTCGGAACATCGAGGGCCGGGTAGATTGATGCCGCCAGCTGGCTCAGGGCATCGACCGACGCCCCGGTTCCGCCCATTACGATCGGCTCGTGCCGATTCTCGGCGGAATCGAATGCTGGATCGTAGGGAATGCGAGCGACCAGTGATCCGTTGAGGTCGCCCATCGGTTCCGTCAAGCTGACGCCGTCCCGCATTTTGTTTGCCACGTAGCGAAGCTTGCTGCCAAGTCCGAGTCGCCGGAGGGCCTCGACTCCTCGGTAGAGCGACTGGACGGAGCCAGCGGTCGGAGTTACTACGCAGTAGATGTGGTTCGCTGCTTCCAGGAGGTACGTCTCAAGGTCTCCAAGTGATGCCGCCATGTCAACGACCAGGAACTGGTATCCGGCGGCTTTGAAGGTGCTCAGGATGTGAGCTGCCTGGGGAATCCCGCAAAGCTCGCTGCGGTCGCCTGCCAGGCATTTCGATGGACCCAGGAGAACGTCCAGCGACGTAACCTGGTGTCGGATTACGAAATCCCGAGGGTCTGGGTTGGGAACGCTGAGATCGCAGAGGTAGTCGAGCATGGTTGGCTGGGCAATTCCCAGACGCGCCGACACGTTAGCTGACGCCAGGTCGAAGTCAATGAGCGCAACACGTAAAGGCAGTGGCCGACTGGATGGAGATTCGCGGTAGTGACCCTTCGTGGCGAGCAGCGCGGCGACTTCCGTTGCCAGAGTCGTCCGTCCCGTACCACCCTTCGCGGAAAAGAAGGTAATGACCTGCGGGCCACCGAGATACACTGGCGCGGGCTGCCGCGTCTGCCGGTCGGCGACCGACTGAAGGTCGCTGTCCGGATTGGTGGCCGATTCGGGAAGCTCGATCACGTCGTCGTCGGTTACTGCACTACTGAACTGGGTTGGCGCCGGCGGTGCGGTCTGGGCGTTGAGCCTTTTGGTAACCACGCTCAGGCGCGGCTGTGGTTGATCTGGTACGTGGCCAGCCGATCCGAATTCCTGGTCGGCTGCGTTCTCCCTGGCTGTCTTCGGATCAGGTTCGACGTGCTGGGCAAACTGAAATTCGATGGCGGCCAGTCCCCAATGCAGGAGCGAGCGACCCTCGGGTCGTATCCAGGCAATGGCCACGCCGGACAGCGCCGCCACAGCGGCGGCGCCGACTTGAAGTGGCGCCGGCACCGAGAGATGGAGGATGGTGTAGGCCGCGAGCAAACCCAGTAGCAGAGCGGCAAGACGTGTAACCGAAAGTCCGAGGACAAACTGGTCTTCGCCGTTGAGATTTTGAGGAATCCGGACTCCGCGCATTGACCCCCTCCAGGTGTCGTAGATGGCCAGCGCGGCGAGTCGGCAGAAAAAGATGGAAGCTAGGTTCAGTGCTGAATCTGCGCTGTCTGTTGCTTACGCGCAGTGACCCCTCAAGTGGCCGGGGTGATGGTGCCTGCACCAGGATTCGAACCCGGGACCAACTGATTAAGAGTCAGCTGCTCTACCAACTGAGCTATGCAGGCGCACCGGTTATTTTATCGAGCCGCGATTTGCGCTGCGTCGCTCAGCTATTTCTGGTTAGCACCCCCTCGCGCCGTCAACCCGCGCGTCGATGGTCGCGCGGCTCCAGTACCTGCTCGGTGGAACTCTCCGGGTTCACCATGACCACTTCGAAGAGGTCCTCGAAGTTCACGTTGAAAAACTTCATCAAGGCCTGTCGCAGTTTCGGACCGGGCCGGCGGGCTCCCGACTCCAGCGCCGGAATATAGTTCTGGCTGATGCCGAGGTTGTGCGCCAGCTCGCGTTGCGTCAGACCCTTCTTCTCGCGCATCGCCCGCAGCCCGGTCGCCCGAACTTCGACATTCATCTCGGCATCATTACACGAGAGCGTATATTTGTCAAGACATGCCCACAAAAAGGTCTAACCACAGCTCGCCGCCGCCACCGCGAAGCCGGCGGGCGGTCAGTCTGCCGACGGGCCGACTCATCCTCACGGGCCTGACCGGCTTCGGCTTTCACGGCAACAATCCGGCGGAGCGGAAGCTCGGCCAGACCTTTACGGTCGACCTCGAGGTTATGCTCGACACCCAGCGGGCGGCCGCCAGCGACCGCATCGGCGACACCGTCAGCTACCCCGTCCTGGAGAAGATCGCCCGGACCATCCTCGAGGGGAAGCCCGCCAATCTCCTCGAAACCGTCGCGGAGCGGATTGCGGCCGCCATCCTCAGGCAACCGCTGGTGGTGCAGGTCACCGTCCGGGTCAGCAAGCGACCGCCACTGCCGAACCTGAACAGCTTCGCGGTGGAGATCACGCGGCCGGTCGAGATCCGCGATCTGCCTCGGTAGACTCAGCCGGTGCCTGCCCGCCTGATCGACGGCCGCCTCCACGCGCGCGCCATTCGCGATGAGCTGAAACGCGCCGTCGAGGGCCATCCGGAGCAGCGTCGGCCGGGCATCACCGTCATCCAGGTGGGCGATGACCCCGCATCGACCGTTTACGTGGGAGGTAAGCAGCGGGCCGCCGAAGAGGTCGGCTTCCAATCCGCGATCGAGCATCTGCACAATGTCACGCAGCGCGAGCTGCACGCGCGCATCGCCGATCTGGCTGCTGATTCGGCGATCGACGGGATCCTGGTCCAGATGCCCCTGCCCGACGGCCTGGATCCCGACCAGGCTCTGGAGCAGATCCCGCCACATAAAGATGTCGACGGGCTTCACCCGTACAACGCCGGGCGCCTGGCGCAGGGCAACCCCACATTCATCCCGGCGACGCCGCTGGGCGTCCTCGAGCTGCTTCGCCGCGAACGGATCGATCCCACCGGCCGGCATGCCGTGGTCGTCGGCCGCTCCCGCCTTGTCGGTCGCCCGCTGGCGCTGCTGCTGCTTCAGAACCATGCCACGGTCACGATCGCGCACTCGCACACCACCGAACTGCCGGCGATCACAAAAACCGCGGACATCCTGGTGGCCGCCACTGGCAAGCGCGGCCTGATCACCGGGGAGCACGTCAGACCGGGCGCAATCGTCATCGACGTCGGCATCACCCGAGATCCGGACACCGGCAAATTGACCGGCGATGTCGACCGGGCCAGCGTCGATCCCGTCGCCGGTGCGCTAACGCCGGTCCCCGGCGGTGTCGGTCCGATGACCGTCGCGATGCTGCTGGTCAACACCTACCG
>VBHC01000010.1 GCA_005889535.1 Chloroflexota bacterium
CCCTTGATCTCGCCGGCGGCATCGTCCAGCGCCGAAATCGATAGCGCCCCGGCCGGCTCGCTGATGATGCCCTCGTTCTGGTAGAGCTCGATCATCGTGGTGCAGACCTTCCCCTCGGGGATGACCACCACGCGGTCGACGTACTTCCGGCAGAGATCGAAGGTGAGGCGGCCAACCGTGCGCACGGGGGCACCGTCGACGAAGGTATGGATCTCGGGAAGGCTGACGACGCGCCCCTGCTTCAGGGACTCGTACATGGACGGCGATCCGGCTGGCTCGGCCCCGATCACCGAAACTGACGAATTCCGCCCCTTTATATAGGATGCGACGCCCGACGCCAGCCCGCCGCCGCCCACCGGCAGGATGACGGCTCCCACCTCTCCCCCGGTCGCCTCATAGATCTCCTTGCCGACCGTTCCCTGTCCTGCGATGGTCTGGAGGTCGTCGAAGGGATGGACGAAGATCCCGCGCGTCTGCTCGCAATACTCCTCGGCCGTCTGGCTGGCCTCGTCGTAGGATTCGCCGGCGAGCCGGATCTCCACGAACTCGCCGCCGAAGTGCGCCACCCGTTCGATCTTCTGGGTGGGGGTGATCCTGGGCATCACGATCGTGCCCCCGATCCCCAGGTGGGCGCAGGCGAACGCGACCCCCTGGGCGTGATTGCCGGCGCTGGCGCAAACGATCGGCCGCTTCCGATCGTCGGCTGAGAGCGACGCGATCTTGTTGTAGGCGCCGCGGATCTTGAACGATCGAACCCTCTGCATATCCTCGCGCTTGATGAGGACGTTCGCCTCGTAGCGTTCGGATAGTCGCGCCGAGGGCTGCAGCGGCGTCTTCGACACAATGCCCTGCAATCGCTGCTCGGCCTCTTCGATCGCGCGTGTCATCTCCATGGCGTCCCCGAATAGTACCGACTGCGATTCCTGCGGGACGTCACCAGGACGTCACCAACCTGGCAACGGATCGCGGCGAGCGGCTTAGCGAATCACGCCCAAGCCGTGGCCAACCTGCGGCAACGCGTGAAATCTCTCCGACGGACGATGCGGCCGGCCGCCGCCGGTCATATAGTCGATGCACTCGGGAAGCCAGAGAAGGCCGATCGAGCTGAATTCATTCCGGTAGGAGGAATCGATGAGCAAGCGCGAGAAGCGGCAAGGCGACCAGGGCGGGCAACCGCAACCCCAGCAGTGGCCTGGGAAACAGGGTGGCCAGCCCGGCCAGCAGTGGCCCGGCAAGCCGGGCAACCAGCCCGAGCCGAAGCCAACCACGTGGCCGACGCAGCCTGGACAGAACCGCTAACGGCTGACGTTCGATAGAAACCGGCGCCCCGTCACTATTGATGGGGCGCCGCTGTATTTCTGGGGCCTCCGACTGGGCTCAGCCGATCAGCGGGAGGCGTGGGTCGGGATGCGGACCGCGCCCCGCTGCCGCCCGGACCCAGGCAAGATCATTACCCTTGAGGTCGTCGGGCCGGCCCGCCACCGTCCGCCGCGCGAGGAGATCGTCGAGGATGGCTGGCGTCGCAGGGCGCCACGGTGGTGCTGGCGGCTCGCAACGAGCAAGCCATCATGCTGCTCAGCGATGAAATCCAGTCCGCGGGCGGCGCCGCGATGGCGGTGCCGGTCGACATCGGCATCCCCGACTCGGTCGAGATGTTGATCCGAAAGACGGTCGAGGCCTATGGCCGCCTCGATGGTGCTTTCAACAACGCAGCAGGCGGTCCCCCGCCCACCCCGCTGGCCGATCTCACGGTTGGGGATTTCGATCAGTCGATCGCCGTCAACATCCGTGGGACCTTCCTCTGCATGAAGTACGAGATCCCGGCCATGCTGGCTGCCGGCGGCGGGTCCATCGTCAACATGTCATCGACGGCCGGCCTCCGCGGTGTACCGGGGTTGGCAGGCTACGTGGCCTCTAAGCACGCGATCATCGGCCTCACCAAGGTCGCGGCGCTCGACTATGGGCGGCGCGGTATCCGGGTCAACGCGCTCACGCCCGGCCCGATCGTCACCGAGCGGTTGGCGGCACTCGAGCCCGGCGAGCGCGAGAAGATTTCCGCCTTCGTCCCCATCGGCCGGCTCGGCCGTCCCGAGGAGGTGGCGGCAACCGTCGCCTGGCTGCTTTCGGAGCAGTCAAGCTTCATCAACGGCGCCGTCATCCCGGTCGATGGTGGGAAGCTCGCTGCCGGAGCCTGATCCGGCGTCCGGCAGTCCGCGTCTCCTTAGCCCCGACAGAAAACCTGGAAATCGAAAATCTCGGCGGTCAGTAAGCCGTTGGCGTTCACCGTCTCGTGAATCAGGATCTTGCTATAGAGGTTGGGGGTTCCACCGGTCGATACCAGAACGCTGGTCGCCTCATTGGTGCTCACAAATGGGAAGGGTGGCTTGGCCTCGAACGAGGTGGCGTTGGCGCCGGTGGCGACATAGTGTTCGCCGGTGACCAGGTTGGTTCCCGTACCGTTCTCGATGTTCACGACAGTGTTGACGTGAAAGCCGCCCGCATTGTCTGCGTTGACAAGGGTTACGAAGTGCAGGGTCTCGGTTACCGAAACCGGCTGACCTCCGGCGCAGACGTCGAGACCAACCTCCGTAACCGTGATCCGGAAGTTCTGCCGAAACACTGGCGAGGCCGCGGCGCTCACGGATCCTAATACCAGGCCGCTTAACGCGGTAAGAACCGCGGCAAACCGAGTGAGCTTTTTCATTCGGGTTAGCCGATCAGGGGAAGGCGTGGGTCGGGATGCGGGCCGCGGCCCGATGCGGCGCGGACCCAGGCCGGATCATTACCCGTCAGGTCGTCGGGCCGGCCCGCCACCGTCCGCCGCGCGAGGAGATCGTCGAGGATGGCGGCCGTCACGGCAATGCCAGCCGGCGTCGCGATGGTTTCTCGGCCGAGCGCGTCGGTCAGGTCCATTCCGTGGACCACCGCCTCCACCACCCTGCTGGGGATGAACTCGTCGGCCCGCATCAGCGCGTAGTAGCCGGGGCCAACGTGGTCGGGCGCCGTCTTTTTGGCCTCTTCAATCGTCTTGCTGAAGGTCTCGTGGAGAACGCCCGGCATATCCCTGGGCGTCTTCCCCTCCACCATCTTGTAGGCGTAGTCGTAAACGACAGGCGCGACCTCCGACCGCGGGAAGATGAAGAAACTGACCCGGTCGCGTCCCGGCTGGCCGTCCTTGGGCTCGGCCATCAGCATCCGGGCCAGGCCGATCGAAATGTCGAAGTGGCCGGCCAATTCGAAGACCGTCCAGTGTTTCAGGGTGGGGTCGAGCGGAACGAGCTTCGTGCTCATCGCCCATTCTTCTTCGCTCAGACCCTGAAAGACCTTGTCGAGTTGCCCCAGCTCAGCGTCGAGGACCTCGATTGCCTGTTGGTACGAATCGGCAATTGCCGCGCCATTCTTGGTCGGGGTCAGCATCCTTGCCATGTGTTCCCTCCTCTTCTGATTCGCCTCGTCGCGCGGTCACCAGGTCATGAAGTGCCAGCCGCCATCGACCGCCAGATCGACACCGTTCACCGCCGGGTTGGTCATCAGGAAGACCGCCGCATCGACGATGTCGCGCATGGTCGCCAGCCGGCCGGCCGGCGTCTTGGCCCGGACGCCTTCCAGGACCTGGGCCGGCTTCGCGCTCCAGTATGGACTGTCTCCGACGATCCCCGGATGGATGGCGTTGACCCGGATTGGCGCCAGTTCCATCACCAGCGTTCGGACCAGACCCTGCACGCCCGCGTTGACTGTGGTCACCACCGTCGACCCGCCATAGGGTTTGTCCTTCGCCCCGCCGCCAAAAATGAGGATGGAGCTATCAGTTCCCAGGCTGGGGTGGAGGGCGTGCACCACCTCGGTGTAGCCGACCAGTTTGAGGGTCACCAGCCGAAGCGCTCGACTGACGTCGTAGTCGCGGATCTTGTTCTCATCGCGTTCGATCGCCGCCAGCACCAGGTGATGCAGCGGACCAACATCCTTGAGGGCCGGCGCGATCTTCGTCGGCTCGGCCAGGTCGAAGCCGAGGCCGCGGGTTCCATGGCCGATCTCGCGAGCCGCCGAGGCGGCCCGCTGCGGATCACGGCCGGTGACGATGACCTCGCCATCCTTACCGGCAAAATGCTTCGCCAGCTCGAGACCGAGCCCGTGCGTTCCGCCGACGATCAGAACGGCGCCGCGCGCCATCAGGCCTTGGTCCGGGTGTGCTCGCGAAGGTAGTCCCAGTCGCGGGCGAACCGGTAGGAGTGGCGCGCCGGCGGCTGCGGCGCCTGCGTTTCCAGCCAGCGGACCGGCACCTTGGCCGGGTTCGCGAAGCCGTGGACGCAGCCGACCCCGGCAAAGCCGATATCCCCGGCGGTCATCCGGTAGCGCTCGCCGTCGAAGGTCGCATCGACCTCGCCATCCAGGATCAGATACGTCTCCTCGAACGGATGGTCGTGCTGGCCCGCCACCCCATTCGGTTCGTACTGGACCATGAACATGGTCGAAAGCTGCGCGCCCAGGTCGCTGTCAATCATCATCTTGACGGTGATGCCGCTGTATACCAGCAGCGCCGTCCGCATGCTGGCCGATACCGCCAGCTGATCTTGGGTTTGCCGGCTGACCTCCATGTTGGAGCGCTCGATGTGCCCAAAGGACCGGGTGCGAGGATCGCGCACATCGATACGTGGCGCCTCCCTGGTTCGTCCAGTAACGTCACCGTCTCCCTCCCCCTTGTGGGGAGGGTCGGGGAGGGGGTCAACAAAGAACGTGTCGTTCCCAAAGCGTGATCGCGGCTGGGGCGCCATCATCTGCGCCCAGCGGGCATCGCCCGACGGCGACGCGCGCCACGAGTGCGGCACAGCAACCTGGATCAAGCCGTAGTCGCCCGCCCGCAGTTTGAAAACTCCTTCGCTGGTGCTGAGTTCGGCTTCTCCCTCGAGGATGTAGACACTTTCCTCGTACGAGTGGACGTGGGTGGCTACCCAGCCGCCTGCTTCCAGCGTGCACATCGCGAATCCCGTGTGAACGGCGGGCGCGTCCTCGGCGACGACAGCCCAGCGGCGGAATCCCTCGCTCTTGCCGACAAACGCCTGCGGGACGGCGAAGTTCGATTCGCCGCCCCGCCGAACGACATGTCGACTCGTTGCCAGCGCCGATCCTGGAATCGTCACCCGACCGGCTGCAGCTTCTTCTTCGCCACCGCTTCGGTCAGGTAGTCGCGGCTCTTCTCGGCCAACTCGCGGGCTCGCGCATAGTTCGCCACCAGCTTGCCGTCGCGCTTGTGGATCTTGCCGGCGATGATGACGGTGTCGACGTTCGACACGTCAGCGGCCAGGGTCACAGTGGCGACCGGGTCGATCACCGGGGCCGTGCCGGGCGCCTTGCCGTCGATGACGACGATGTCGGCCTGCTTCCCCGGCGTCAGCGAGCCGGTGCGATCCTCGAGGCCGACCGTGTAGGCGCCGTTGGTGGTGGCCATCTCCAGCACGCCTCGATGGGTCAAGGTGCTCTCGGGGATCGTCGTGTCCGCCTCCCAGGCCACGCCGCAGACCAGGACCCGCTCGGAGGCAAAGGCGCTGCGGATCTCGGTGAACATGTCGCCGGGCACCGTGGTCACGACGTCGATCGACAGGCTGGGCCGCAGCCCGTACTTGAGGGCCTTGCCAACCGGCGGCTGCCCGTGCCCCATCTGCATCTCGACCTGGGACGCGATGGAGATCTTGCCGCCGGTGTCCTTGACCAGCTGCCACTCTTCGTCGCTGAAGTAGCAGCAATGGATATAAGTGGTATCCGGACCGAGCAGGTTGAGGCGCTGCAGCGACTTGATCATCGCGAACCGGCCGGCCAATCGTCCCATCCCCACGTGGACCGTGATGGGCAGCCCAAGCTCGCGCGCCATCGACCACTCCTGCTTGACGACGTCGTCGACGGAGAAACTGGGGCCGCGGGTGGCAAGCGCCATCGTCAGCAGCCCATCGTTGGAGGAGAAATATTTGTCGCGGATCCGCTTCACGTCATCCTTGGGGATCACGATCTTGCTCTGGTTCCAGTAATCGTTGAGCGAGAGGTTGGCGCTGCCGTAGGCATAGACCGCGCGAATTCCCGATTCCTGGAGGCCGCGGACGCCGGCGTCCGGATGCTCCGGTGTGTTGTTGATGTGCGACCAATCCAGCAGCGTGGTGATGCCGGCGTTCACGCACTCGAGCGCGCCGGCCAGGTTGCTGGCGTAGACATCCTCAGGCCGGTAGACGGGCGCGAAGGTGTCCAGCACGTCGACGAAGTAGTCGTCGAGCGTGGCATTCGGCGCGCAGCCGCGGATGGCGCATTCCCAGGTGTGCCGGTGGCTGTCGATGAAGCCGGGGATGACGACATCGCCCGTGACGTCGATCACCTGGGCGTCGCCCGCCTCGATTTTGGGTGCAACCCGGGCGATCTTGTCACCCTCGATCAGCACATCGCCCTTCGGCAGATCGCCGACCTTGGGATCCATCGAAACCACGGAACCACCGCGAAGCAGCAATCGGTCAGCCATGATCTCCTCCTCCTTGGAACTCAGCGATGGTGGAAGGCCTCCACCTGGCGGCGTACGGCGGCGGAATCGAACCAGGCATTCTCGCGCTCGATCAGTCCGTCACGAAGATCAAAGATGTGCAGCAATCGGAAGCTCACCGGAGCGCCACCGCCCGCCACGCCGGCGAACTCGCCCATGACGTGCCCGGTGGCGATCGACTCATCGACGACGTGGTCAGCACACTGGAACCGGCTCACGCTGCGCAGCTGGATGTCCGGAATCGCCTGCAGGATGCCGCCGTACGCCTCCGCCACCGCCTGCTTGCCTCGAAACGGCGAGCCAGGATGGGTGATGTCGTCCCACACGATGGTGTCGGTGTAGGTTGCCAGCGTCGCCTCGATGTCGTGGGCGTTCTCCGCGGCGAAATGGCGACCGATGATGTCCAGAGCAGCGGTAATCAGAACCCGGACCCTCCCTCGCGTCGTGCCTAGCAAACATAGCCCTCCCCCCACTCGAGGTCAAGAGCCGTGGTAAGTTGGCCTCGTTCCTAAGGAGGGTAACCGTGGGCAAGACCTTTGGCCTGATGGCGGTGGATTGGGAGAAACGGGTTGATTTCGACCGCCTTCGACGGGATCGACTGGACCGGATCAAGGGCCTGCTCAAGGCGTCCGAGCTGGGCTCGCTGGTGAGTTTCGATCCCAACAATATCCGCTACATCACCAGCACGCTGATCGGAACTTGGAGCAACGACAAGTTCGTCCGATGGTCGTTGCTGCCCCAGGATCGAGAGCCGATCATGTGGGACTTCGGCTCGGCGGCGCGGCACCACCAGCTCTACAACCCATGGCTCGAGGGCCGGTCGCGGGCGGGAATCACGAATTTCCGAGGCGGGATCCGGCCCGAAGCCGGGCGGGCGGAGGACGTCGCGCGCAAGATCAAGGTCGAGCTGGAGGCCGCCGGTCTGGCCAACGAACCGGTCGGCGTGGACATCGTCGAGCCGCCCATCATGTTCGCCCTGCAGGCTGCGGGGCTGAAGGTGGTGGACGGCCAACAGCTCATGCTGCAGGCGCGCATGATCAAGTCGGTCGATGAGCTCGTGCTCCTCGATAGCGCCTGCATGATGGTGGACGCCGCCTACGAAGCCCTGTACAAGGTGATGGGCCCGGGCATGAAAGAGAACGAATGCGTCGGCCTGGTCGCCAAGACCCTGTACGACCTCGGCTCCGAGCACGTCGAAGGCGTGAACGCGATTTCAGGTGAGCGCACCCATCCGCATCCGCACATCTACAGCGATCGCGTGATGCGCCCGGGGGACCCGGTCTTCTTCGACATCCTCCACGCCTACAACGGCTATCGCACCTGCTATTACCGGACCTTCGCCATCGGCAGTGCCTCAGCGGGGCTGGTCGACGCGTACAAGCGCTGCCGCTATTACCTCGATGACGCCATCAGCCGCGTGAGGCCGGGGGCGACGACCGGTGAGGTGGCCGAGGCCTTTCCACGTGCGCAGGAGTTCGGGTTTCCGAACGAAGAGGCCGCCTTCGCCCTGCAGCTCGGCCATGGCGTTGGCCTATCCATCTGGGAAAAGCCGGTGATCAGCCGGCTGATCGCGCCGGAGCACGGCGATGTCATCAAGGAGAACATGGTCTTCGCGCTGGAAACCTACTGGCCTGCCGCCGACGGGTATCAGGCGGCCCGCATCGAGGAACAGGTGGTCGTGACGAAAACGGGATGCGAGGTCATCACCAGGTTTCCCGCCGAACAGCTCCTGGTCGCCGGCCAGCGCTACCAGACGGTCAGCGGTCCGCTCAGCACCATGCGCGAGCACCAATCGAACCTCAACCGGGGCAGCGGAACGGCCCGGCCCGATGGGGAGAAGCCGGCGACCGTAACTGCAGCCCACTCAGCCGGAAAGGAACCGAGCTAGGCGCCTCGCTTCGGCGTCGAGGTCTACGCGCGCAGAGGCAGGTAGCGGAGCGAGCGGCTTGAGCTCGACGCGTCCACCCTCGAAGCGCCAGGTTCCGGCGACGGCGCCGTCCACGAGGAAGGTCGGGGCCGAGTGCGGCGTCCTGGTATTGAAGACCAGCGGGCGGTAGCGCTCGGGCAGGATCTCCGTGCGTCGGGCGTGCACCAGCAACGTCGCATCCCAGGTTGGCAGGAATCGTACGGGCGCCGGCGTCGCCGCGGCGGGGAGCGGTGCGCGCGGAAGATCCAGCAGTTGCTTGCCGTTCTCGTCACGAAAACGGCGCAGGGCGAGATGATCCATCATCGGCGATAGCGTCGCGGGCGGAATCCCGGCCCAGTCGGCAATTTCTTTGATCGATGCCGGCCCGAAGCCGCCCAGGTACCGGCGGATGAGGTGTTCGTGTCCCGCTGACTCCTGGTAGGCGGTCGGTCGCGTCCAGGTCTCGGCGAGGCTATAGAGGTCGGCCCGTCGTTGCTCCCAGGTGCCGGAGGGCGGAACCCGGACCATGTCAACCCACTGCGCCATGCCGCCCCATATCACGGAAGGCAAGCCTCGCGCCGCGAGCATGGCTTTCAGTTCATCGGCGCGTCGGGGCCCACCCGCCAGGTGTTCACGCAGGGCGGCCACCGCCCCCTCCATGTCGAGGTGCCCGAACTCATGTCGCGTGATCCGTCGCCACCACTCTTGCCTTGGCTGTCTGATGGCAGCCAGGAACAGCCAGTAGTCGCGCGCTGACACCATGTGAATCGTGCTCCGCAGCAAGGTCCCCTGGATCACCCGGCGCTGCTCGAGCGCCGTGGTCAGCCCCTCGCGGCGAAAATTGCGCATACGCGACCAGAGACCGATATAGGCAGATGGCGCGTACTGGGTTTGCAAGCCTCCGATGCGTTCGAGCGTCGGGATCAGGCCAAGGGTTGAGCGCTCGAGCAGGAACTGGCGAGCCAGTAGGGCGCGATTGAGTTCGCGGCTGGTCAGCGTGGGTTCGGCGGTCATTCGATCAGTGTTGGAAGCAATTGGAAGGGATGACCGCCCATGCCACGAACCGCACCAAAGTGTCGCCTGTCTAGCGTGATGATCACGCGGGTACGAAGCCGATCAGCCAACACCACGACCGAAGCATCGACTCCACCCAAGGGGAAATCCTTGTATCGCTCGACCAAGGCGCCGATTCGCTGCCAGTCCTGAGGCTCCGGTGCGCGGACCTCGAAACCAGTCATGGTGGCAACGAACCGGGCTTCGATCGCCGCACCCAGACGCGTGCCGATGAGGTAGCAAGCTTCCGCGATAACCAGAGCGGGGATGACGAGGCGAAGGCCAGGCTGCTGGAGGACCGCTACCGATCGGCCGTGGTCTTGATCGTCCTGATCGACGGCCGCATAGAGCGGGCCAGTGTCAACGACGGCGACGCGTGGCGGCAGCCCCTTTCTTGCCTCCCAATTCGCGAGCGAGGATCGCGTCCGCCGTTCGCGCGGTATCCCGCTTGCCACTGCGACCAAGCCCCACGAAAGGCAAGCGTTTCCCTGACGTTTTACCGCCGGCCAGGTACTCGGCCAATGCCTCTCGGACGATGGCCGCGGTCGAGCGGTTCAGACGTCGCCGCTCGTAGTCGAGCTGGTCGGCAAGGTCATCCTCGAGAAGAACGGTCGTCCGGCGCATATATGCATATTAGCATACGCGTCGACCTGGGCCCGGGCAGCCATGTCCAGCATCCGATGAATCAGGGAGCGCGTCGCAGCGAGCCGGCTGACCTCCCCGCGGGCAACGGATCGGTAACAAGGCGCGCAATGCCGAGTAAGCTTCCGCGAACGCGACCACTGTCTTCTTATAAGGATGGACCGGCTGAGGCTGCCCCACCTCTCGCTGTCGAGCTGGTCCCGGTTGGGGCTGGCCGCCGGCTTGCTGGTGGTGTTCGGCTCACTGGTCATCAGCCTTCTGGAAACGCAGGCCCTCAGCGCGTCGTACGAGCAGGCCGATGCCGCGCGCCGGGTCAACGACAACAACGACACCTTCCGGCTGGGCCTGTTCGAACAGCAGGCCGGCATCAACGCCTACGCCAATGACGGCCGCGCCATTTCAGAGCAGGTTTATGTTGATGGCCAGCAGCTGGCCGGCAGCGTCCTGGGCCCGTTTCAAGCCGCCGCCCAAACGGAGCAGCTCTCCCGGGAAGTCTTGCGGGTAACCGTCACCGCCCAGGCCTGGCAGGCGTGGGCGGAGGGAATCAAGAAGAAGGTCGACGATTCGGACGCACCGATCGACGATCCGCAGGCGATCAACCAGGGAGCGACGCTCTTCCAGACGTTCCTCGAGGCCGACGATAGCTACGCGATTGCGTCCGGGCAACGCATCGATTCGGCACTGGATGCGGCCCGGCGCGAACGGGATAGGCTGTTCAGGCTCAGCATCAGCCGCAGCGTCTTAGCCGGCGTGCTGCTCGTGGGCCTGGGCTTCGTGCTGTCGCGCCGGGTGCTGGTCCCCATCGTGCAGCTGGCCGCGGCGGCGCGAGGGCTGGCCACCGGGAATCCGATGCGAATTCCCGCAGGGAAGCGTCACGACGAGGTGGGCGATCTCTCACGAGCCCTCACCGCCTGGCAAGCCAGCCGAAACGACCGAGAGCGCCTGTTTGACCTTTCGATCGACCTCTTTTGCGTCGCCGGGAACGGGTACTTCAAAGTCCTCAACGCATCCTGGGAGAGAACCACCGGTTTCACTCGCGCCGAGCTGATGGCGAAGCCCACGGTCGACTTCTACCATCCGGACGACCGGCAAGCGGTCAACGTAGAGATCGAGCGGCTCCGGCAAGGTACGAAAAGCCTGGAATTTCGGGCGCGCTTCCAGTGCAAGGATGGGAGTTACCGCTGGCTCCAGTGGACGGTGGCGCCGGTCGTGGAGGAAGGGCTGAGCTACGGGGTGGCGCGCGACATCACGAACCAGGTTTCAGCCGAGGAGGCCCTGCGCGCCAGCGGCGCGCACATTCGAAGCATCCTGGACAACGTCGCCGACGGCATCGTGACACTGGACGACAGCGGCCGGCTGCAGTCCGTCAACCCGCGGGTCGAGCTGCTGTTCGGGTACGCGTCCGCCGAGCTGGTCGGCGAGCCGGTGACGACGCTGATCGCGGCGCCGCACCAGGGCGACTTCCTCGTTCACCTCGAGAGCTACCTGCGTCCGGACAAGAAGCAGGTCCGCTCGGGGTCGCACGAAACCCTCGGACGCCGAAAGGATGGGTCGACCTTCCCGCTCGAGTTCATTGGCAGCCAGATGCAGGCCGGGCAGCAACGTGTCTTCATCGGCACCCTCCGGGACATCTCGGAGCAGAAAATGGAGCGGGAGAATCTCGAGCGTCGGGTGCTCTACGACGCGCTGACCGGGCTGCCGAATCGCAGCTTGTTCAACGATCGCCTCCACGAACGGATGGCGCAGGCCACAACCGACCGCACGCCGTGGGGCCTGGTCATGATGGACATGGACCGTTTCAAGGAAGTCAACGACAGCCTCGGCCACGACGAGGGCGACCGCCTGCTGGTCGCGGTCGCCGAGCGTCTCGTGGCCGCAGTCGGTCCCGCCAACACGATCGCCCGGATGGGCGGCGACGAATTTGCCGTCATCTCAGCCGAAATCATCGACGATGCATGCGGATCGAGGCTGGCGAAGCGGATCATGGATGCGCTCGACGCACCGTTCGAAGTCGGCGAGCGGACGATCGACGTCAGGGCCAGCATCGGCATCGCCGTCTTCCCCGAGCACGGCCAGGACGGCGACACCCTGATGCGGCATGCCGACGTGGCAATGTACCTTGCCAAGCGGCGCCAGGTCGGTTACAGCGTCTACGCGCCCGCCGACGACGAAACCTTGTTTCTGGAGTACATGCCAATCGTCCGAGTCACGGACGGCGGACTGGATAGCCTGGAGGCGCTGATCCGCTGGCGGCATCCCGAGCGCGGACTGATCATGCCGGCCCACTTCATTTCCGCCGTGGAGCAAACCGAGCTCATCAATCCGCTAAGCCGCTGGGTCCTGGAAGAAGCCATCGGCCAGATCGTGACCTGGCGGGCAAACGGCATCAATGTCGCGGTGGCCGTGAACCTGTCTTCGCTCAACCTCGAAGACGGCTCGCTGGTGGCCTGGGTCGGGGAACTCCTTCAGCGGATGGGCGTCGACCCCGCATGCCTGATCCTGGAAATCACGGAGACGAGCGCAATGGCGAGGGGCGCCGCCGACGTGATGCGCGGGCTGGACCAGCTCGGCGTCAGCCTCTCGGTCGACGACTTCGGTACGGGCTATTCCTCCCTGGCCTACCTGCAGCGGCTGCCGGTTGACCTGATCAAGATCGACCGGTCGTTTGTGAGCGAGATGCTGGCCAACCAGGGCGCCGCCTCCATCGTCCGCTCGATCGTCGACCTGGCCCACAACCTCGGCCTCAAGGCCGTTGCCGAAGGCGTCGAGGACCAGCAGACGCGGTACCTGCTGCGTCAATTCGGGTGCGACTATGCCCAGGGGTACGTCATCAGCCGGCCCCTCAGCGTCGATGCGACCACGGATTGGCTCAGGGCCCACCTGACCTTGGCCGCTTAGCCTCGGCCGCTCAGTTTGAGCCTCTGAATACGCAAAAATTCACAAATGGCGACTTGGGCCCTGTGGATTGGGAGAAAACCTTACAACGGCGCGGTTCGAATTAACCAAACACTAGACGAACCCTGTCTGGATCGGTCACGATATGGGTACAAAAGGCGAGTGACCAAGGTAAAAACGCGGGTTCAGGTAGACCCGCTGGTGCTGAGCGCGGAAGCGCTGATCCTCAAGGGGAAGGATCAAGGCTACCTGGCCCCTGACGACGTGATGAAGGCGTTTCCCTCCATCGAGGGTAACGCAGATGGCTTCGTGCGGATTGTCACCGTCTTCCAGGAGATGGGCATTTCCGTCACGGCCGACGCCGAGGCGGAGCAGGACGAGGACGAAGAGGAAGTCCTGACCGAGGTCGAGGTGGTCAGCTCGGTGGCCCTCGACGATCCGGTCCGGATGTACCTGAAGGAGATCGGGCGCGTCAACCTGCTCACTGCGAAGGAAGAGGTTGAACTGGCCAAGGAGATGGAGGCGGGCTCGGAGGAGGCACGCCATCACCTGACCGAGGCGAACCTGCGGCTGGTTGTATCGGTCGCCAAGAAGTACCTCAACCGCGGCTTGTCGTTCCTCGACCTGATCCAGGAAGGCAACCTTGGGCTGATGCGCGCGGTCGAGAAGTTCGACTACAAGCGCGGCTTCAAGTTCTCGACCTATGCGACCTGGTGGATCCGCCAGGCGATCACGCGCGCCATCGCTGACCAGGCGCGGACGATCCGGATCCCCGTACACATGGTCGATACCCTCAACCAGCTGGCCCGCGTCTCGCGGGCGCTGCTCGAGCAGCTCGGGCGCGAGCCGACCGAAGAGGAGCTCGCCTACGGCATGGGTATCACCGTCGACAAGGTCCAGGAGCTGAAGAAGATCTCGCAGCAGCCGGTGTCCCTCGAGTCGCCGATCGGCGAGGAAGAGGATTCCCACCTCGGTGATTTTGTCGAGGACAAGATGGCCGTGGCGCCGCTCGAGGCGGCCTCGGAGGCCATGTTCCGCAACGAGGTCGAGGACATCCTGGCGACGCTGCGCCCGCGCGAGCGGCGCGTGGTCCACGGCCGGCGGATGGGCCTGACCCGCGAGCGGATCCGGCAGATCGAGGCGACCGCGCTGCGCAAGCTGCGGCACCCGAGCCGGTCGAAGGTTCTGCGGGACTACACCGAGGACCGGAGCGACGGCGTCCGCGTGCGAGAGACCGAAGCCGTCTCCTAGGCTGCCAGAATCTGGTCGATCGGCCGTTCGATTGTCTTAGCCATGGGCAGCTGGGTCAGCTCGTC
>VBHC01000104.1 GCA_005889535.1 Chloroflexota bacterium
ATCTTGCCGCACGTCGTACGACGGCGCGGCCCCGCGGGTGGCGCGAGGCGCAGGTCCGGCACTCGCCGTAGAAGTCGAGGGTCGCGTGGTCGACCCGAAAGCCGCGCTGCCGCGCAATCGTCTCCGCCAGCGGCGCAACGGCGCCTTCGTCGAGATCTTCGACGGTGCGGCAGGTGGTGCAGATCAGGTGGTGATGATGTCCCGGCTCGCACCAGATATAAGCCGATACATGACCGGGACGCTCCAGTCGCTGCGCGAGGCCGGCGCTCACCAGTCGGTCCAGGGAGCGGAACACGGTCGCCCGCCCGATGTAGGCGTGCTTCCTGCGGACCCGCTCGTAGAGCTCCTGCGCGGAGGTCTCTTTGCCGGTCTGGGCCAGCACGCCGGCGATGGCGAGCCGCTGCGGCGTCAGCCGGACGCCGGTCTGCTGGAGAGCGGTCTCGGTGGTTGTCTCAACCATAGCCAAATGATACTGCGAAGATTACCTCGGACCGCCCGTTATCCCGCCATGGCTTCCGCCGTGGCCCCCTCGCGCCCAGCCTCCCTGACTTTCTTCCAGATGGCAGGCGCCGGCTTTATCCTGTTGCCCGCCCTGACGTTCGGCTGGCTGGTCACCCACCCGCCCATCGATCTGTCGATTCGGATCCCCCTGCAGCACTTTTACATCGTCACCGCTGTCTCGCTCCTGGCCTTCGGCCTCGCGGTGCTGCTGGCAATCGCCGCTATGCAGATCGCGCAGTATCGCGTGCTCTTCCTCTGCCTGGGCTTCATGGCGATGGGTGGAATCTTCGCCGTGCACGGCCTGATGACCCCAGGGATCGTCGGCGATGCCGACGACGTCGCGTATGCCGGGGCGATTGTCGGCATCTCAGCCTACCTCAGCTTGTTCGTTCCCGCCCTGTTCTTCGCGGCCAGCTACACGCCGCTCACTGCTGCGTTCGAGCGACGGCTACCCTTCTCGCCCGCGGGCTGGCTGATCGTGGTCCTCGCCACCGCTCTCGGCATCTACGCCGGACTGGCGCTTCTCAGCGGAGAAGTACTGGCGCTGTTGCCCTTCGGGACGAAGCCCTACTCCTATGGGATGGCCGGAACCACCATCGTGCTCCTCCTTTTCGCCGCTGGCCGCCAGGCCCGGGCCTACCTCACGTCGCGGCTCCCACTGCAGGGCATCCTGGTCGTCGTCTTCCTGCTCCTCGCTGAGGCACAGATGGTCATGGTGCTGGGTACGGTCTGGAAACTCTCATGGTGGGAGTACCACGGCCTGATGCTGGTAGGTGTCGGCCTCGCCTTCTGGTCGATGGCGGCGCAACGCACCAAAGGCCAATCGCTGCGGTCGCTCGTCGAAGCCACGCTGGAGCTGGAGGTCAAAGTCGGCACCGAGCTCGAACATGTCGACACCATCGCGGCGCTCGCCGCCGCTGTGGAGGCGCGCGATGAAAACACGAGAGGCCACAATCTTCGGGTCGCTGAGCTTGCCGTACAGATCGGCCGGGCTATGGAGCTTCCGAACGACACATTGCGGACGCTGGCGCGCGCCGGCCTGCTGCACGACGTCGGCAAGATCGGCATTCCTGACTCGATCCTGAGCAAGCCCGGCCCGCTCGACCCCCAGGAATGGGTCGTGATCAAGCGACACCCGGAACTCGGCCAGGCCATCCTCTCACGCGTGGACCGCCTTCGGCGCGAGGCTGAGATCGTCATCGCCCATCACGAGCGCCTCGACGGCAGCGGCTATCCTCGCGGGCTGCGCGGCGACCAGATTCCTCTCGAAGCCCGCATCCTGGCGGTCGCGGATACCTACGACGTGCTGGTCTCGGATCGGCCATATCGCAAGGCCTTCGATAAAGAGCGTGGTTTCCGCATCCTGCGAGAAGAATGCGGCACCCATCTCTGGGAACCCGCCGTGCGGGCGCTATTCCGCAGCCTGGGCGAGCGCTGGGACGACCGACCAGCTACGTCGAGCCGCGCCGCCTGACCTGCAGCCGGTTGGCCTGAAGGTAAAAGAGCGGCGATCTCAGCGAGGTTCGGGGACAACCTCCGGTCGATTATCCGCTTGTGCCAGTGGGGGGACCTCGGCTAAAAGCGGACTCGCAGCACCTGGATGAGCACGGTGATGGCCAAGCCCAGGGCCGCCAACACCGGGCCAAAGACCATCGCATCGACGATGGCCTGGGCGCGAAAGGCTCGGACCTCAGCGGCGCCGAGCGCTAGAGATCGCCGCATGCCTTCATGTTGCGACCCGTTAATGAGACGCCGGTGAGCGATGCCTATGGGTTTCGTAGGAGTTACGCTGGTCCCGCCGGCATGGTGACCAGTCCGCTGCGCTCCGTCGAAGAGATTCGGCAGCATCAGCTTCGCGCAGTTCAGTCCGGCCTCGAGACGGTGCGTCGAACGAATGCCTTCTACCGCGACCGCCTGCATGACGTGACCAGCTGGGACGATTTCGAACGCCTGCCATTTACGACCAAGGAAGAGTTGATGGTCGACCAACGCGATCATCCCCCTTACGGCACCAATCTGACGTTCCCCCTGCAGCAGTATGTCCGGCTGCACCAGACATCCGGCACCAGTGGCAGTCAGCCGTTACGTTGGCTCGACACGGCAGAGTCGTGGGCCTGGTGGGAGCGAATCTGGGCGGATCTGATCTACGCGCCGGCCGGCGTCACGCGCGATGACCGGATCTTCTTCGCCTTCTCTTTCGGCCCCTTCATCGGCTTCTGGTCGGCGTTCGGCGGCTCGCAGCGGCTGGGCGCGATGGCGATTCCGGGCGGGGCCATGACCACCATCCAGCGCGTGCAGGTGATGCGCGACCTGCAGGCCACGGTGCTCTGCTGCACCCCGACCTACGCCTTGCGCTTGGCGGAGACGGCCGCGGCCGAAGGCATCGCGCTGCACCTCCGCCGCAACATCCACGCCGGCGAGCCCGGCGCCAGCATCCCTTCGACCCGAGCGGCGATCGAGTCGGCGCTCGGCGGCCAGGCCTTCGACCACACGGGAATGACCGAGCTCGGGCCTACCGGCGTCTCCTGCAGCCAGCGGGACGGCGTGCATCTTTTCGAATCGGAATT
>VBHC01000011.1 GCA_005889535.1 Chloroflexota bacterium
AAAAAGTTTCCCTCACCATGCGAAATCGGAATCCGCAGCACCTGCCCGGGACGGCAATCCAGCGTAAACGCCGAGTCGCTCTGCTCAACCCGCAGATGGACCCACTCACACCGAAACTCGCAGGACGCGTTGCGGAGCAGCGCCCCGGGGAGCATGCGGGCTTCCTGAAGGATCTGAAAGCCGTTGCAGATGCCCAGCACCAGTCCGCCCCGATCCGCAAAGTTGGCGACCGCGTCCATCACGGGCGCGAAGCGCGCGATCGCGCCGCAGCGCAGGTAGTCACCGTAGGAAAAGCCGCCGGGAAGGATGACCAGCTCCAGATCGTCGAGCGCACGCTCGCGATGGTCGACGTAGCGCACCGGCTCGCCAAGGATCTCACCGACGGCATGGCCACAGTCCCGGTCACTCCAGGTGCCCGGGAAGACAACGATCCCGGTCCTCATGCGGGCTGCACCTCGACGCGGAAATCCTCGATGACCGCATTGGCGAGCAGCTGTTGCGCCATCGCTTCGGCCCGAGCCCGGGCATGATCCTGGTCCGGCTCGTCCAGGGTGATCACGAGGTACTTGCCGGCCCGCACCTCTCTCACCGAATCGAATCCAAGAGCCTCCAGACCGCCCCGGATGGTGAGACCCGCCGGATCGTTCACCACCGGCTTCAGCGTGACGAAGACTTCAGCTCGGTACATGACGCCTCAAACGCTCGCTTCGCACTCCGCGCGGCTCGCGTGGGCCGGCGGGCCCGGTCAGGCGCCGGAGTGCCTCGAGGTAGCGGCGGCTCGTTCCGTCAACGACCTCATCAGGCAGCGCGGGCGCCGGCGCTTGCTTGTTCCAGCCAACCTGCTCGAGGTAGTCGCGGACGTACTGCTTATCGAATGAGGGCTGCGGTCCACCAGGACGATAGTGTGCGGCATCCCAGAATCGCGACGAATCGGGCGTCAACAGCTCGTCGATCAAGATCACCTCACCCGCATGGAACCCGAACTCGAACTTCGTGTCGGCCAGGATGAGGCCCGACTCGAGCGCCCGCTCGGCCGCAAATCGGTATAGCGAAAGGCTGAGCTGCTCGAGTTGCTGGGCCAGCTCCTGGCCGGTCCGGTTGGCCAGCTCGGCCGGCGAAATGTTTTCGTCATGGCCGGAGATCGCCTTGGTGGCCGGGGTGAAGATGGGGTCCGGCAGGCGGTCACTCTCTCGCAACCCGCCCGGCAAGCGCTCACCGGCAATCGATCCGGTGAGCTGGTAGTCCTTCCAGCCCGACCCGGAGATGTAGCCGCGTACCACGCACTCAAAGAGGATGGGTTGCGCCGTCAGCACGCGCATGCTGCGCTGCTCGAGATCCGGCTGCTCGCGCAGAAGCGCGCCGGGGAGCGCCGGGTCGGGGGCAAGGTGATTGCGGACCAGATCGGCCGTCTTACGGAACCAGGAGAGGGACAGCTGATTCAACACCCGGCCTTTTTCCGGGATCGGAGTCGGCAAGACGACGTCGAAGGCGGAGATCCGGTCGGTGGCCACCATCAGGAGTTCGTGATCGCTCAGGCGGTAGGTGTCGCGGACCTTGCCGCGCGAGTGCAATGGCAGGGGCAGGGCGGTCCTCGTGATCGCCCTCACCTGCGCCGGGCCTCCACGGGGGCCGACTCGATCCCGAGCCGCTCGAAGGTCACATCGAGATGGCGCAGATAGAAGGCTGGGTCGAAGAGCTCAGCGAGCTCTTCGGCGGTGAGCCGCTCGCGCACCTCCGGCGCCTGTCCGACGATGATCTTGAAATCCTGTCCATCGTCGAGCGCGCTCAGGGCCGCTCGCTGCACAACCCGGTAGGCGTCCTGGCGAGACATGCCCTTCTGCACCAGCGCCAGCAGCACGCGCTGCGAGAAAACCACGCCACCGCTGCGATACAGGTTGGCCCGCATCCGCTCACGGTCGATGGTCAGGCCTTCGAGGATATCCGCCATCAGGCGAAGCATGTAGTCGAGAAGGATGCAGCCGTCGGGGAAAATGATCCGTTCCGCCGAGGAATGACTGATGTCGCGCTCATGCCAGAGCGCCTGGTTCTCCAGCGCGGTCTGGGTGTAGCCGCGCATCACGCGGGCCAGCCCACAGACTCGCTCACTCAGGATCGGGTTGCGCTTGTGCGGCATCGCGGACGAGCCCTTCTGCTCCGCGCCGAACGGTTCGCGGACCTCGGCGACCTCACTTCGCTGCAGATGGCGGATGTCTGTGGCGAATTTCTCCAGGCTGCCGGCCAGCAGGGCCAGCGTCGACAGGTAAGCGGCGTGTCGGTCTCGCGCGATCACCTGGGTGGTCACCGGCGCGACCCTCAGGCCCAGCTTCGCCAGGGCGGTCTCCTCGACCCGGGGGTCGACCGTCGCGTGGGTGCCCACCGCGCCGGACAGCTTGCCGACCCGGATGTCTTCCCGCGCCGTGACCAGCCGCTGGCGGTCGCGGTCCAGCTCGTCAAGCCAGCCCGCGAGCACGAAGCCGAAGCTGACCGGTTCGGCATGGATGCCATGGGTCCGCCCGGCCATCAGGGTTCCCCGCTCCTCGATCGCCCGGCGCCGAATCACCGACGAGAGCCGATCGACATCATTGAGAAGAATGTCGGCGGCGCCCACCAGCTGCAGGGCGAGCGCCGAGTCGAGGATGTCGGAGGAGGTCAGGCCCCGGTGCAGATAGCGGGCATCATCGCCCACCGATTCGGCCAGCGAGTCCAGGAAAGCGACCACGTCATGCCCCACCCGCTCCTCCAGGCGCGCAATGTGATCGGCATCCACGGTGGCGTGCCGGAGACGCTCGATCGCCGACTTCGGGATCTCCCCGATCTCGGCCCACCCCTCGGCCACGATGAGCTCGATCCGCAGCCACAGTCCGTAGCGCTGCGTTGGGGCGAAGATCTCGCTCATCTCCGGGTGAGCGTAGCGAGGGATCAAACGGCGGCTGGTCTCCTTTTGGGTGGCGGGCCGTCGGTGACCGGCTGATTATACTGGCGAATCCCCGGCCAGAACCGATCGGCTGCGACCGTACCGCGGACCGTAACCTCCGATCCATCCGGCGACTTTCTGATACGGGGAGTTGCTGGTAAATTGGCCGAACACGTAACCAAGAGGGGGCGTGTCCCGTTCAGTCTGCAGCGGGCGCCCCGTGGGGTGCCTTGATGCCGGACAGATTTGAAGAGCGGGAACTTGTCGAGCGGGCGAAGCTGGACCCGGACGCGTTCGGGACGCTTTACGATCGCTATTTCCCGCAGATTTATCGCTTTGCGTATTCCCGAGTGCGAGACCAGTCGCTGGCAGAGGATGTGACGTCGGAGGTGTTCTTTAAAGCGCTGAAAAACATCAAACGGTACACCTACTCGGGCCACCCCTTCTCGTCCTGGCTCTACCAGATCACGCTCAACGCGGTCGCCGACCACTACCGCGGGGCGGCCGGCAAAGAGGTAGAGCTCGAGGAGGGCGCGAGCCTGCCCAGCACGGCGCCGAACGTGGTCGACGAGGTGGTGCGGCGCGATCGCAGCCGCCGGGTCTGGTCGGCGATCGACCAGCTGCCCAAGCAGCAGCGGGCGGCCATGGTGCTGAAGTTCGGCGAGGATCGGAAGATCGAGGAGATCGCGCAGATCCTGGGCAAGAGCTCCGGAGCCGTCAAGCTGTTGCTGCACCGCGGGGTCGAGCGGCTGCGCCGGGAACTCCCTCCCGAACTCGAGCTGGGGACGCCATGATGGACGACAAAGAACTCGACGAACTCTTCACCGATCCGGCCCACCAGGAAGTGGTGGACCTCCTCAAAGCGTCGCGGCCGGTGACCCCGCCACTCGACCCCAACTTCCGCCTCCACCTGCGCACCCAGCTGATGGCGGAGGCCCGGAGAACGCTGACGCCACGAGCCTCCCGGTCATGGTTTCCCTTTACCCTTACGCCTCGCGTGCTCGCGCCGGCGATGGCCGCGGTGGCCGCCGGCTTCATCGTCGTGCTCGGCGTCGAGATCTATCTCTCGAACCAGCCGACTCGCTCGCTGGTGGCCGTCGACGTCACCCCGTTCCACAACAAAACGAATGTCGCCACCGCCGAGCCGATCGAGATCACGTTCACCGGACCGGTCGACAAAGCTGCAGTCGAAGAGACGGTCCAGATCGAGCCGGCAACGTCGGTCACCAAGCAATGGAACGGGAACACCCTCGTGATCGTCCCCGATCACCCGCTGGCACCCAACACCACCTACACGGTCAAGCTGAAGCCCAAGGCCGCCGCGCCGAGCGCCAATCCCGCGAACCCCGCCAGCACGCCGAAGCCCGCGGTGGCGCCCACGCCGGTCGTGGTGCACTTCACGACGGTTCGCGCGCCCATCCCGCCGGTGGTTCCGCCATCGTTTCGCAGCGCTGGCGTGACGTACGGGTTCGACAGCCGGCTGGGAGATTCGAGCAAGGTCAAGATCCTGAATGCCGTGTGGACGCCCGCCGGCCAGTTGCTCGTCACCCGCCCGGGCGGCGCGGCAGGGCCGGCAACATCAGCCAGCCCGTCGGCGACGGCAACCGCCTCGGGCCCATCGGCAAGCACCGACGTCTGGCTGATGAGCACGAGTGGCACGGCGATCCGGCTGGTGGCCCCCGGCGGTAACTTCCCGGCGGCGGCACCTACAGGTGGGCTCTTCAGCGTCTGGCGGCAGGCGCCGGGGAACCAGGCCAACCTCGAGGTGCGTGACTTCCAGGGGAACCTGGTCGCGACCGTCGCGACGGTGGACGGCGTCCCCGACCGGCCGGCGGTCTGGATTGGCTCCGACCGGCTGGCCTACGCCGACAAGGGCTTGCTTCGGATCGTCGGGCTGCATGCCCCATTGGAGGCGCCGGCACTCAAAGTGGACCATGGCAGCCTGGCCGCATCGCCGAACGGGCAGCTGCTGGCGGTGCAGTCGACCGCCGGCTCCGTCGTGCTCGACCTGAGCCCGGCCCCGACGCAGCGCCTGCTCGACGGCGCGACCGGCTTTGCCTGGTCGGCCAAAGGCGACCTCGCATTCACGATCCAACGGGCTAACCGCACGGACCTGTACGTGTTCAGTGCGGGAAAGACGTCCAGGATTGCCAGCAGCCCCAACGGTCAGACCTGGTCCGACTTGAACTGGGCGCCGGACGCGGCCTCGCTCCTCTTCGCGGCCAGACCGGCGGGAGGGGACAGCACGGGATCCGTGCTGATGCTGGTCAACCGGGACGGCAGCAACCCGATCATGTTCGGTCCCCAACGGGAATACAGTGCTCCGCAATGGTCACCGGGCGGGGATCTCGTGCTCTTCACGCGCCGGGACGAGGCGGGCGGGAACGCATTCTGGACTGCCACCTCGGCCCCCTCCGCCAACGATGCCGCGGAAAAGCAGGCCCTGGCCGAGGTCGATAAGTTCATGCAGGCGCGCATTCACGGCGACCACAACACCGCGCAAGATGAGCTCAGCGACGCCGGTCGAGCGGCCTACCAGACGGGCGCATCGTCCTTGTTCAGCACCGCCGGAACGCAATTCGATCGCTACTACCCCGTCACCGTGCAGTTGACCGGCACCAACCCCAACACGTTCCTGGTGGGCGTTCGCATTTTCGTCGCGAGATCAGGCGTCGAGACTAGTTTTTTCGAAGAGCAGCTCACCCTTGTCCTTCAAGATCAGCGCTACTTGATCGATGGCGTCAAAGCCTCGGACACCAGGGCTCTCGGCCATGGTCCGACGGTCGTCTCGGTGCAGATCCTCCAGACCCCGCCGGGTCAGCAGGTGCGGGTCCGATTTGACGCGGACCTGAAAGCGAGCAGCATCACCAGCGACACCATCCAGGTGAGGGACGGCAGCGGCCAGCGGCTGGTGGACCAGGTGAGCTTTGATCCCGACAATCACCTGGCGACGCTCAACGTCGTCCTACGGCCGGGCACCTACCAGTTGGTGGTGACGAGCGGCGTCACCGACATCAACGGAACGGCGCTCGCCCAGGAGTACAGCGCCCCGCTGGTGATCAGTCGATAGCCGCGGCCGCAATGGCCGCCGCAACCTCACCGCCGCCGTAGAGCGACTCGAGCGGCGAGCCCTGGGCATCGAACTCCTTCGTTTTCTCCAGCAGGCCCGGATGATCCTGAATGAAACTCGTGGAGATGCGGCCGCCCAGAAAATCGGCCTCCTCGAGCAGGGCCCGATGAAAGGGGATCGTGGTTTTCGGCCCCGTGAGCACTAGCTCCTGTAGGGCTCGGCGCCCCCGTCCAACGGCCGCGTCTCGATCATCGGCCCAGACGATCAATTTGAGCAGCAGCGAATCGAAGTGCGGCGAGATCTCCTGGTGCGGCCGGATGCCGCTATCGACCCGAACCCCAGGGCCGGTCGGCGGCGCATACCGCGCAATCCGCCGGGGCGTGGGCATGAAGTTACGCAGGGGATCCTCGGCGTTGATGCGGAATTCGATGGCGTGGCCGCGCGGCGCGGGGTATCCCTGCGCCGGGATCCGCTCGCCGCGAGCGATCCGAACCTGCTCGCGCACCAGGTCGATGCCAAGCACCGACTCGGTCACCGGATGCTCGACTTGCAGGCGGGTGTTCATTTCCAGGAAGTAGAAGTCGTCACCCGACACGATGAACTCGACAGTCCCGGCGTTCTGGTATCCGACTGCGGCCGCGGCCTTGATCGCCGCCTCAGCCATGGCCCGGCGGCGCCCGTCGGTCAGGCCGACCGCCGGCGTCTCCTCCAGGAGTTTCTGATGCCGCCGTTGGATGGAACACTCGCGTTCACCGAGGGCGAGCGTCGTGCCGTGGCCATCGGCGAGCACCTGCATCTCGATATGACGAGGGTGCGAGAGATAGCGCTCGAGATAGACATCCGGGCTGGCAAAGGATGCCTGGGCCGCGCGGCGGCAGGCCTCAAAAGCACCCGGTAGCTCCTCGGCCCGCTGCGCCACCCGCATGCCGATCCCGCCACCACCGGCCGCGGCTTTGACCAGCACCGGGTACCCGATCCGCGCGGCCTCGGTCACGGCAGCCGCTTCGTCAGGTAAGGCCGTGGTCCCCGGCACGACGGGGACCCCGGCTTCGATCATTCGGCGGCGCGCCTCGACTTTGTCGCCCATCGCCCGCATGCTGGACGCGGACGGGCCGATGAAGGTCAGGCCGTTGCTGGCGCAGGCCTCCGCGAAGCCAGGATTCTCAGAAAGGAATCCGTAGCCGGGATGAATCGCGTCGGCGCCTCGCTCCCGCGCGACCCTGACCAGCTGGTCGATATCGAGGTAGGCCTGGCGCGGCGATGACCCGGTCAGAGCCACCCGCTCGTCCGCGAAAAACGTGTGGGGGGCGCGGGCATCCGGCTCGGCGTAGACCGCGACGGTCGCGATCCCCATCTCGCGGCAGGTCCGCAGTACGCGAAGGGCGATCTCTCCCCGGTTCGCGACCAGGACCTTGGTGACCCTAGCCAATCGTCATCAACACTTCGTTGGGCGCCACGATGGCCCCCTCCTTGGCAAACACCTCGCGGACGGTTCCGCCCAGCGTGGCGACGATGTCATTCTGCATTTTCATCGCTTCCAGGACGACCACCACGTCGCCGAGGCGCACTTTGTCGCCGGGCGCGACCTTCACCTTGACGACCATCCCCTGCATGGGCGCCTGAATGGCCCCGTTGCCGCCCGCCGCCCTGGCCGCTGACGGCGTGGGAACCGCGGCGCGCGGTGCACCGGCAGGCGCACCGGTGACACCGTCGGCGAGAATCCGGACCCGGTAGGGCTCGCCGTCGACCTCAACGGTGAATTCGCGGGCGGCCGGTGCCGCCGCGGCGGGCGGCTCCTGCACAGCTGTGACCGGCGCCGCGGCTGGTACGGGCTCGACCGGTTGGCCCGAGCTGGGGGCCCCGGCCGGCTCGACCCGACGCGCCGATGGACGGAGGATGCCCGGTGCTTCCTCGGGGAAAAGAATGTAGGTCAGGACCTGGTCGACGCCTGTCGGCGTCAGCCCCTGCTTTCGCATCTCGCGCCGGGCCCGGTCCAGGCCGGGCTGCAGCAGGTCGGCCGGCCGCAGCGTAATCGCCTCCGATGAGCCGAGCGCCCGCTTGCGTACCCCCGCGTCGATCGCCGCGGGCGGGGCACCGTAGAGGCCCTTGACGTAGTCCCGAAACGGCTGGTCGATGTGCTGATAGCGCTTGTCGCTGAGGGTGTTGGCCAGTGCCTGGTTGGCCGCGATCCGGTTGATGGGTGCGGCCATCGGCGGATAACCCATCTCCTGACGGACCAGTACCAACTCGTGCATCAAGCGGTCATAGCGGTCGATCGCCTTGCGCTCGCGGAGGTTGCGGATCATCACGGCCAGTACCGGGGCCGGCAACTGGTGCTCGAGGACATAGACGTCGTTGCGAAAGGCGATCGGATCCTGGAATTCGAGGTACTCGTCGTGGATCTCATCGAAGTAGCGGCTGGCCTGGCTGATCAGCGTGAGGTCGAGGCCGGTGTCGTATGGCCCGTCGTGCAGGCTCGCCACCATGGTCTCGGTGGCCGGCTGCGACGCGCCCCAGGCGAGGGCCGAGAGGGCCGTATCCACCCCGGTCGCACCCGCTTCGATGGCAGCGAAGTAGGTGATGGGCGCGAGCGCGGTGGTCGAGTGCGAATGGATGCTGACGGGCAGCTTGGTCCCGGCCACGAGCGCGCTGACCAGCGTCCGGGCCGTGACCGGCGCCAGGATGCCCGCCACGTCTTCGATGCCGATCCAATCGGCGCCGAGCGCCTTCAACCGGTTGGCCGACCGCACCAGCCAGGCCTCGTCCTCGACCGGGCTCGGGCTGTAGACCAGCGCCCCGATGACGCGGGCACCCGCCTTGTGCGCCGCCTCGATGGGCACCTCGAGGTTGCGTAAGTCATTGAGGGGATCGAACATGCGGACCACGCGGATCCCGTCTTCGACCGCCTGCTCGATGAAAGCCCGCACGACGTCGTCGGGCTGATGCGACTGGGCGATCAGCGTCTGACCGCGGATCAACATCTGCAGTGGCGTTTTCTCGATGACGCCGCGCAGCGTGCGCAGCCGCTGCCACGGATCCTCTTGCAGAGCCCGCACCGAAGCCGCGAATGTCCATCCGCCCCAGGCATCGAGCGCGTGGTAGCCGATGTCATCGAGGTTCTTGGCGATGGGCAACACGTGCTGCAGCTTGAGGCGGCCCTGCACCAGGCTCTGCTGCGCGTCGCGCAGCACGGTCTCAGTGATCAAGACCCTGGGCACGCCGCTATTCTAGGTCGCCGAAATCAAGGCCAAACGCGCGTGTCACCGGCGGCGTCGGCTATTTTGGCCTGCGGTTGGCCTCCCGTCCCTTGACCAGCTTTTCTTTAGCGCCTGGATCGGCAAGCGCGAGGATGCCCATCGCCAGGTGACCGGCATTGCGCGCCCCGGCGTCACCGATGGCGACGGTGGCGACCGGGATGCCGGCCGGCATCTGCGCCATGGAGAGGAGCGCATCGAGCCCGCCAAGAGCACCGGCGGACATCGGCACACCGATCACCGGCAGCACGCTCCAGGCGGCGACGACACCCGGCAGGTGGGCGGCGCCACCAGCGGCGGCGATCAACACCTTGAGCCCGCGTCCTTCTGCCTCGGTCGCCCACCGGCGACAACCCTCGGGATCACGGTGCGCCGAGCGAACGACCACCTCGTAGGGGACGCCGTAGCCGTCCAGCACCTCGCAACATCGCTGCATCGTCGGCCGATCCGACTCGCTCCCCATCACGATGCCGACGAGGGGCCCGGCGCTCATCGCAGCGCGGGAGCCTCCACCTCGCGCTGGGCGAGGTCGCGGCGATAGGTCATCCCCTCGAAATGGATGCGGTCGACGTTCCGATACACCCGCTCGCGAGCCTCCGCCATCGAATCGGCCAGCGCCACCAGGGTGAGCACCCGACCGCCGGCCGTCACGTAGCCCGAGGAATCAGCGGCGACTCCGCCATGGAAGGCCACCACGTCGCGCTCGATCGTGCCCAACCCCTCGATCGAATGTCCGGTGGTATAGGTGCCTGGATAGCCGCGGGAGGCCAGCACAACGCCCACCGTGGACCGGCTGGTCCATGAGCCGCTTATGCCACCGAGGTCGCCGCGTGCCGTCGCCTCGAGCAGGGCGATGAGGTCGCTCTCGAGCCGTGGCAAAACCACCTGGGCCTCCGGGTCGCCGAACCGAGCGTTGAACTCCAGCGCCTGGATGCCGCCTGCGCCCAGCATCAAGCCGGCATAGAGGCAGCCGCGGTAAGGGGTGCCCTCGTCCCGCAATCGCTGCACGATCGGCATCAGCACCGTGGCCACTGCCCGCTCGACGGCGTCTGGGCCAAAGAAGGAGACCGGTGAGTACCCGCCCATCCCACCCGTATTCGGTCCTCTGTCGCCGTCGAGGACGCGTTTGTAGTCACACGCCGGTGGTAGGGGCACGATGCGTTCGCCATCGACCAGGGCCAACAACGAGACTTCGCGCCCGTCGAGCTTCTCCTCCAGCACGATACGGTCGGCAGCGGCACCAACGGTTCGGCGCAGCATCAGGGTGTCGATGCATTCCAGTGTTTCCTCCATATCCCGCGCCACCAGCGTCCCCTTCCCCTTCGCCAGGCCA
>VBHC01000105.1 GCA_005889535.1 Chloroflexota bacterium
TTTGGCTTTGGCACGCTGGCAGCGCCCCTGTTCCTTTCGATCGGCCTCGCGCTGGCTCGACAGCGCCGGCGGCCGATCGAGGTCCCCTACGTCTGGCTGTTCGTCGTCCTCATGATCGCGGCGGTCATCTCGGTGATCAACAGCTGGCTGTTCTGGGATCCCAACGTCGGCACCTCGATGGAACGGGGATTCGGCCACCGCTGGATCGGCTACCAGGTGACCGCGCTGTATTTCGTGGCGACCCCGTTCCTGGCCTTCGCCGCCGGCGCGGTTTACGCCCAGGTGGAGCGACTTACCAGCCTCTACGTCGGGGTGCTCATGAGCGTGACGGTGACGACGGTGGTCGGGCTATGGACCTGGTGGCACAACCCGGTCAACCCGATCGATGTCTATCTGAAGGGCGCTCGACCGAACATCAACCCGGATGCCACCCTCTTTTTGATCGTCCTGTCAGCCAGCGTTCTGGTCTGGCAGCACCGACGCTGGCGCTTGTGGGCGCCCGCGCTCGCACTGCTGATCATGGGCGTGGTTGCCGCCTTTCTCTCCTATGCGCTCAATGCCTGGCTTGGCGCCCTGGGTGCAATGACGGTGCTGATCTGGTCACGCTGGAGAGCGCGCGGGCTTTGCGCCTGGTTTGCCGGCCTTGGCCTGGCGGCGCTCGCCGTCCAGGAAACGCTCGGCACCATCGTGGCCCAGCGGCTTGGCGGCAACGACATCGACCGCATCGGCCTCTGGCACAGCGCCCTGATCGTCTGGTCGAAGAGCCCGATCATCGGGGTGGGTGCCGGCAACCTGGTCGGCTACATGGAGCGCTTCAGTGTCTTCAGCATCGCCCTGGTGCTGCAGGGCTACCAGCAAGCGCACAACATCTTCCTCGAGCTGCTGGCCGAGCTTGGCGTGGTCGGTCTGGCGCTGTTCCTGACATTCCTGGGCCTCGTCATCTGGCGACTTCGCGGGCAAGTCCCGGGCGGCAGCCTCGCCGCCCAGCATTTCCAGGCGGCCGGCCTGGCGATGGTCGTGGGCAGCGCGCTGATGGCCGTCGTCGGCAGCGGCATCGTTCCAACGATCGCCTCGGCCGGCTGGGAGGGCATCCCGCCGGTGGTCGTCTGCTGGTTCTTTGCCGGGGCCGGGGTCGCCATGACCCTGCGCACGAGGGCGACGGCATGAGCATGCCGAAGGTTTGTGTGCTCATCCTCAATCGCGATCGGCGCGACGATACGCTGGCCTGCCTGGCATCGCTGCGGCAGAGCCCCTATCCCAACCTCGAGGTCGTTCTGCTCGACAACGCATCCAGCGACGGCACCGCCGCCGCCGTGCGCGCCGCCTTTGCGGAGGTCACCGTGATCGAGACCGGCGGCAACCTCGGCTACGCCGGCGGCAACAACGTTGGCCTGGAGCGGGCACGCCGGCAGGGCGCGGATTACGTCCTGCTCCTCAACGAGGACACGGTCGTCGATCCGGCATTCATCGGCTACCTGGTCGAGGCCGCCCAGGCGCGGCCGGAGCTGGGGTTTCTCGGACCGCTCGTGTATCACTACGACGAGCCCGATGTCATCCAGTCGGCCGGCGGCCTGATCGCGCCGGACTGGCGGACCTACCACCGCGGCCAGAATGAGCCCGACCGTGGCCAGTTTGGGCTGCCGTTTGAGGCGGACTGGGTCAGCGGTTGCTCGATCTTCATGCGGATGACGGTCGTCGATCGTGTCGGGATGCTCGACCCGGCATTCTTCATCTACAGCGAGGAGGTCGACTGGTGCGTGCGCGCCCGCCGCGCCGGCTTTACGGGGCTGGTGGTGCCCGCCGCGCGCATCTGGCACAAGGGCGTGCGCCGCGACTATTCGCCGTCGCCACGCGTCACCTACCTGAGCGCCCGCAATCATCTCCGGCTCCTGCACAAGCACCGCGCCGGCGCGCGGGCGCTGCTGGGGGCGATGGCGGGCGATCTGCGGACGCTGGCCAGTTGGAGCATCCGCCCGCGCTGGCGCGACCAGCGGGCTCACCGCGACGCGCTCGCTCGCGCCATGGTCGATTTCTGTCGCGGGTCATTCGGACCACCGCCGTTCTGATCGTTTTTTCGGGGAAGGAGGCTTGACGTGAAGAAACATCGCTCGATCGTGGTGCTCGCCGTGGCGTTGCTTACAGCGTTCGTCGCACTCGGGCAGCAGCCCGGCGTCGGGCGGGCCGTCGTCCCGCCATCGCAGACCGTGGTCTCGATCGAGGGCACGCGCTTCTTGATCAATGGCCGATTGACCTCGTCGGGCAAGCCCGCCGAAGGCCAGCTGCTCAACACCCGCATGGCCCAGGCAATTTTCGACGACGAGAATCCGGCCACGGTGGGCAACTGGGCCTACCCCGACACGCACATCTGGGATCCCCAGCGAAACACTAACGAGTTCCTGGCAATGGTTCCGACCTACGCGCAACACGGGATCCGCATGATCACGGTCGGTCTCCAGGGCGGCTGCCCGGCGCATACGCCGCCGGCGCTCACCTGTCCTGGCGGCGACCATCCCTGGATCGTCAGCGCCTTCAACCCCGATGGCTCACTGAAACCAGCATGGATGACCCGGCTTGGCCAGGTGATCCAGGCCGCCGACGCCAGCGGCATCGTCGTGATGGTGCAGTTCTTCTACCACG
>VBHC01000012.1 GCA_005889535.1 Chloroflexota bacterium
AGGCTGTATTCGGAATGTGTATGAAGGTGTACGAAGCTCATGCGTTCCGCTGGAGCTTGACGACCGCCTCGATGTGATAGGTCTGGGGAAACATGTCGACGAGGGCCACCTCCACAAGGGTATAGCGTCCGGCGGCGCAAAAACGATTCACGTCACGCGCCAGCGTGGACGGCTCGCAGGAGATGTAGACGATCCGTTCGGGGGCCAGCGTCGCCATCGCATCGACGGCGGCCTCGGCGCAGCCGGCGCGCGGCGGGTCGAGCACGAGCACGTCAACCGGTTGGGCAATCTGCCCGGCGCTGTCCTCGACCCGGGCACGCCGGTAGGTGACGTTTGCGATGCCGTTCAATTGCATATTGAGCTGGCCGAGGCGCACGGAGTACGGGCTTTCCTCCAGCGCGATCACCTCGCCGGCGCCATCGGCCAGGCGGGCGGTCAGCATTCCGATGCCGGCGTAGGCATCGACCACGCGGGCCTTTGCGTCCATGCCCGCGAAGAGCAGGGCGCGCTCGTAGAGCACGGCGCGCTGGCGCGCGTTCACCTGCACGAAGGTTTCCGGCCGGACCCGGAAGTGGCGGCCGGCATCGTCGATGCCGATGGAGTCATCGTTGAGATTGAGCTCTGGAACCCAGCCGGCCGCGCGAGCGCCGAAGTTCTCGTCCGCCGAGCCCGGCGGATAGGGTGCCCAGAGCAGGTCGTTCGTGCCGGGTGCCCAGGTGAACTGCAAAGCTGTGACCCGATCGGCGGCCGGGTCTTCCGCCGCACGGGCGAACGCCGGCAGCGCACGTTCGATGACCTCGGCATGGATCAGGCAGGCGTCGATGGGGAGCGTCTGGTAGGTGTGCTTGCGGTAGAAGCCAAGGCTCACCGCCCCAGCTCGCCGCAGGACGTGGAATTCGCCGCGCAGCCGGTAGCGCCACGGGTCCTCCATACCCAGGACGTCGATGCGCTCCATGGGAAACTCGAGGTGGGCCCGCTGCAGCTGGCGGTGCAGCACCTGGCGCTTCAAGGCCAGCTGCTCGGGATAGGCGACGTATTGCAGCTGGCATCCGCCGCAGCCGGCCGCGAAGTATGGGCATGGCGGCGTAACTCGCGCATCTGCGGGATCGAGAACGTTGGTGGCTTGTGCTCGCCAGAAATCCTTGCGCCGCTGGGTGACCTCGGCTTCGACGGTCTCGCCGGGAATCGCGCCTTCGACGAAGACCACCCGACCATCGACCCGCGCCAGCGCCGCCCCACCGTGGGCGAGCTCGCCAACCGTTAGTTGCACTATGAGATCTTCTCGCGCAGCAGTGCGTCGAGCCGCTGGGGATTGGCCCGGCCCTTGGATACCTTCATGCCCTGGCCGATCAGGAACTTGAGCGCCGGCGCCTTTCCCGCCTTGAAGTCGGCAACCGACTTCGCATTTTCGGCGATGACCTGGTCGACGATCCGGTCCAGCTCGGCGTCTTCGCTGATCTGGGTCGAGCCCCTGGCCGCCTCCAGCGCCGGGCCGGCGTCCGGGGCGCCATACATGGCCTCGAAGGTCTGCTTCGCCATCTTGCCGGTGATGGCGCCGGAATCGATCAGCGAGATCAGCTGCTGGAGATGCACCGGCTTGATGGACGCCTCGTCGATCTCCTTGCGGTCGGCGTTGAGCAGGCGGCTGAAGTCGCCGAGGATCCAGTTGGCTGCCGTCTTCGCCGGGGCACCGAGGCGCACCGTCTCTTCGAAAAACGCCGCCATCGGCCTGGACGCCGTGAGCAACGAGGCGTCGTACGGCGAGAGGCCGAGTGCCGTCATGAAGCGCTCGCGCCGCGCCGCCGGAAGCTCGGGCAGGCCGGCCCGGATTTCCGCCACCCACTTGCGACTGACGTCCAGCGGCGGCAGGTCGGGCTCCGGGAAGTAGCGATAGTCTTCGGCATACTCCTTGCTGCGCTGCGAGACCGTCAGCCCGCGCGCGTCGTTCCAGCCGCGCGTCTCCTGGGCCAGCCGACCGCCCGCCTCCAGCACCTCGGTCTGACGCCCGATCTCGTACTCGATGGCGCGATGGATGGCGCGGAACGAGTTCATGTTCTTGACTTCAACTTTCGTGCCAAGGTCCGGGCTTCCGACTGGCCGTAGGGACACGTTCGCATCGCAACGCAGCTGTCCCGACTCCATGTCGCCGTCGTTGACGCCGATGTACTGGAGGATGGCGCGCAGGCGCATCACGTATTCGCGCGCCTCGTCGGCGCTGCGCAGGTCGGGCTCGGAGACGATCTCCATCAGCGGCACGCCGGCGCGGTTGAAGTTCACCAGCGATGCCTGCGCTTCGTGGATCGCACCCTCGTGCAGCAGCTTGCCGGTGTCTTCCTCGAGGTGGACGCGGGTGATGCCACAGCGCTTGGCTTCGCCCTTGAGGTCGAACTCGAGGTAGCCATTGCGGCTGAACGGCAGGTCGTACTGCGAGATCTGGTAGCCCTTCGGCAGATCGGGATAGAAGTAATTCTTGCGGTCGAACTTCGAGAATTCGGGAATCTCGCAATTCAAGGCCAGCGCCGTCCGGATGGTCGCCTCGACGGCCCGTCGGTTGATGACCGGGAGGGAGCCGGGCAGACCGAGGCAGACCGGGCAGGTGTTCGCGTTTGGCGCCGCGGTGAGATAGTCGGTCGAACAGCCGCAGAACATCTTGCTCTGGGTCAGGATCTGGGCGTGGACTTCGAGGCCGACGACGACCTCATAGCGGGTCGCGATCGCACTCACGCCGCGGCTCCCATCAGCGGCGAGCGGGCGTTGTGGAACTCGGTGGCGGCCTCGAACGCATAGGCGACCCGCAGCGCAACCTCCTCCTGGAATCCGGGGGCGATGACCTGTAGCCCGATTGGGAGGCCATCGACGAGCCCGCCGGGTACCGAGATGCCGCAGACGTTGCCCAGGTTCGCCGGGATGGTGATGATGTCGTTCAGGTACATGGCCACCGGGTCCTGGGTCTTGGCGCCGAGCTCGAAGGCGGCCGTCGGCGATGTCGCGCCGAGCAGCGCATCGACTTTTTTGAATGCCTGCTTGAAGTCCTCGATGATCAGGGTGCGGACCTTCTGCGCCTGCAGGTAGTAGGCGTCGTAGTAGCCGGAGCTCAGTGCATAGGTCCCGAGCATGATGCGGCGCTTGACCTCCGCCCCGAAGCCCTGCTGGCGGGTGAGCATGTACTCCTCGATGATGTTGCGCCCGCCGCCGGCCTGGAACCCGTACCGCGTGCCGTCGTAGCGGGCCAGGTTGGAGCTCGCCTCCGCGGGTGCGATGATGTAGTAGGCCGGCAGCGCCACATCGCTGTGCGGCAGGCTGACCTCTTCGATTGACGCGCCCTGCTGCTCGAGGAGGCGGATGGCATCGCGGATCGACTGCTCGACAGCCGGTTCCATGCCGTCGACGAAGTACTCCTTCGGCACACCGAGGCGCATGCCCTTCACCCCATCGGCCAGCGTTGCCAGGTAGTCCGGCACCGGCCTCGAGGAGCTGGTCGAATCGCGCGGGTCATGGCCCGCGATCGCCTGCAGCAGCAGCGCGCCATCGACCACATCGCGGGTCATCGGACCGATTTGATCCAGCGAGGAGGCGAACGCGATCAGCCCGTACCGGCTGACACGTCCATAGGTCGGCTTCATGCCGACGATGCCGGTCAGCGCCGCGGGCTGACGGATCGAGCCGCCGGTGTCGCTGCCCAGGGCGGCGATCGCCTCGCCGGACGCGACTGCCGCGGCCGACCCGCCACTGGAGCCGCCGGGCACGCGGTCGAGTGCCCAGGGGTTGTGCACCGGCCAGTAGCCCGAGTTCTCATTGGACGAGCCCATAGCGAACTCGTCGCAGTTCGTCTTACCCAGGAACACCGCGCCTTCGGCTTCGAGGCGCTCCACTACGGTCGCGCTGTAGGGCGGGGTGAACCCGCCGAGGATCTTCGAGCCCGCCGTCGACGCGACGTCCGTGACGCAGAGGACGTCCTTTAGGGCGATCGGGATCCCGGTCAGCGGCCGGACGTCGCGCTTGGCGCGCAACCGCTCGTCAGCCGCGTGCGCCTGGCGCAAAGCCAGCTCGCGGGTGACCAGGAGGTAGGCCTTCGTCTTGTCACCAACCGCATCGATCTGGTCGAGGACGGCAGCGGTGAGCTCTACCGACGAGATCTCGCGATCCACGAGCATCTGGTGCAGATCGCGGATGGTCCGCTGGAAGAGCTTCATTCCTGGATGGCCTTGACCTTGAAATACGAGTCGTCACGGCTGGGCGCATTGCGAAGGGCAGCCTCCGCCGGCAGCGATGGCTCGCGCCGGTCCTCGCGCATGATGTTGCGCTCCTCGAGCGGGTGCGCCGTCGCCGGGACTTTCGACGTGTCCGCCCGGTTGAGCGCCTCGATATGGTGCAGGATGTTGCGCAGCTGGTCGCGGTAGCGTAAGACCTCTTCCGGTGTAATCCCCAACCGCGCCAGGCGCGCGACGTGCTCGACCTGGCGGGACGAGAGCTCAGACTCAGGCTCGGGCAAGACCTATAGATTATCGATCAGGCGGTGAGCAGGCCGTTCACGCCGGTGCGGGCCCTCAGCCAGGGCCCAAGCGGGCCGGCGGCCGCCGGCCGGCTGATGTGAAAGCCCTGGATGTAGTCGCAGCCATACTCCCGAAGCAGCTCGGCCGCCTTCTCGTCCTCAACGCCCTCGGCGACGACTTGCAAACCGAGGTTGTGGCCCAGGTCGATCGTGGACCGCACGATCGCCGCCCCATCCCAGTTCGTCGCCATATCCTGGACGAAGGACTTATCGATCTTGATCTCGCGCACCGGGAGACGCTTCAGGTACGTCAGCGACGAGTAGCCGGTACCGAAGTCGTCGACCGAGATCTGCACGCCGGTGGCGTGCAGCCGCTGCAGCGTTTCCTCGCCTTCGGTCGCGATTATGGTTCGTTCCGTGATCTCCAGGCTGAGCTTTTCATGTGGCACCTGCCAGGTTCGCAGAAGCTCCGCCACGGTGTCCGGCAATTCCGCGTCCAGCAAGTTGCGGGCCGACAGGTTGACCGAGACGCCGATGTCGATGCCCGCCTTCGACCAGGCGTGCACCTGGCCCAGCGCCTCGTTCAAGACCCAGGCCGTCAACGGCTTGATCAGGTCCGTCTGCTCGGCCGAGGGAATGAAGTCGTCGGGAGGCAGCAGCCCGTGATTGGGGTGGCCCCACCGCACCAGCGCTTCAACCTTCAGCGGGTGGCCGTCGCGGGCTGAGACGATCGGCTGATAGTGCAGTAAGAGCTCGAACTGGTCGATCGCGTAGCGCAGCTTGCCGATCAACGGTGGGCGGCCGTCGTTGTCACCGCCCTCCTGGTCGACCGAGTAGACACTGAAGCCGCTGCGAGCACGCTTGGCGGCGTACATCGCGACATCCGCCCGGCGCATCAGGGCATCGGCGTCGTCGGCGTGCTGCGGAAAGACCGCGATGCCGATGCTGACGTTGATGTTGACCGGCTGGTCGTCGACGGTGAGTGGGGCATTGACGGCCTGCAGGAGCTTTTCCGCGATCACGATGGCTCGCGGCACATCCGTCGCGCCCCAGGGGACGACAGCAAACTCGTCGCCGCCATAGCGGGCGACCGTGTCGGCCTTGCGAAGCACGCCTCGCATCCGCTGACCGACCTGCTGCAGCACGCGGTCGCCGGCTTCGTGGCCCAGGCTGTCGTTGACGCTTTTGAAACCGTCGAGGTCGAGCAGGAGCACGCCGCACGGTTTCATCTCGCGATCACCCGCCCGGATCGCCTCTTCCAGCCGCTCTCGGAGGAATGTCCGATTGGGCATCCCGGTCAGCGCATCATGGAGCGCCCGGTATTGCAGCGCTTCGGTCTCGGCCTTCCGGTCCGACACGTCCCGCAGGCTGCCGACGACGAGCCGCTGGGGGCCGAGCCGGCCGATGTTGAACTCCAGGGGGAAGGTCGAGCCGTCCTTCCGCAAGCCGGATGTCTCGTGACTTTCCAGCGCCACCTCGCGCCCGTTCGCCCGCAGGTAGCCCCGGAGCTGCGGCTTGATCTCGGCCCGGTATGGATCGGCGACCAGCCGGGCGAACTCCTTGCCGACAACCTCGTCGGGGGCGTAGCCGAAGAGGCGTTCGGCGGCCGGGTTATAGGAACGGATCACGAGCCGCTCGTCGACCGTCACGATGCCGTCCGCGACATTGTCGAGGATCGCCCGGATGCGGTCACCACTCTTTCGCAGCTCCTCCTCGGCGCGTCGCCGCTCGATGAACTGGCCGATCTGGCTGCCGATGGCCGCCATCACGCGCAGCGTGCCCCGGTCCAGGCTACGGACGTCGTGGCTGAAAAGGGCGATGACGCCGGTGACCTTGCGTCCGTTGGTCACAGCGAAGGCGAACTTCGTGTGCAAGCCTGCTTTTGCCGCGGCGGCAACGCGCGGCGAGTCGCGGTCACTGGCGACGTCCTGGATCGAACTCGGGCGGCCGGTCGCCCAGACCCGTCCCGGTAGGCCCACCCCCCGGGCAAATGTCAGCTCGCGATTGGCTTCCTCGTAAACCGCGAGATCCTTTCCCGGCCGGTGCCAATCATGTTCCCGCCGGAGCACCCCGGCATCGTTATCGACGACCCAGAATTCGCCGACGCACCATCCAAGGGTCTCGCAGATTCCCTGCAAAACCTGTGGCGCGGCCTCCGCCCAACTGCCGGCGTTGGCCAGTGGGCGGGTCACCGCGAACTGGACATTGCGCAGCCGCTCGCCGACCCGGCGCTGGCTGATGTCGTTGACGAACGCGACGAACCCGACCTTCTTCCCGGAGCGCGATGTCGCGGAGACCGAGATCTCGACCGGGAACTCGCGACCATCCCGGTGGATCGCCGCCAGCTCGACGGTCTTCCCAAGCATGCGTCCCTCGCCACTTTCGACGAAGCGGGAGAGTCCGCGCAAATGCGCGTCGTGGTATCGCCCCGGAATGATGGTTCCAATCAGCGTGCGGCCGAGAGCCTCGTCATGTGACCAGCCGAAAATGTCCTCGGCCTTCCGGTTCCAGCCGGTGATGACCCCGCCCTCATCGGCGGTGACGACGGCGCTCGGCGAGGTGTCGATGATGACCTGCAGCCGTTGCTGCGACTCCTTGAGCGTCGCCATGACTCGCAGCTGGACCTCCGCCTCACGGCGGGCGGCCGCATACAACCCGATGGTCCCGGCGAACAGCGCGGCGCACGGAAGTAACAGGAGCGCGTGCCCCGCATACCAGAACCCGTCGTAGCGGGCGCGCGCGAAGAGGAAGACCGTGGTCTCGACGGCCACCAGAACCAGCCCCATCACCGCACTGCTCTCGATCCGGCGATCGGGACAGCGACCCTGGCGGTAGACCGCGGCGGCAAGAGCGATCACGAGGAACGGCGCCACCTGCAACACCGTGTTGAAATCGGTGAATCGGCCGTCGACGATCAGCGGCGGAAGGATAAATGCGAGGCCGGCGATGGCCGCGATGCCCACGGCGGCGAGGCCGCTCGCGGCAGCGATCGTGCGGCCAAGCGATCGTCTGGCATGCGGAAGCGGTCCGGTGGGCTGCAGCAAGATCCACGTGAGCAGGCAGGGCATGCCGATCTGACCCACCTGAAACAGGTAGGGCGCGGCCTGGCTGGAGACCAGGGGGAAGCGTCCGGGAATGACGCCGGGGAAAGTCAACATGTGCGCCAGCCAGACGAGTCCAAGTGCCGCACCGCCAAACGCGAGGGGCAGCAGTCGACCGTGTCGCCGGATGATGGCGTCCGTCGACGACAGCAGGAGGACGACCGACAGGGTCACGACCATCGCCATGTCCAGCGCCGGAACGTACCAGGGCAGGGACAGGGTGCGATCGGGAAGCAGCGCGCCGAGAACAGAGATCAGCAAGAGGACCGTCACGCTCAGCAAGGCGAGCAGGACTGGCGGAACCGACATGCCCGCAATATGCATGGCACACCGGGAAAGAGAAGTTAAGGAGCTGTGACGAATCGTTACAAATTCTGATAGCGGTCACCCAGCGTTATCTGGCCGGGCTCTTGTGGCAGAACTGCCCCACACCCTGCCCTCCCCCTTAGGGGAGGGACACGACATCAGCGAATCAACGGCTGGCCGATTAACTCGAGAAAGGCGGCCTCGTCGAGGATCGGCACCTTGAGACGCTGCGCCTTCTCGAGCTTCGATCCCGGGTCGGCGCCGACCACCAGGTAGTCGGTCTTCTTCGTCACGGCCGAGCCAACCGTCCCGCCGAGCGCCTTGATCCGCTCCTCCGCCTGTCCGCGGGTCAGCGACGAGAGAGAACCGGTGAGAACCAGGGTCTTGCCAGACAGTTGGCCCTCCCTCCGCTCGGGCGGCTTGATGGTGACGCCCGCGTCGACTAGACGCTCGATCAGCCGGAGGGACTCGCGCCGCTGAAAGTACTCGTGGACCTCCTCCGCCACTGTCGGACCCACGCCGCCGACGGCCCGGAGTTCCTCGACGCTGGCCTGCCGCAGCCGGTCGATCGATCCGAAGTGCTCGGCGAGCAAGCCGGCCATCGTCCAGCCGACGTGGCCGATGCCCAGCGCAACCAGAAACCGCAACAGCGTCGTCGGCTTGCTGGCCTCGATCCGGTCGAGCAGGTTCTGCGCAGACTTGTCGGCAAAGCCCTCCAGCGATAGCCATTGCGCCCTGGTCAGGTGGTAGAGGTCGGCCGGGTCCTTGACCAGCTTCCTATCGATCAATTGCTGCAGCGTGGCGTAGCCCAGGCCCTCGATGTCGAGGGCGCCGACGAAGTGCCGGAGGTGTTCCAGCACCTGGGCGGGGCAGGTTGGATTGATGCAGCGGGTGGCGGCCTCACCGGGCTCGCGCACCAGGTCCGTCCCGCACTCGGGACATTTCCTGGGCATGTGCCAGGGGCGGCTCGAGGCGGGCCGCTTCTCCATCAGGACGCGGACGACTTCAGGGATGACGTCGCCGGCGCGCTGGATGATGACGTGGTCCGCCGGCCGCACATCCTTGCGCGCCACCTCGTCCTCGTTGTGCAGCGTGGCTCGGCCGACCGTGACACCGCCGATCTGGACTGGCGTCAGCCAGGCCACTGGCGTGATCGCGCCGGTTCGGCCGACGTAGACCTTGATGTCCTCCACGACGGTCTCGGCTTGTTCGGGTGGGAACTTGAAGGCCAGCGCCCAGCGCGGGCTGCGGGAGACGAAGCCAAGCTCATCCTGTTGGGCCAGGTCGTTGACCTTGATCACGATCCCGTCGATTTCGTAGTCGAGGCCGTGGCGCTTTGACTGCCACTCGTCGAGGAAGGCGATGGCGCTCTCGATATCGGCGTGGACCCGGCGGTTCTCGTTGACGTGAAAACCCATCTCAGCCAGGCGGGCCAGGATCTGCGTCTGGCTCTTCGCGCCGCCGGCCGGGTCGAGAGCATACATGAAGGTGTCGAGGCGCCGCCGGGCGGTGATGCGCGGGTCGAGCTGTCGGACCGCTCCCGCGGCGGCATTGCGCGGGTTCGCGAAGAGCGGCTTGCCCTCGGCCGCCAGCTCGGCGTTCAGGCGTTGAAAGCTGCGCTTCGGCATGTAGACCTCGCCCCGGACCTCGAACGTCGGTGGGAACTCCGGGGGAATCGTCACCGACAGCGGAACGCTGGGGATGGTCTTGACGTTGGGCGTGACGTCTTCACCCACGTAGCCATCGCCTCGAGTGGCCCCGATCCGGTAGCGGCCGTCCTCGTAGAGGAGGCTCATGGCGAGTCCATCGATCTTCAGTTCGGTGACGTACTCGACGTTGACGTCGCCGAGGCCGCGATGCACCCGCCTGTCGAACTCGCGCACCTCCTCGCGCTCGAACGCGTTGGCCAGGCTCAGCATCGGCGTACGGTGGGTGACCTTGGCGAACGCGTCGGAGGGAGGACCCCCGACCCGCTGCGTCGGCGAGTCCGGCGTGACCAGCTCCGGATACTGCGTCTCGAGCTCGACCAGCTCGCGGAACAGCGCATCGTACTCGGCGTCGGTGATCTCGGGATGGTCGAGCACGTAGTACTGCCGATTCGCGCGATCGATCAGCCGGCGCAGCTCGAGGACGCGCGCTTGCGCCTCCTCGATATTCTTGACGGCGGTACTCACACCTTGACGATGGGGGCGAGGCTGACCGCCAGGATCTTCATGCCGACCTTGTCGAACTTGACGATGATTTCTTCATCCGTCCTGGTCATGGTGCTCTTGAGCACGGTGCCCCGCCCCCAGGCACGATGCTCCAGGTGGTCGCCTGGGGCGAATCGCTGAACCAGCTCCACGGGCGCGGCGGGGCGGGCCGCCTCCACCAGGCGGGCGGGCGCCATGCTGGGGTCGGGAATGCCGGCCGGAAGCCCCGCGGAGCCGTCGACCAGGTCGAGGGGAATGTCC
>VBHC01000038.1 GCA_005889535.1 Chloroflexota bacterium
CCTGGTGATTGGAGCCGTGGTGGCGGTCATCGTATCCTGGTTCGCCATCCTGTTCACCGGGCGGTACCCGCGCGGGCTGTTCGACTTCGTGGTGGGGGTCATCCGCTGGAGTAACCGGGTCACCGGCTATGCGATCGTCCTCGTCACCGACGAGTACCCGCCGTTCAGCCTCGAGTAGGCGCGCTTGGATCGGGGAGGCTCACGTTTTGGAGGCGGACCTGGCCGCGCGCGACAAGTTTCCCATCGTCGCGACTGAGGGTCACCTGCCAGAGTTGCTGGGTCGCGCCCTGGTGAACCGCCTCCGCGAGCAGCGTCAGGCGACCGCTCACGACCGGGCGGATGAAATCGGTGTTGTTGTTGACGCCGACCGCGAACTGGCCACGCTCGACGACGGCGAGGGAGGCGCCCACGCTGGCGGCACTCTCGATTGCGGTGGTGAAGGTTCCACCATGGACGACTCCCCAGGGCGTGTGATGGTCCGGCCCCACATCGATCGATCCCACCACGCGTGTCGACCCGATCGTGTCGAATTGCATCCCCAGTGCTTTTAGAAACGCACCGGGTCGATCCAGCTCCGGCAGCCGGCGACTCGAGTCCGCGCGCATGCTCACGCTGATCAATGCTACCCGCCCCACCCAGCGGGCCCCCGTCCTTCTCCTCCGACGTCAGCCGAAGACCGAGCGCGCCACTCGCGCCACCAGGTCCAGCTTGGCGCGCTGCTCGACCTGGGTCAGCTTGTTTCCCTCCATCGTGGAGGCAAAGCCGCACTGCGGACTGAGAGCGAGCCGCTCCAGCGGAACGATGCGCGCGGCGTCTGCGATCCGTCGCTTCAGTGGTTCCTCGGCCTCGAGCTGGGGCCGCTTGGTCGTGACCAGCCCTAGAACGACAACCCGGTCCTCCGGGACCTCCGCGAGTGGTTCGAATCCACCAGAACGCTCGTCGTCGTATTCCAGAAGGTAGCGATCGAACCGGGAGCGGCTCAGCACCCTGGCGATCGGGCCGTAGCCACCTTCCGCGTAGTACTTGCTCTGGTTGTTCCCACGGCAGATGTGCATCCCGAATGTCATCCCCGAATGACCGGCGATGATGGCATTGTCCATCTCGATGCAATCGTCGAGCAGGCGGTCGGGATCGCTGCCCCGCCGCCGGTAGCCCTCCCGCAGATCGTGGTCGAGCAGGGCGGCGTACTGGGGCGCGTCGATCTGCACATAGGTACAGCCGAGGCGGCGCAGCTCCTCGATCTCGCGGCGAGTCAGGTCGACGATGTCGGCCAGGTACGCCTCACGCGTCGGATACGCGTCCCGTGACTTCTCAGGATCGTAGTAGGCGGCGGCCTGCTGGGCCGAGATGAGCGTGACCTTTGCCGGATGCGAGGTCCGCGCCCGCAGGTAGGTCCAGTCCTCCACGGCCATGTGGCGCCGCCAGCGCAGTTTCTCGACCACCACCGGGCGCTGGAGTCGGAGCTTTTCACCCGTCTCATCGCGAAACTCGATGCCCCAGCCGCCGAATTTATCGAAGCCGTCCAGGGAATCGATGAGGTGCCCGTAGAACGCGTAGCGTCGCATCTCGCCGTCGGTGATCACGTCGATCCCGGCCTGCGTTTGGATCTCGATTGCCTCGTCGACGGCACGGTCCTCGAGACGCTTGAACTCGGCCGCCGTGATCTCACCCTGCTCGTAGCGGCGGCGGGCCTCCACCAGATAGGGCGGGCGAAGCAGGCTGCCGATCACCTCGCTCTTTACAGGACCCATATTGCGTACCGGTTCATCATCGCATTCAACTCGGGTGTAATTTCGTAACGTTGACGCGATGACAACCGAGACTGACCAGGGAAATGCGAGGACAAGTGCCATCCGTCCCTATGCGCTTCCGGCGGGAAAGGGCTGGGTTTACGAGATGGGCGGGGAGTTCATCGTCAAATTAGGAGAACGCAGACAGGGGCGGAGATTCGCCGTTGTCGAGTACGCGACAGATCAAGATGAGTGGCCGGGCCATACGCACGCGACGGAAGACGAGGTCTTCTATCTATTGAAGGGCGCCCTGACCTTTCGCTGCGGCGACGACCAGTTCGATGTCGATGAAGGCGGCTTCGTCTTCCTACCCGGCGGCATCGAGCACGGCTACAAGCTTCGTGGCGGTACGCCAGCCCAGCTCCTGATCGTGACGGCGCCAATGCCCGAGGGAAGCCCGACAGTTGGCTGGGACGGCTTCGTCTCTGACCTGGAGAGCGGCGCCGAGCTGCGAGCTCCGGAGCAATGAGCTAGGTGGCCAGGACCAAGAGATCGCGGATCTTGAACGTGCCAGCCTGGTGTGAGGGGAGGGTAGGCTGCCAGGAGGGGTTGTTAGCGAGGTAGGACTCCGGATCATTCCGCACGATCTCCACGAGGACTTCGGCGACGATGCGACCACCCACCTCGCCCAGGCGCTCGCCATTACCGCGGACGGCCGCCTCTCGCAGGATGTAGAGCCAGAGCGGCGTCTCTCCGTCCCACTCCGCCAGAGCCAGTTCCTTGCGAGTGAGCGGGGTCGCCCCGATAGCGCGGGCGATGGCCTCGCCGGACGGGAGGCCGGTACCCTGGCCACGCTGCAGGTCTCGCGCGGCGAGCGAGCGGTAGGCGTTCACCTCGACGGCGCCCGTAATCGACTCGGGGAGCCGGATGAGTGACGCCGGCAACTGTCCATCGATCGGTTTCGCCCGCTGTGCGGGTCGGTGGCCGGGTAGGTCAAAAAGCAGCCTCCAGTCGACCGAATGCTCGGCAGCCAGCGGGCGAAAGCCGGCCAGGTCCGGAAAGACGGGGAAGCGGGCACCGCCCAGCTGAAGTTGGTAGTCTGCCTTGATTTGCGAATGGCCGTAGCGGTAGGCGCCATCGGCAAACTCCACGGGGATGAACGGCTCGCCGTTCGGCCGGTAAAACCGAGGCCCATCCTTCAATACCCTGGCCGTTAGTTCGTTGCCGACCAGGGTCGGCAGGAAATCGTGGAGGATCACCCACTGGTAATGCCAGACCAGCGCCAGACGGGCAT
>VBHC01000013.1 GCA_005889535.1 Chloroflexota bacterium
AGTAAGGTCACTCCCGACAGAATTGCCCAGTACCTCTGCGCTTCCCCTAACGCCGGCCGCTCGTAGGTTCATCGTCCACTGGGGTGAGATGGGCTCCCCCTGGGGGGTCAACCGGACCGTCGCGCAGATCCACGCCCTGCTCTACATCGCGCCGCGTGCGTTGACGGCAGAGGAGATCGCCGCGACCCTGTCGGTGGCGCGGTCCAACGTGAGCACCAGCCTGCGCGAGTTGCAGGGGTGGGGGATCGTGCGCGTGGCGCACGTCCTGGGCGACCGCCGGGACTATTTCGAATCGATGCGTGACGTCTGGGAGATGTTCAAGATCATCCTCGAGGAACGGAAGCGTCGCGAGGTCGATCCCACGCTCGCCGTCCTGCGCGAGTGCGTTCAGTTGGTCGAGAAGGGGCGGCCAGTCGACGCCGAGGCGAAACAGCGCCTCGGTGACCTGCTCGACTTCATGGAGACCATGGACAGCGCCTACCGGGAGTTCCGGTCCCTGTCGATCGCTGATCTGCGGCGGTTCCTCAAGCTGCGCGGAGGCATGCGCAAGGTCGCGGGTCTGATCCTCTCCCGCTAGCGAATCGTTACCCGCCCGCCTTGCCACGCTTGTGATTTCAGTATATTCTGAAATCGGAGAAATACAATGAGCCGGCCAGGTGTCGCGCTCGAGTTGGCGTCCGCGAGCCGCAGCAGGGCCTCCACGGCGGGTCGTCCCGTTGGCTGGCTGCCGCTGCTCGTGCTGCCCGCTGGCGTCCTCGTCTTTGGGCGGCAGCTCGCTCCCTGGGCCTTGATGTGGGCCCTGTCAATCGCGATCTACGCCCGCCCTCAAGTGGATGAGCTGGTGGCGGGCTCGCGTAACCGCCGGACCTGCCTCCCGCGGTCGATCGCTGGCCTATCTCGTTGCCTGGCCGGGCATGGATGCGCTGAGCTTCCTCAACCCCAGGCTGCGGGCGGCCAACGTGTCGCGGGGCGAGCTGGGTAGAGCGGTGGCCGCCACGGTGCTGGGCGTGATGCTGCTCTACGTTGCCGCGCGCCTCATCCCGATGACGCTGCCGCTGCTCGCCGGTTGGACCGGACTGTTCGGCCTGATCTTCGTGCTCCACTTTGGCAGCTTTCGGTTGCTTTCCATCTGGTGGCGCCGGCTTGGCATCGAGGCGGCGCCGCTGATGCAGGCGCCCATCGCGGCGAAGTCGGTGGGCGAGTTCTGGGGCGCCCGCTGGAACACCGCGTTTCACGTGCTGGCGCGTGACTATGTGGTCCAGCCGCTGCGGAGGCGCATTGGGACACCGGCGTCCACCCTCGTGGCCTTCGTGGCGTCGGGTTTGGTGCACGACCTCGTGATCTCGGTTCCGGCCGGAGCCGGCTATGGCTTGCCGACCGCCTACTTCTCCCTGCAGGGCCTGGCCTTGCTCCTCGAGCGGTCGACCGCGGGCCGTCGTCTCGGTCTCGGCCGTGGTATCCGCGGCCGGCTGTTCACCATTGCCGTCACGTCGCTACCAGCCTTCTGGCTCTTCCATCCGGCATTCGTGCTCAACGTGGTAGTTCCCTTCCTTCGGGTGGTGGCTGCGCGATGACCACCCTGAGCTTCGCCATCTGGCTCGCCGGGGCCATCCAGATGGTGATCGCGGCGGCCAACCTGGTCGTGGCCAAGAAGCTCGATTACCGGACGAACGTCGCGAGGCTGACGCCTATCGTCGGTCAGGTCTTCGCGGTGCATGCCGTGTACATCGTGCTCATCCTCGTCTGGTTCGGCGCTCTTTGCCTGCTCTTTGCCCAGCAGCTGGCAACTGGCGACGCACTTGCCCGCTTCCTGGCCGGCGGCCTGGCCGGGTTCTGGGGACTTCGTGCCATCGTCCAGCTCACCCTCTACGACAGGCAGGTGCGCAAAGAGCACCGCCTGCAGGACGTTGCATTCCTGCTGGCATGCGCCCTCTTGACCGGGATCTTCCTGACGGCTGCCCTGCATTGACATGACCGCAGTCTTCGACCTGGCGCTCTGGCTCGCGGGGCTCGGCCATTTCTGTCTTCTGGGGGCAAGCTTCCAGGTCCCCGGGCGCCTGAATTGGAAGCAGGACCTCGCCAAGCTTCAACCCTTCAATCGCAAGCTGATGTGGACCTACGGCGCCTTCACCGTGCTGACCATCGTCGCCTTCGGTGTCCTGACCCTCACCCTGCACGACGAGTTCCTCCATGGCGATCCGGCGGCCATGGGGCTCGCCGCCTTCATCGCGGTGTACTGGATCGCGCGCATCGTCGTCGATGCGCTCTATTTCAAGCACGCTGATTGGCCGGCCGGCCGATCCTTTGTCGCCGGCCATCTCATGCTTACCGGATTGTTCATCGCGCTGGCGTCGACCTATGCCGGCCTGGTCGCCTGGCGTCTGCTGGTGCGCGGTGCCTGACTGGTCCTATCATCCGCTGCTGAAACCGCTTACGGCCTGGCTTCCGGCGGCGACGCGCCGAACCCTGGCCCTGCGCGGCCTCCAGGCGGTCACCGCGGTCCCGGGCGGTTTTCTTCTCGTGGACTTTCTCGGCCGGATGTCGCCGGACCGAAGCCTGGAGACCTCGCCCTATGCCACGCCACTGGCTAGCCCGATCGGCCTTGGCGGTGGAGTCGACCCCGATGCGCTCGCCATCGGCGCGCTCGGCCGCCTTGGCTTCGGCTTCATCGAGGTGGGACCCTACGCGCTCGGCACCGACGATCACCAGCGCGGCGTCCGGGCGCCATTGACCGCGGGCTTCGAGCCGCACCGGCTCGGCGCCCGCCTTCGATGCCGGCCTCGCCATTCGTCGGTTTGGCTCAGGCTGGCGCTCGTCGAGCGTGACGCGGGCGCGGTCCTGAACGTCGAGCGCCTGCTCGAGTCGGTGAACGGCGCGATCGATGTCGTCACCGTCAGCATCCTTGAGACAGAGACCGCGGCATCGCGCAATACCGACACCAGTGGCACCTGGCGCCGCCTTCTGCGCGTGTGCCGGGAGCATGGTGTCTCAACCATCCTCGCCGACTATCCACGCGCGAGCCCGCTATCCGCGATCCAGCCGGCCCTCGAAGCGGGCGCCGGCGGCCTCGTTTTGCGGAGCCCGATCGAGCAGAGCGACAGCATCGACATGCGGACCACGCTTCAAGAGCTCCGCAGCGCCGTGCCGAGCCCGGGTCTGATCGTCGTCGCCGGTGGGGCTCGCTCACCTCGCGACATCCTGGAAGCCTTCGACGCGGGCGCGGACCTCGTTGCCGTCGATCAAGGACTCATCGAGGCCGGCCCCGGCTTGGCGAAACGCAGCAACGAGGCACTGGTCGTGATGCGGAACAGGGCCGCTTCGAGAAACGCGGCGCAAGGGCCGCCGCCAGCGTCTGCGACCGCACGGGGGTCCGCCTGGACGTGGCTCTTCTTGCTCGGTCTGGGCATGCTGACTGCCGGCGCCATCATCTTCTGGGTGGGTCTGACCCGCGTCCTGCTCCCCTACGACGAAGCCTTCCTCGGCATCGCTCGGGAGGATCTCACCTCCATCAATCCTCGGCTCATTGGTTTCATGCGGCATGACCGAATCACGCTGGCGGGGACCCTGATGTCGATCGGCATCCTCTACGCATCGCTGGCGTGGAATGGCGTCCGAAATGGTCAGCGCTGGGCGCGAGACGCCGTCCTTGGATCAGGCGTCGTCGGCTTCGCCAGCCTCTTCCTCTTCCTGGGCTTTCACTATGTCGATCCCCTGCACATCGTTCTCTCGGGCGGCCTCTTTCCGTTGTTCCTCATCGGCGTCCTCCTGCCGATGCGTTCGCGGCCGTCCGCCACACTCGACCTGGACAATGACTCGAGCTGGCGCCTCGGCATGTTCGGCCAGCTACTCTTCATCGGTCTCGCCGCCGGTCTGATCGGCGCAGGCCTGACCATCACGAGCGTCGGCGTAACGCGAGTGTTCGTGTTTTCCGATCTGCAATATCTTCAAACGACGGCTGCCGCGATCGGTGACGCCAACGCGCACCTGTTGCCGCTGATTGCGCATGATCGCGCCGGGTTCGGTGGGGCACTGGCGTCGGATGGGATCGTGGTGCTGCTCGTGTCGCTGTGGGGCCTTCGGCGTGGCGAGCGCTGGGTCTGGTGGACCTTGCTGAGTGCCGGCCTTACCGGCCTCGGCTGCGGCGTTTACGCGCACGTTGCCGTGGGCTATCTCGAGTTTGGCCACCTCTTGCCGCTGGCCCTGTCGGCCGTCGTCTTCATCGCCGCCCTCTGCCTGACCGCTCCATTCCTCTTGACACGACGACCGAGCAGCCTATAGTCGGGGCCTGAGGAGTGGTCATCCCGGCGACGGGCCGGGTCGAGCCAAAAGGGGCTCAAAGGAGATCGAACATGGCAGAAGCCGGTACGAAGCTCAGCCTCGACCAGAAGGTCCAGACAATTCGCGACGGATTCGAGGCATTCAAGCGAGGCGACCTCAAGAGGGTCGCTGAGCTGTTCACCGAGGATGCCGTCTGGCACGGCCGCGGAAGCACAAAGTTTGGCGGGGACTTCAAGGGCAAGGAAGCCCTGATGGGCAACATGGCCCAGTTCGCGCAGACCTTCCAGGACATCCGGCTGGACATCCACGACATTCTCGCGAACGACAAGCATGTTGTTGCGCTCGTCAACAGTTCCGTCAAGCGAGACGGGAAGACCTACGCCGACCAGCAAACCTTCGTGTTCCATGTGACCGACCAGGGCAAGACCACCGAGACCTGGGTTGTCAGCGATACGGAACAGCTGAAGAAGAGCCTCGAAAGCTGAGGCAGGAGGAAAGTATGGCGGACGCCGGAACCAAACTGACACCGCAACAGAAGATCGAGATGGCCCGCAAGGCCATCGAGGGAACGAGCCGCGGCGAGGTCAATCCCGAAGGCTTCGCCAGAGAGGCGGTCATGCGGGGCTCGCTGATGGGAGAGATCAAGGGGCGAGACGCGGTGGTCGCGGCGCTGAAGAAGATTCCGACGATGTTCGAGGAATTTCGACAGCAGCCACACGCGATCCTGGCTGACAACGACCACGTCGTGGCGCTCATCAACCTGAAGGTCAAGTCCGGCGGGAAGACCGTCGAGGCGCAGCAGGTGATGGTCGTCCACACCAACGACCAGGGCCAGGTCACAGAGCTCTGGGCCATGATCGAACCCGAGGCTCTGAAGCAGATCCAGAAGCGCTAGCACGTCCGGCGTAGGGACCCGCCGGTCGCGTGGCCGGCGGGTTTTTTGTTGCACAACCGTCACGGAAGTTCGAGCCGCCAGGCCCGATATAGCGGTGTGGCGGTCTGCAAGACCTGCGGCTGCGCAATCCCGCTCGGCAGCAAGGGCTGCGACATGTGTGCGGCCATCGGCGCGGTGGCCCCGGCCGAGCAGCCACCGGTGTGGCAAGCCCCGATCCAATCGCCGGCTCCGACCGAGCTCGCCTCCTCGGCCGCGAGCTGGGCCGCGAGTGGCGGCGCTGCCCGTCCGGCCCTTCCCGCCGACATTCAGAAGGCGCAGAAGCGCGTCAGACAGGCCTGGCAGTTCATCGCCTTCATCGGCGCCCTCTCGGTCGTCGCCGGCACCGTCGCCGAGTTGGGCAACATCGACCTCCTGCAGAACTACTTCGACTGGTACTCGGTGGCCGAGGGGGCGATCTTTCTCCTGCTCGCCTATTTCGTCCGGCGGGGTTCCCTGATCGCGCTCGGGATCGCCATCGGACTCTATGCGCTCGATACGGTCGCGCTCTTCGCCACTGGACACTTCGGCATCATCCGGATCCTCATCCTGCTCTTCCTGCTGCGCTCGCTCGGCTCCGCGAACCTGCTGCGGCAACATCGCAAGGCGCTGGCCCAGCAGGCCTCCGCGCAGGAGCAGCCGCGCGCGGCGTAGTCGCGCTAGCCGCTGCCGACGATATCGACGAGCGTATCTGGCAATCCGAACCAGGCGCGCAGCGTTGGTCCGCTGACTTCGACGGTCTTGCTGCTGCCGCGGACGCGAACGCCGACCAGCCTGCCGGATGAATCCTTCTGTAGCACCTCGATGCCCAGCAGGCGATCACCGATGTCGTTGCCGTTATCCCGCAGGATGGTGGCCGCTCCGCTGGCCGTAAACGGCCCCACCTGCCAGGAGGGACCCCGGTCCAGGGGATCGGCGATCCCCGTCAGATAGCCGAGGTGAGAGCGAAGCTGCGGGCCATGGTCCCATCCGACGAACCGGAACTCACTGCTCTCGGTGTGCCCGCCATCGGAGGCCATGTAGAAGGCGGTGATGAGCTCGCCCTGATAGGTCAGCACCTGGCCGCGCGTCGCGTCAACTGCCGCATTCGACTCCGCCCGCTGGTCGGTCAGTCCGCTGTACGCCTGATCCGATTCACTCGCCCGGAGGTCGAAATCGCCACCCTGGCCGACCTTTCGAATGGCAAAGGTGCGGCCGGCGATGGCCTGCGCCTTCAGCGCCTCCACCCCCCAGTAGGGCGGCATCTCGGCCGGGACCACGCCCTTCAGGTAGTCCTCCATTGGCAAGACGTTGACTGGAAGGATGGTCGCCCCGCCCTTTGGAATGATCTGCAGGGAGCCGGCATAGCGGCGCTGCTCGGCACCGGTCCGAAAATCGCCGCCCATGATCTGCATGATGTTCGTGCGAATGCCCGCCGCGCTCGTCGTATGAATCGTGAGAGGGTGAGCGATCACGACGGGTGTTCCGCGGGAGCCGTCGGCCGCCAGGGTAAAGGCCTCAGCCTGGCCTGACGCGCTGGCGTCGAAGCCGAGGCTCCAGCCGGCGGCCACCTGAAGTTGCGGCAGGCCATCCACCGTCAGCGGCCCGGCCACAAACGGTAGTGGCCCGAAGAGCCGCGGCCAGGGCCGTGCCAGGTCGATCGACTGGTCCGTCAGCGCGATCCGGACCGTCCCGGTGGTGTCGCGATTCTCGACCCGCGTTCCCGTGTAGTACGCGGCGAGGATCTTGCGGTAGTCCTGGCCGGCTGCGGCGCGACCACGTGCGCCCCACTGGCTCATCCCCAGGCCATGGCCGTTGCCGCGACCCTTGAAAAGAAAGCCCGCCAGGTGGAACGCCGTCGGTTCGCCGACCGCGAGCCTGGTGCCGTGCGTCTCGAGCTCGGTCGTGAGGCTGAAGTCGCCGACCGCGGTTGGGGCCAGCGTGACGAGCGTCAAGGGAAGGCTGGCACCGGGCGCGACCGGCCGTCCGAGCTGCCGCGTATCCTCGGCCGCGGCCTTGCCGTCCGTGCGCTTCCAGATCAGGTGAATCGGGTCGCCGGCCGTCCACGCGCTGGCGGTGTCGTTGCGCACCTGCAGTTCCAGGCGCACGATTCCATCCATCGGTGGTTCGTGCGGAATGACCGTACCGGAAACCAGGGTCGCGGTCCCGGCGGCGCTGGCGAGACCGACCGATCCCATGAAGGCGAACACGAGTGCGCCCATCAGCAGGGTTAGGCGTCGTGAGCGCACCTTGCTAGTATCCAAAAAATGGTCGTTCGCGCCACCTGCGCGGCCGGGCTGGCGCTGACGCTGCTCGCGAGTTCGTGCACTTCGGCAACGCCGACGCCATCAGGCTCGCCCCGCCCTCTGGGAGCCAGCCATCTGCAGCTGATCGAGGCTGAGGATGCACAGACTCTCGATCCAGCCCTGATCGACGACCCCACCTCACTCGCGATCGGCAGCGAAATCTTCCAGGGGCTGACGCGACTCGACGACAACCAGCGGCCGATCCCGTCCCTCGCGGATCACTGGGAGGTGAGCGACGCGGGGCGGACCTACACGTTCCATCTGCGAAGCGCGCAATACCAATCGGGCGCCACCGTCGAGGCACAGGATGCGCTGACAGCCTGGACACGTGCGCTCGCGCCAGCAACCGCCAGCCCCCTGACAATCTTCTTCTCGCCGTTGGGCGTTCGCTACCCGGGCGATTCGCTCGGTGCCGTCCAGGTCGTCGACAGCAAGACGTTGCGCGTGCGTCTGCCCCGGCCGGACAGCGAGCTCCTCACCCTGCTGGCCTTGCCGCCCTACTGGCTCGTCGACCCGAAACAACCATCGTCGGGTAGTGGCCCATACCGCGTCGACCGCTGGGACCACAGCCGTGCCATCCATCTCTCCGCGTTCGACGGCTATTGGGGTGCCCGCCCCTCCGTCCGCAAGGTAGACATCGAGATCGAGCCGGACAATGCGAAGCGGCTCGATCGCTTCACCAGCGGCGCCGTCGACGTCGCGCATGGCTTTACCGGTCCGCAACTGCTCGCCTTCGCCAGGGACCCGGCCCACGCGGCGGAGCTCCACAAGGTCCCGACGGCGCGGACCACATGGCTCGGCTTCAATACCAGTGCCGGCAGTGGCTACGGTCCGCCGGATCGCCTGGCGATCGCCCAGGCGGTCGATCGCTCCCGGCTGACCGACCTGGCGCTGTTCGGCTCGATGCTGGCGGCGCCGGCGACGGATTTGCTGCCCCCCGGCGTGCCCGGCCACCTCAATCGCCAGCTTCCTGTGCACGACCCGGCGGCCGCCAGGGCGGCGCTCGATCAGGCATCCTTCCCGGGCACGATCGACCTCTACTTCTCGACGAATGCGACGGTGGGCCGGGTCGCGGCGGACCTGCAGGACCAGCTCAGCAGCGCCACCGGCCGCAGCGTCGTGCTCCATCCGACCGGCGATTTCTTCAACCAGGCCGCGCTCGACAAGCTGCCATTCTTCATCGACACCTGGAGTGCCGACGTGCCGTATCCATCGGACATCCTGGAGAACATACTGCGAGCGAACGCCCAGTTCAACAACCTGCGCCTCTTCGATCCGGAGATCGAACGCGCCCTCGACCAGGGTCGGGCGGCGGCCAGTTGGGATGCGGCGCTGACGGCCTACCAGCAGGCCGAGTCGGTCGCGCTCTCCCAGAACCGCGTCATCCCGCTTTACAGCGGCGTCGAACCGTATCTCGCCAGACCCGGCTTATCCATCCCGTTCATCGGCGGTATGGTTGCCTACCGCTGGGAGGAGGTTCGTTAGCATCGTTCGATGAGGGACCGCAGCTCGCATCGGGCAGGGGTGCTCCGCTACGGTGAGGAGGCCGGCGCCCGGGTCGAGGACCAGCTGGCCGCTGAGGAGCCCCTCGAAATTCGAGTTGGCGACGTGCCGCTGACGGTGATGATGCGGACGCCCGGTCACGAGCGTGAGCTGGCGCTGGGTTTTCTCTTCGGTGAGGGGATCATCAGGGCAAGGGCCGAGGTCGCCGGCATCCGCGTACTGCCGAACGGCGAGCATCCCGACCTGGAGAACGTCCTCGAGGTCGAGCTGACCGGAACGGCGCCCGGGGTTGACCAGCGGTGGCAGCGCAATTTTCTCTCTGCCTCCAGTTGCGGCCTCTGCGGCGTCAGTACCATCGAGGCGATCCACCAGGCTGCGCCCCCGCTATCGGACGATGAGGTCCGCCTCGACCCGGAGGTGATCTACGGGCTCGACGCTCGGCTTCGTGCCGAACAGGCGATCTTCGCCCGCACCGGCGGCCTCCATGCCGCCGGTCTCTTCACCCTGGACGGGAAGCCAGTGGTGGTCCGCGAAGATATCGGCCGGCACAACGCGGTCGACAAGGTGATTGGCCACGCACTCGATCGGGAACTGATCCCGCTCGAGCGCCACATCCTGATGGTCAGCGGTCGCACCTCCTTTGAGATCGTGCAGAAGACGCTGCAGGCCCGGATCCCGGTGCTCGTCGCGGTCTCGGCGCCGTCGAGCCTGGCGCGTGACCTCGCGCAGGCATCGAACCTGACTCTCATCGGTTTTCTCCGCGGGCGCAGCCTCAACGTCTACAGCGGCCGCCAGCGCCTTCGCACGGGATAATTCTCAACCTCACAAATCCCTCCCTCGCTTGCGGGGGAGGGCCAGGGTGGGGGCCCGTTGCATCCGTTCGCCTTATTTCGGCATTCTGAGAGTACCCATCAATCAGGAGGTCTCTCAATGGCAAGCGAGAAGCAGCGGGCGGCCGCGCGGAAGAATATCAAGAAGGCGGCAGCAGCCGCGAAGAAAAAGCGGACCGTCGCCCATCTGCCGAAGAAAACGCGGACCGCGTTAGGCAAGCAGGCGAACAAGGTCAAGCGCCAGAAGGCCGCAAAGCGCGGCTAGTTCCTAACTCGCGAGCTCGGGCATCACCTTATCGACGAACTCCTCGAGGCGTCCCTTCCCCTCCGACGGCCACTCGGCGATCAGGTAACCGAATCCGGCTTCCCGTAGGTGCTCCGCCCGGCGGCGGACCTGGTCCCATGGCCGCGAGAGCGACAGCGACGCTGATCGAAGGATGCGCTTTGGATCGCGCCCCGCCTTCTCGGCGAGCTGGTCGAGCACCCGTGACTTGGCTGCCATCGACTGATCCGAGCCGAAGGCGTGCCAGGCATCGGCTCGGCGAGCCACGATCGGCAGCATGAGCTGCTCGCCGCTGGCGCCAATCCAGATCGGCGGATGCGGTTTCTGCACTGGGCGCGGGTGGTAGCTGGCGTCGTCGAGCTGGTAATGCCGGCCCTTGAAGCGGGCCCGGTCGGTCGTCATCACCAGTCGCATGACCTGGACCGATTCGTCCAGCCGTTCGGCGCGCTCCTTGATCCCCGGAAACGGAATGCCCAATTCTTCGTGCTCGGGCTGGTGCCAGGCCGCCCCCAAGCCGATCTCGAGCCGCCCGTTGGAGATGTGATCGATCGTGGCCGCCTCCGCCGCCAGGATGGACGGGTGCCGGTAGGTGACCCCGGTGACCAGGACGCCCAGGCGGATCCGCGACGTCTGAGCCGCCAGCCCCGCCAGCAGCGTCCAACCTTCCATGCAAGGCCCGTTCGGGTTGCCGTACAGCGGCTTGAAATGATCGAAGACCCACGCCCCGTCGAAGCCGGCGTGCTCGGCGAATTGCACTCTTTCCTGCAGCGCCGGCCAAAGCAGTTGATGTTGCGCGACGTCTAGACCAATCCGCATTTCTCTGCCACAATACAGGGCGGTCGGCGTCTCGGCTTAACCGAACGTTCATTGGGTTTTCGCCAAAACATTCCGCGCCGCCGACAGAGTGCGAGGGGACGACCAGGTCAAGCAAGGAGGGAACATGAAGTTACGCCCCGTTCTCCGATCCGCGATTGCCCGCCTGATGGCGCTTGCGTTGCTGCCCGCCAGTATCGCCGGAATCACCGCGGTCAGCGCATCCGCCAGTAAAGCGGCGACGACCACCGGCGGATGTCAGCTATCGGGCCCGGTCAAGCACGTGATCTACCTGGTCTTCGACAATACCCACTACCTGCGGGACGCACCGGGCGTTCAGTCGGACCTGGAGCAGATGCCGCACCTGCTCAATTTCCTGACCTCCAATGGGACGTTGATGACGAACGACCACACCATCCTGATCTCCCATACCGCC
>VBHC01000014.1 GCA_005889535.1 Chloroflexota bacterium
CAGGTCCAGGACGGTCGCCCCCATGCCGATCCCGCCGCGCTGGCCCAGAACTCGGAGGAACGGCGCCGCCTGGTCGAGGCGTTGCGACGGCTGACGCCAGAGCAGCAGCAGGTGATCACTATGCGCTTCATCGACAACCTGGACGTCGACGAGATCGCCCACCTGATGCGCCGGCGCCCCGGCGCCATTCACTCGATGCAGCACCGGGCGCTCGCCAGCCTCAATCGCTTCCTGCTGGAGCGCGAGCAGGTGGAGGCCCGGCGTGCCTGATCTGAGCCGTCCGCTCCAGGAGTGCCTCGAAGCCATGGACGAGAAGCGCAACCTGCAGGACGTCCTGCGCCGCTATCCGGCCGATCGCAACGAGCTGGTCACGCTCCTCCGATTGTCCGTAGACCTGGGTGGACTGGGCGCGCCGACTGCCGACCCGGCGTTCCGGCTGCGCGCTCGGAACCGGATGCTGGCGAGCGCCGCGGCCCGCCACCGCCGGTGGCGCTGGCACCTACCCGTTGCCGTGCCCAGACCGGTCGCGCGCCTCGCTCTCGCCGGCGCGTGTCTGGCGGCGTTGATGCTGGCGAGCCTGACCGCCGCGGCCGCCTCCGCCAACAGTCTCCCGGGCGATCCGCTGTACGCCATCAAGCTCGGAATCGAGCGAGCCCAGCTGGCAACCACGTTCGACTCCGGTGCCCGCGCCCGGCTGCAGCTGCACTTCGCCGACGTCCGGCTCGATGAGGCCCAGCATCTCTTTGCGCTTGGCCGCGTGCAGGATGGGGTGCGTCTCATGGACCAGTACGACAGCGCCGTGACGCAGTTCGACCGGTCGATCGCCGCCAGCGCGTTGGATACCAGGACGGCGGAGGATCTCGCCCGCTTCATGGATGATCGCGCCGCGCGCGCCGATGCCAGTGTCAAGCGCCTCGCCGGGTCGCTGGCCGCAAGCGGGGATCAGGACACGGCGGCCGCTGTCAGTCGTACCCAGTCGCACGTCGACCAGACCCTGCGCGGAAGCAAGCGCGACTTGCAAGCCCGAAGCGGATCCCAGTCCGGGGATCACCAGCCAAAGCCCGCCGGCGGCGACCAGTAGCGGCTAAACGAATCGGCCGCGCCGGGCGGCAAAAAAGTCGCGCAGCAGGCGGCCCGACGGTTCCGCCAGGATCCCCGAGCTGATTTCCACCCGGTGGTTGTTCGCGGGATGGCGCAGGACGTCGTATACGGAATCGACCGCGCCCTTCTTCGGATCGGGGGCTCCATAGACCAGCCGGTCGATGCGGGCCAGCACCATCGCGCCGGCGCACATCGGACATGGCTCGAGGGTGACATAGAGGGTGACACCGTCGAGCCGCCACGACTGCGCGAGAGCGGCCGCTTGCCGGAGGACGAGCATTTCGGCGTGGGCGGTCGCGTCCGGCGTGCTTTCGATCAGGTTGTGGGCTTCCGCCAGGACGGATCCGTCGCGCACCATCACCGCGCCGACCGGAACCTCACCCATCGCGGCGGCGTGCCGAGCTTGCGCCAGGGCACGCTCCATGTAGTGGGCGTCGTCGCGCGCGCCGGTTACTAGACTGGGATCGATGGCGTCTGGAAGCATAATCGAGGACGCCGGCTTGTTCGGGCCCGAGTCCGCGATCTGGCGGGTGAACCGCGAGTCCGTCGTGACGCTGGGAGGGACCTGCGCCCTCCTGATGCAGCTGGCGCACCCGCGAGTCGCCGCTGGCGTACGCGACCACAGCCGGTTCGAAGAGGATACGGTCGGCCGCCTTCGCCGGACGCTTGACCTGACCATGACCATCGTCTTTGGCCCACGGGCGGCGGCGATGCAGGCGGTCCGGCTGATCAATGCCAGGCACCGTACCATCGAAGGTCCGGGGTATTCGGCGCTGGATCCGGATTTGCTGATGTGGGTTCACGCCACGCTGGTCTACTCGGGGCTCCGTACGTACCGGGCCTTCGTCGGCCCGCTGAGCGCCGCTGATGCGAACCGTTACTACCAGGACACGAAGGAAATCGGTGTCCTGCTCGGCATCCCACGAGAGATGTACCCGGCCAACCTCGAGGCCTTCGACGCCTACCTCGATGGACTGATCGATGGAAGTGAGCTCACGGTGGGCGCTGATACGCGCGAGATGGGATGGCTGGTACTCCAGCCGCGGATCCGCCGGGTTCCGGGGGTCGCCTTTTTGCCGATGCACATCATCACCGCCGGCCTGCTGCCGCCCAGGCTGCGTGCGGATTACGGGCTGCACTGGGGAGGTGCACAGCGGGTCGCCTTTGCCGCCGGCCGGTTGGCCCTCGCGCGGCTGGTCGCGATTGCCCCGGAGCCGATCCGCTGGTTGCCGTACGCCCGGCATGCCTACCGGCGGTTAAAGCTTCAAGCCGCCTAGATCATGGAAGGTGACTGGCGGAGGGGGCGAGATTCGAACTCGCGGTGGCGTTGCCGCCACACGGCTTTTCGAGAGCCGCACCTTAAACCGCTCGGACACCCCTCCGGGCGGACATTCTATTAGTTGACGACGGCCTTGCGACGGGCGCGGTGCCGGGCGACCTTGGCGCGGTTGCCGCAGCTTCGCATGCTGCACCATTTGCGTTTCCCGGTGCGCGAGGTGTCCTTGAACACCCACCGGCATTGCGGGTTCTCACAGATCCGCAGGCGCGACGTCTCGCCCTGGATCAGCTCACGCGCGATCGATTCGGCAAGCCGGGCGATGGCGCCATCCACGGGGTCTCCCTGGTGGCGATGGTCGAGCGAGACGCCGTCGGTTGCGGGGACCAGCTCGTAGATGTAATGCGTTCGAAGGGCGCGGTTGATCTCGTCCAGGTCGGCGGCCTGCGGCGGCTTGTGCGCGGAGGCCGCCTCGAGCACCCCCCGCATCGCCTGGCGGACCCGGCGCAGTCGGGCCAGCGTCTCCGTCCCGCTGGCGGGAGAGGCGCCGTACTGGGCCAGCAGGTGGAGCCGGGCCTCGCGGTGCATCAGGTCGTGTTCCACCAGCCAGTCGAGTGCCTGGGTTGGGGATTCCAGGTGATCGTGGGGGACGGGCCAGAGATCGAGCGTGTTGACGAAATCCAGGCCGGTCTGAAGCCGCGCCAGGTGGCCCGTCACCATGGGCATCAGGGGCGCCGAACTTGTTACCGAATCGTTCACCTGTAACCCCCTTATACCACTTGACGGGTTAACTCTAACACGCTAGAATGCTGTTGTAACTCTTCTGAAGGCAAGCAACGGTTACAGCGAGGTGACGAAGACAATGCAGGATTACTACTCTCTATATACGTGGGCGATGGACAAGCAGGCCCATCTCCGGCGGGAGGCCAAGCAGCAGCGGCTGGCTCGGCACTCGCGCTATCTGACTCCCCTTACCAAGTTGGGGTGGCCTCTAGCTCGCCGAAAGGACGAGCGCAAGGCAGCCTGAGCACGCAGAGCGACGGCGTTGGCAACTGCACGGAAGTTCGGTCCCGCTGACGTGGCGCAGGCGCTAAATCGGCAGGCACGGGAGCGGGCGGCCACCCCGGCCGCCCGCATCTGGCTGGCGCTGGGCACGGTCTACCTCCTCTGGGGATCCACCTACCTCGGCATCAAGTTCGCGATCGACACCATCCCGCCGTTGCTGATGGGCTCGCTGCGGTTTCTCGTCGCCGGCGGCGTCCTGTACGCGCTGGCCGTCCGCGGCGGCGACGTCGGCCGGGACCGCCTTGGAGCCGCCCAATGGGGGGCCGCGCTCTTCATCGGCGCAGCGCTACTGCTCGGTGGCAATGGTGGGGTCATCCTGGCCGAGCAGTACGCGCCGACCGGGGTTGTCGCACTCCTGGTCGCCACGGCGCCGTTGTGGATGGCGATCATCGATCGGGTGATCTTCGGCCGCCGCCTGCCTGCGCTCGCCATCGTCGGCCTGGTGCTTGGTTTCGGCGGGGTGGCCTTCCTGATCGGCTCGCCAGGGTCCGGGCATGTTCGGCTGATCGGCGCGGCGCTCGCGCTGGCTGCCCCGATCTGCTGGGCCAGCGGCTCCGTGTTCACCCGTCACGTCAAGCTCCCAATGCGTCCGCTCGTCGCTGCCGCGATGGAAATGCTGTGGGCCGGCGTCCTCTTCGGCCTGGCCAGCATCCTGACCGGCGAACTTGGCCGTGTTCACATCCAGAGCATCTCAACCACGTCGCTTGTGGCACTGCTCTATCTGATCGTCTTCGGCAGCCTGGTTGGATTCAGCGCCTATGTCTGGTTACTGCGATCGGCACCGCTTTCGCTGGTGTCGACCTATGCCTACGTCAACCCGGTGGTCGCCGTCATCCTGGGGGCGGCATTCCTCGGCGAGGCGCTGAACGCCCGGACGCTCATCGCCGGAGGAATCATTCTGGCCGCGGTGGCCCTTATCGTGGTGGCGCGGAATCGGGCGGCAGCATCACAAGCCGTGCCGAGGGAGGTTAGCGGATGACGAGGATTGCGATCACGCTCGATGATGAAGAGCTCCGCGGGCTTGCTCGGATGGCACAGGAGGCGGGGATGACCGAAGAGGAGCTGCTTCGTGAGGCGGTGGATCAACTTCTCTTATCCTGGCGAAGCCCCGCGATCCCCCGATTCGCGAGGCGGCTCGGCCCGCTCGTCCCTCCAGCGACTCATCATTAGCCCTGCGCCGATTCGACCAGCTGCACCCGCTCGGCCGTAAAGGCGCGATGCATCGTCGCCACGTTGGCCAGGGTGTCGATGTCGCGGACCGTCTTGTCGCGCCGGATCTGCTTGATGCGGGGAAAGCGTAGCGCGTAGCCGGAGTTGTGCCGGCCCGACTCCATGATGGCGTCGAAGGCAACCTCGAGGACGACCTCCGGCTGCACCAGCCGGAAACGACCGTAGTCCTTCAGGGTGATCGACTTGAAATAGTCGGTCATCTCGGCGATCTCCACATCGGTGAGGCCCGAGTAGGCCTTCCCGATGTTGACCAGCCGATCTGCTTGCTCGTCATAGACGGCGAAGGTGTAATCGGATAGGACATTCTTTCGCTTGCCGTGGCCGACCTCGACTCCGGTTACAACCACATCGAGCGTCGCCAGTGCCTTCTTCAACTTCAGCCAGCCCAGGCCACGCCGTCCAGGCGTGTACTTGCTGGCCGGGTCCTTCACCATCAAGCCCTCGTTGTTTCGGGAGCGCGCCGCGTCGAAAATCCGGTCGAGCTCCTCCGGGTTGTTCGCCTGGATCAGGTAGGCCAGCATGAAGGGGGAGGGAAGGCTCAGATCATCGAGCAACCTCCGTCGTTCGCGGAGCGGCTCTTCCAGCAGGTTGCGACCGTCCAGGTAGAGCAGGTCGAAGGCCACGAAGATCACCGGCACTTCAGTGAGAAGCTGAGCGCTGACCACCTTGCGCCCCAACCGGTGCTGCAGCTCAAAGAAGGGACGCACGACGCCATCTTTGAACGCCAGCAATTCGCCGTCGAGCAGGACGTCGTGCGGGACCGCCCCGGCTGCGGTGACCACCTCGGGAAAGGCGGCGGTCACTTCGTTGAGATCCCGCGAGTAGAGGACGACTCGTTCGCCCTCCTTGTGCAGCTGCCCGCGGATCCCATCGTATTTATCCTCGACCCAGGCTTCCCCGCCAACTCGCCGCATGATGGCCGCGGCATCCTCTTCGGGCGACGCCAGCATGAACTGCAGGGGATGCATCAATCGCAGCCGCGCCGACCGCAGCCCGCCGCGTCGAGCCAGCAGCGCGACTTCGCCGATATCTCCGGTCAACATACTGGCCCACGACACGTCAGCGAACGGCGCCCCGAATGCCTTCGCGATCCCTTCTTCGACGAGCCCGGCGCGAAGCCCGATGCGCAGATCGCCGGTGAGGATCTTGCCGATGTACTTGGCCTCGCGCGGCGTCAGTCGATCGAGCAGCTCGCGCAGCGCCTCGGTCTTTTTCTTGACGGTTCGCTGCTCGTAGACCCGCACGAACGTGTCGTACACGTCACGCAGTGACGTCGGGTGTGGATGCGTGTGGCCATCGAGAACTTCCTCGATGACATCGCCGACATCGCTGTGACGCATGTAGGACTCGCCCAGCGCCTCCTCATCGACCTGCGCCAGGTCGCAGACGGCGTTGCGGATGACCGCGTAACCCAGGTTCAGCTTTCGCTGATCTCGATCGGCGAAGGGCCGGGCCGTGAAGTACACCGCCGCCAGCGGCAGAGTCTCATCATCGAGCGTGGCGAAGTATTCGCCGAGCAGGCGCGTCTTTTCCAGCTTGCTGGTGGTGGCGCGGATCGCCTCGCCAGTGCGAGCGAATGACTCCATGGGGAACTAGCCTGGCTGGATCTGGTCGGCGGGCGGAGCGGTGATGGTCTCGCCGGCGTTGTACCGGTCGAAGGTCAACGTGATGTTCTGCCCACCGCTCTGGGTCTCGACATATTTGATCGGGTAGCCGTCACTCTCCCGGATGTAGGCGTCGAACGCGTTGCCATCCTTGTCCTTGGCGGTCGCGTGCCAGGCCTTGCCCTGTGCCAGGTTCGCCTCGCCGACGTACTTCTGGTCGCTGGCGCCGCTGAATGCCGTCGGATCGAAGCCGGACGTACTTTTCGACGCCACCCACTTCGGGCTGCTTGGGGTCAATCCATAGTTTGTCCCATCGAGCGAGATCTCTTCGATCGTGAGGCTCTGACCGCCGACTGTCGTCTGGAACTTGAAGTGGCCTTGCGGCTTCGGCTTGTAGACGAGGGCACCGTCGCCGAGGAGCTCCACGGTGACGCCGTTATCACTGATCTTTCCCGTCACCTTGAAGTGCGCGTCCTTCAGGTTTGACTGCTGCGGCTTGGCCAGCACCTCCTTCGCGCTGGGTGGCGCCGCGGGTGTGGGAATCCCGCAGGAAGCGGCCAGCAGGCCGGCCATCGCGGTCAGGACGACGAACTTGCGAGCCAGCTTAGCCCTGCACCACTTGTGCTGCCGGCGGCGGTGAGATGGTAACCCCGGCGTTAAATCTATCGAAGGTCAGGGTCAGGGCGTTGCTCTGTTGCGCGATCAGATACTTGAGCGGGTAGCCGTCACTCTCGCGGATCCAGCCTTCGAAGCCATTGCCATCTTTGTCCTTGGCCGTGGCATGCCAGGCCTTGCCCTTCGCCAGGTTCTCTTCTCCCACGTACTTGAAATCCGAAACACCGCTGAAGCTTCCCGGGCCGAGGCCGGACGTCGTTGCCCTCGAGGTCCACTTGCCGGTTCCGGGGTCGCTTAACGTGTAGTCCTTCCCGCCGATCGAGATGTCCTCATAGCTGATCTTTTGCCCCGCGACCATCGTCTGGAATTTGAACCGGCCGGCACCCGGGGCCTTGTAGACGAGCTCGCCGTCGCCGGCCAGGTCCACCGATACCCCTTGCTCGGCGAACTTGCCGGTAACGAGGAAATGGGCGTCCTTCAGGTTGGCGTGCAGGGGCTTCGCCAGGATGTCCTTGGGGCTGGGCGGACCTAACGGAGCACCCGGGCCGCCGCAGGCGGCGAGCATGGCGGCGCCGATACTGACGGCGGTCAGCTGCCCGATCGTCGTTCGGGTCACTGCTGGATCGCCGAGGCCGGCGGGGCGCTGACCGTCTCCCCGGTGTTGAAGCGGTCAAAGGTCGCGGTGAAGGTTGATCCCTGTGAGGTGTTCGCGTACTTCAGTGGATAGCCGTCGCTCTCCCGCACCCAGGCGTCGAATGGGTTGCCGCCGTCATCCTTGGCCTTGACATGCCAGGCTTTCCCCTGGGCCAGCGTTTCCTCGCCGACGTAGCTTGCGTTGGTACCCTTGAACGAGCTCGGGTTGGAGGACATCGTGCTCGGTTTGACCGTCCAGCGCGGGTTGTCCGGTGAGAGATCGTATTCCTTGTCGCCGATGATGATCTCCTCGAATTTCAGGCTCTGACCTGCGACGGTCGTTTGCATCGTGAATTGCGACGCCTGCTGCGGCTTGATCACGATGAAGCCGTCGCCGGTGGCGTCGAAGGCGGTGCTGCCGCTCACGATGTGCGCCACCAGCGTGAAATGGGCGTCCTTGACGTTCGCCTTGTCAGGTTTATTGAGGATCTCCTGAGCGGTCGGCGGCTTGGCCGATGGATTGGCCGCGTTTCCGCAGGCGGATAACACGGCGACCGTTGAGAGCGCGATCCAGGGGCGGGCGATCACGTCGCTATCCTAGCGGGCGCTCCCATCGCCGCCAGCGTGGCGGCGGATGCGACGTTTTTTGCCGTGTCAGGGCAGGTAGGCTGGGACGGTGAGCATCCACAGGACGGCGGCAGAGGGGTTTGGGCGGGCGGCTGCCGCATACGAGCGCGGCCGGCCGGGCTACCCGCAGGCCGCCATCGACTGGATGGTTGACCAGCTCGACATCACATCAGCGTCGACCGTTGTCGACCTCGGCGCGGGCACCGGGAAGTTCAGCCGGATGTTGCGCCCGACCGGCGCACGGGTCATCGCCATCGAACCGGTGGCGGCCATGCGGGTCGAGCTCGCCCGGGTGGTCCCTGGCATCGAGGTGCTGGACGGAACCGCCGAAGCGATCCCCTGCGGCGATGCATCCGCTGACGCCGTCACGGCTGCGCAAGCGTTTCACTGGTTTAGCGGCGCGGCGGCGCTGCGCGAGATCCATCGCGTCCTGCGTCCGCAAGGCGGCCTGGGTTTGATCTGGAACCGGCGCGATAAGCGTGATCCCCTGCAGGCAGCGATCGACGCGATCATCCGCCCGCATCGCGGTCGGGCCCCCATCCACGAACGCGATTCGTGGCGCGAGTCGATGATGGCGAGTGCGCTATTCCGCCCCACTGGTGAACGCCAGTTCAGCTATGAGCAGGCGGTCGACGCCGACGGCCTGGTGGCCCGCGTTCTATCCATCAGCTTCATCGCGACCCTGAGCGACGGCGAACGCTCAACCGTCCGCGACCAGGTGAGCGCGCTGGTGGACCGCACGCCGATCATGCTGCCCTACCTGACAGACGTCTTTCTGTTCCGGCGGCGCTAGGGTTCCACGTCGTCGAGGGGCAGCGTGCCCGGTGGCAGCGTCGGCGGAGAGATGACCTCCTGGATACTGAAGATGGTTTCGATCAGCTCGGCCGTCCGCGTCCCGGATTGAAGCCGATCGATCAGCGAGCGCTCGACTCCCGCCAGGCCCGTGAGGTGGGTGCGTAGCTCGGCCAGGCTCGGCTCGCAGTCGTCTGGTACCAGTCCTACACCGTCGAGATTCAACTCCTCGAGCTGGTTGAGGAGCCGATCCGTCAGACGTCGCGGCTCGACGAGCTTGGCGAGCCGGCGCTCCTCCTCGGAGCGCTCGGCCTCACGGATCTCGTGATTGGCGGTGGCCAGTGGTCCCACAGCGCTTCCTCCCCTTCAGCGAAGTCCTCTTCGGGACGAAAAATATCCTCTGCTCGGCGCAGCGTCAATTCTCGGATAGGGATCGCAATCAACTGCGCAAAAGATCAGCTCGGGTTGGGCGAAAACGTCCAGCGGGTGGGGGAGCCGGTGAAGTCGGATTCGGTGAGGCCAAAGGCCCAGGCCGGTTGTACCCGGAAACAGGCATTCGACGGCGAGCTAAAGAAATCGATGGCTTAGTCGGTTCCGTATTTCTGATTGGTGGCGGCGACGAAGGCGGCGATCGCCGCGGCGTTGTCGATCAACTCGGCTTCACCCTCGATCACGACCGGCTCGTAGGCATTGTCCGTGCTGATGGCGCAACCGGGTCGA
>VBHC01000187.1 GCA_005889535.1 Chloroflexota bacterium
CCGGTAGCTCGTGCGGCGCAGCAGCCGTGAGTAGGTCAGCGACGCCAGGGCGGTGGCGATCCCGGCGACGGCGAAGGTGATTCCGGTCAGGGGCTTGGCGTCACCAGCGCCGGTCAGTTGCAGCAGGCGCAGCACGACGAGCTGCTGGGCCGCGGCGTAGCTGGTCTGCTGCAGACCTTGCGCGGCAATCAGCACCCCCAGCGCGCCGACAGTTCCCGGAGCCGCGGCGTGAAGGGTCTGCTGCAGACCTTGCGCGGCAATCAGCACCCCCAGCGCGCCGACAGTTCCCGGAGCCGCGGCGTGAAGGACGTCCATCGTTCGCGGAGCTGCCTCCCGCACGACCCGCCGCGGGGTTTCTTTGACGACAAACAGCACCGGGATGGTGGCCAGCAACAGCAGCGCTCCGCCGCCCACGAAGATCGCCCGCAATCCGACGAAGTTTGCCGCCAGGCCACCGGCGGCCGGGCCGACGGCGCTCCCCAGCGAGATCGCCGAGCTCAGAATGCCGAGCGCCCAGGCCAGGTGCGGCGCCGGCGTTTCGGTAGCGACCAGGGCCGTGGCGGCGGCGACGGTACCGGAGCTCGCGCCCTGGACGCCGCGCAAGACCGTCAGTTGCAGGGCGGACTGTGACAGCCCCATCAGACCGACCGAGATCCCGCCGCCGACCATGGCGCGCACCAGCATCGGCTTGCGGCCGTAGCGATCGGCCAGCCTTCCCCAGATCGGAGCGGTGCAGGCGAGCGCAAGCCCGGTCGCGCCGCCGGTGATCCCGGTCCAGAAGGCGAGCTGAGGTCCGGCGGGGATATGCAGGTCCTGGTGGAGGAACAGCGGCAGGAAGGGAAAGGCGAATGAAAAGCCCAGAATCGCGGTCAGCTCGGCGAGCCAGAGGGCGGCAAGGTTCCGCCGCCAATCCAGGGGCACATCTATAAGGATGCCGGAGTCCGTCCACCTAGGCGACGGTTTCCGTTTGCCCATTCGTTTGCACTAACGACATGGCCCGCTTGGGCCACCGCGGGGGGATACGGGTCCTTTTGCTGGGGGCCGCGATCGTCGCGTTTGTGATTCCGTCGGCGCCGGTCCAGGCGGCAGGTACATGCGCGACTCCGGGGCGCGACGGCACGGCCACCCTGAACGGCGTGATCAACACCTATTACCCCGGCGTTCTCACGGCCGCCGCCGGCACGACCACCATCACCCTCGGCCCGGCGACGGGTGCGCCGAGCCCGATCGCGGCCGGTGACCTCCTGCTGGTCATCCAGATGCAGGACGCCGCCATCGACTCGACGAACACCGGGGCATACGGCAATGGGGTCGCCGGCGACCCGGCGAGCGGCTGGACCGGCCTCAATAGCGCGGGCCTCTACGAGTACGCAGTCGCAACCAGCGCCGTGCCGCTTGTCGGCGGCGCCCTCACCGTCAGCAGCGTGCTGCTCAACACCTACACCCATGCCCTGCCGACGCCGACCCAGGGACAGCGCAACTTCCAGGTCATCCGCGTGCCGCAGTACGTGGCGGCCACACTTGCGGGTGGACTGACGGCCGGCGCCTTCAATGGATCGACCGGCGGCGTCCTGGTCTTCGACGTCGACGGCGCTCTCAATCTGAACGGGGCCGCGGTCAGCGTCAGCCAGGAAGGCTTTCGCGCCGGTCTCGGCCGGCAGCTTGCCGGCGGTGCCGGTGGGACGGGTACCGATTACGTAAATCTGAGCGCGAACAATTTCCACGCGCAGAAGGGCGAGGGGATTGCGGGGACGCCGCAATATGTCTTCGATTCACTGGCCGGCGGCACTGTCAACAACCTGGTTGACGGCTACCCCAACGGCAGCACGGCCCGGGGAGCACCGGCGACCGCGGGCGGTGGCGGGACCGATCCGCATCCCTCGGCCAACGACCAGAATACGGGCGGCGGCGGGGGTGCCAACGGTGGGGCGGGTGGAATGGGCGGCAACTCCTGGAACACCAGCCTGGCAATGGGTGGGTTCGGGGGGGCGGCCTTCCCCGCAACGGCGGCGCGTGTCACAGCCGGAGCGGGCGGCGGGGCCGGGACCCGCAACAACGCGGGTTCGGCGAACGCGAGCAGCGGCGGGAACGGGGGCGCCATCGTCATGATCCGAACCGGCAGCGTCACCGGAACCGGCACCATCACGACAGACGGCGGCACCGGCGTCGTCCCGTTGAACGACGGCGGCGGCGGTGGCGGTGCGGGCGGATCGGTGGTCGTCGTGACCCAGACCGGCGCCCTTGGCGGTCTCACCGTCAATGCGCGTGGTGGGGCCGGCTCCAATGCCTGGCCGACCGACGCGGGCGGCGCTCTCGATTACCACGGCCCCGGCGGTGGTGGCGGTGGTGGTGTGGTGCTGAGCACCAGCGTGCCGGCGACCGTCAACGTCAACGGCGGGGTCAATGGAACGACCACCACCAGCCAGAACGCGTTCGGCGCGACGCCGGGTGCACTCGGCTCGCAGGCGACGATCACGGCCAACCAGATTCCCGGCGCCAGCTCCGGTGCGGAATGCACACCCGATCTCACGCTCGCCAAGAGTCACGCCGATCCATTTGTCCGCGGGAGCACGGGGACATACACGCTGACCGTGAGCAACGCCGGCGGGAGTGCAACCAGCGGCACGACGACCGTGACCGACACGCTGCCGGCGGGACTGACGCCGACGGCGGCCTCGGGGACAGGCTGGTCCTGCGGCATCGCCGCCCAGACGGTGACCTGCACGAGCACCGACGTGGTTACGAGCAGCGGATCCTTTCCGGCGATCTCGATCACCGTCAATGTCGGGCAGGCTGCCGCGGCCTCGCTGACCAACACCGCGTCGGCCTCTGGTGGTGCTGAGGTCAACGTCGCCAACGACAGCGCGAGCGACGTCACCAACGTCGTCTCCCGG
>VBHC01000188.1 GCA_005889535.1 Chloroflexota bacterium
CACCATCGAGTCCATCGACTACGTGGGCGGCTCAGAAATGATTTTCAGCATTCGCAAGCCGCCCTCCGCGTGGCCCGCGGCGACCCGCTTGCCGGTCACCGCCGGACTCCGCAACGCTCAGCGACGCGTCCAGGTCCCGTTGGCATAGGTCCAGGTCTGACTGCCGGACTCATACCCGCCGACACCTTCCCAAAGGAACAGATCGTGATGGACGCTGTCGTCGATCATGCCGGAATAGGACCCGTACGATGGCCTGGGAGTGGAGGCGAGGGGCGTCCAGGTCGAGCCACTCCAGGTCCAGGTCGTGCCATTTTCTTCGAGCAGCACCATCTGCTGCGTCGCGGAGTCGAACGCCATCGTCCCGTAGCCCCCTGAGGGCGCCGCCGCCGGATGCTGCTGCTGCCAGGCGGTTCCGTCCCAGGTCCAGGTGTCGTTGAACGCCCCACTTCCCATGCTCGGCCGGCCACCAACCAACACGATCGCCCGAATACGGGGGTCATAGGCGAACCCGGCGCCGTAGTGCTGGGCCGGTGCGGCCGAGGAGGCTGCCTGTTTCCAGCTGCGTCCGTCAAATGTCCATGTCACAGCGCCGGTCGGATTGGAATCGAGGAGCACCAACTGGTTTCGGGCGGCATCGAACGCCAGGTACGGCTGGCCGGTGATCGCTCCCGGCACCCTAGCCAGGTCGATCCATGACGAGCCATTCCAGCCGCGGGCCGTGCTGCCGGTCATCACGATGGTCATTCCGACGGCGGGGTCGTACGCCATATTGCCCGCCGCGTACGGCGAGCCCGTGCCTTCGAGCAGCTTGACCCAGTGCGTGCCGTCCCACTTCCAGGTGGTGAAAACGTACGAGCCGCCGACAGCCGGATGCTGCTGGTTGACGAGGATGGGGTACCCACCCGCTGCGAAATAGCCGACGGCGCTGCCGGCTGAGGCGTCGGGCGTGACGCGACCTGGAGCCGCTGCGCTGGCCGTCGGTGCCGGCTTTGGCACTCGTGTCGCCGAGGCTGAAGCGGTAGCCACAGCGGCGCGAGATGCGTGCGCTCTCGGAGCCGACAGCGTTCTGGGCGGCGTCGTCTCAATTGGCCGGGCGTCGGTCGGCACTGGGAAGGCCGATGGCGTTGCCAGCGGCGTCGGGGTCGAGGTGACCGATAACTCCCTGGAGGCGGTCGGGTGCTTGTGGCTGCGGATGAAGACGGCGCCGGCGCCCGCGCTCAGCACCACCAACAAGAGGACAGCGCTTAACGCTCTGTTGGCCGATCCCACCTATCCCATATAACTACGGGGCAGGCGGTTCAGCCAAGTGCCGCTAGCGGTCGCGCTCCTTTTGTTCCATCGCCGCCTGGGCGGCCGCCAGCCTGGCGACCGGCACCCGGTAGGGCGAGCAGCTGACGTAATTCAGCCCGAGTGTGTGGCAGAACCGGATCGAGGCCGGGTCCCCGCCGTGCTCGCCGCAGATGCCGATCTCCAGATCGGGGCGCGCCTTACGGCCTTCCTCGACCGCGATCGTCATCAGACGGCCGACGCCCTTTACGTCGAGGGACTCGAAGGGGTTGACCGGCAGGATCTTCTCCTCGACGTACTTGAGCAGGAACTTGCCCTCCGCGTCGTCGCGTGAGAACCCGAAGGTCGTCTGGGTGAGGTCATTGGTGCCGAAGGAGAAGAACTCGGCGTACTCCGCGATCTCGTCCGCCGTCAAGGCCGCCCGCGGGATCTCGATCATGGTCCCGAACTTATAGAAGACGTCGGACTTCTGCTCGGCGAAGACCTCCTTGACGACAGCTTCCAACTTGTCGCGGGTACGGCTGAGCTCGTTGACGTGACCGACCAGGGGAATCATGATCTCGGGTTTCACGTCGACGTTTTTCTTCTTGAGTGAGATGGCGGCTTCCAGGATGGCCCGCACCTGCATCTCGATGATCTCGGGGAAGAGCAGACCCAGGCGGATCCCGCGCAGGCCCAGCATCGGGTTCTGCTCGCGCATCCCCTCGATGGCGCGCAGCAGCGCCTCTTCCGTCTCGAGCTTCTTCTTGGGCGCCTTCTTCAGCCGCATGGTCGTCACCTTGACCAGCTGCTCGTCGTAGTTGGGCAAGAACTCGTGCAGCGGTGGGTCGATCAGCCGGATGATGACGGGCAGGCCGTGCATCTCCTTGAAGATGCCGACGAAGTCTGACCGCTGGAACGGCAACAGCTTGCTCAGCCACTGGCGACGTTCCTTTTCGTCCTCGGACAGGATCATCTTCTGCACGAAAGGCAGTCGCTCCTGCTCCATGAACATGTGCTCGGTCCGGCAGAGCCCGATACCCTGGGCGCCGTAGCTGCGCGCCACCTTGGCGTCGCGGGGATAGTCGGCGTTCGCCCACACTCCGAGCCGCCGGCGGGCGTCAGCCCAGGTCAACAATTGATTGAGGTCCTTGTTGATCGCCGGTTCGATCATCGGGACCGATCCCAGGATCACCTCGCCCGTTGATCCGTTGATGGTGATCAGGTCGCCCTCTTTGACCTTCGTCCCGTTCACCGAGAAGACCCGCTTCTCCAGGTCGATCCGCAGACTCTCGGCACCGGCGACGCAGGGCTTGCCCATGCCGCGGGCGACCACTGCGGCGTGACTCGTCTTGCCGCCACGCGCGGTCAACACCCCCCGGGCGGCGATCATGCCATGGACGTCATCGGGATTGGTCTCGATTCGCACCAGGATCACCG
>VBHC01000086.1 GCA_005889535.1 Chloroflexota bacterium
GGCTGCGCGGAAGCCAGCCGCGCGATCGCGTCGAGGTCCTCCGGCTCGCCATCGCCGGCATCGAGCAGCACGGCGTCGGGAAGCAGCTGCGCCGCCAGCGACGCGGCCTCGGTGACCCCGCCCCCACCCACCGTTTTGATGCCCGGCATGCCGTCGAGCATCGCCACCAGTCCACCGCGCGCCAATGGGCTTGGGGAGATGATCAGCACCCGCAGCTCCGGCATCGTCATGGTTGTACCCAAGGATATGACGGCGCCTCGTCCGTAATCCAATCGCGAGTCAGAAAGAGCCAGAACGCCAGCCCTGCGTACGGCCCGTATCGGGCGAAGCGGCGCACGATCGTCCGGTCGCTGAAGGGGCGCTTGCGGCCGAGCAGCCGGGCGTACGTGGGTCGAGTCCAGGAGTCGAGGATCAGTCGCGAGTAGCGGCCCAGCATCAGCATGATGTGGGCGGCGGCGTATGGGCCGACACCCGGCAGGGCTTGCAACTCGGCGGCCACCTCGTCATCCGACAGGGCATCGCGAGATATCCTGCCCAGGGATTCGAGGTCGACCCGGCCTTCAGCGACGGCGGTGGATAGGGCTTTCAAATACGCGCCGCGGTATCCCGCCCCCGCAACCTTCTTATAGAAGTGGTCCGGCGCCGCAGCCATCGCTTCCGCTGTTGGAAAGGCGCGGCCGTGCGGACCGCTGGCCGGGGCGCCAGGCGCCTTCTCCCCTAGGTGCTCGACGAGCGCGTTCACCATGCGGGTCGTTCCGCCCCAGGAGGTATTCGTGGTGCAGATCGTCTTCACCACGTCTTCGAACACCGTGGGACTGCGGACCATCCGGCCGGCGCCGCGGACCACCCAGTTGAGGTCAGGATCGTCGGCAGCCACGGCGTAGAAGGGCGTCAGGTCGAGGTCGAGGCTGAGGACGTGCCGGACCTGCTCGATTGCGGCTGAGCCGACCTCCGACGTGAGCGGTTCGCCGGCCACCGACACCAGCCCGTGTCCCGGGCGCGCCTGTGAAATCGCGAGCGTGCGGGCGCCAACCGCGCCCAGAGGAACCGTGATCTCGAAGGTCCAGGCCTTCTCGTCGAGCCGCATGGGCGGCAGCGACGCAATGCCGTGCGAGAGAAAAACCCGCCGGAGATCGACGAGCTCGCCCGCCGGGCCGACCAGGGGAAATTCCGCGCTCCATGTTCCCCCTCCCCGACCCTGCCTCACGAGAGGGGAGGAAACGATCAAGGCTTCGTCCAGACCCACTCCTCTCCGACGGTCCGAAACCCAAGACCCGCGTAGTAAGCCGGCAGGCGCGAATCGCGAGCGCACTCCAGGGTGACCCGTTGACATCCCATGGCGTGACCTCGGTCGCTCACCGCCAGCATCAGGGATGCGCCCACACCCTTTCCTCGCGCCGCGGGGTGCGTGAACAGACTATGCACGTACGCCGTCGTTCCCGCCTGGTAGACGCCAACATACGCCACCACGCGCCCTGGTTCCGACGCCACGTAGTAGTGGTGCGACGTGTTGGCCGCGCGCCAGTGGCAGAGATCGACCAGCTGGCGCGTCGTCGCCTGGTCCCAACCCTGTTCCAGAGCATCCACGCGGTTGAGCTCATCGAACGCCGCCCAAGTGCTGCCGTCGTCGACCAGCCGGACCGACAGGTGCGGCGGTT
>VBHC01000085.1 GCA_005889535.1 Chloroflexota bacterium
CGCGGTTCGCAGCCTGCGGTGGCCTCGAAGTCAATCCGCTGCAGATCCAGCCACAGCCAAGCCTGGGCTGAGACTCGAAAGCGGATCAAGCCGGCTCAGACCAGGATCCAGCCTAATCCGATACTTCGCGCCACCGCCTCGGCGCGGGATCGGGCATTCAACTTGCCCAGGACGGCGCCCGCATGGAACTTGACGGTGTGCTCGCTGATCTCCAGCCGCCGGGCGATCTGGCGGTTGGTCAGGCCTCGCGCCATCAGT
>VBHC01000087.1 GCA_005889535.1 Chloroflexota bacterium
TGTCTCCGTCCGCCGGCCTCGGTCGCTCCTCTAATTGCTGGAAGACCTGGTCTTCAAGAGCTTTTGCCATCATCACCCTCCCTGAAGTTGCACTCTCATCAACCGCCGCTGACTCCCGAACATTCCACCGATCAATCCAGCCTCTTCAACTGTAGCTTGATCTCAGGCGTACACACTTCCCTACATTTTCGTTATCATCTTTAGTGATGTTCGTTCCACCACCGTCCAGCCCACTGGCTGAAGCCTGATGCCGCGCCGCCGTCGTTCCCGCTATGCCTTCTACCGCCGCTTACGGCTGCTCCGCCAGACTCAGCATCGGCTCAAGGTCCGGCGCAGCGTTCTCCTGGCGCTGCTCGTGGTGTTTGCCCTTCCCCTGATGGCCGTGCCCGCGATTGCAGCCGAGTCGGTCGGCGACCTGCCGGCGGTCGATGGTCTTTCATCGAGCGGTCTCCACCAGGACATGCTCATCTTCGACCGGCACGGCACGCTGATCGACGACATCGGCGATCACGGCGACCACCGGATCGTGGTGCCTCTCAACTACATGTCGCCCTTCGTCCGCCAGGCCAGCATCGCCATCGAAGATCACACTTTCTTTCACAACAACGGGGTAGACCTGGGCGGCATCGCCCGCGCGGCGATCGAGAACTACACCAGCCATCGCATCACGCAGGGTGGAAGCACGATCAGCCAGCAGCTCGTCAAACAGGTCTTCATCGGTCCGAACCCGCCGCCAACCATCCAGCGCAAGCTGAAAGAGGCGACGCTGGCCATCGAGTTGAACAACCGCTACTCGAAGGAGCAGATCCTCGAGATGTACCTCAACACCATCTATTACGGCAGCCAGAGCTATGGCGTCGAGGCGGCAGCGCGCGCCTTCTTTCACTCCAACGCGCACGACCTGACACTCGGGCAGGCCGCCATGCTGGCTGGGCTCCCCCAGGCACCGACGCAGAACAGCCCGCTGATCAACCCGACCAAGGCCCGGAGCCGGCAGCTCGAAGTGCTCAAGGCCATGGTCTCCCAGAAGATGATCACGCCGGCGCAGGAACTCGCGGCCGAAAACGAGAAACTGCAATTCTTCTACCCGAGTAACCCGCTGCAGGCCCCACATTTCGTCGACTACGTCCTCCAGGTGCTGGACAAGCAATTCCATATCCGGCCCAGCGATCGCAAGGGATATCGGATCTACACCACACTCGATTTGAACCTCCAACACCTGGGAGAAACCGTCGTCCGCAATCAGGTCGCAAGCCAGGGCAGCTACTACGACTTCCACGATGGCGCCCTGGTGGCGATGGATCCAAAGAACGGCCAGGTCCTGGCGATGGTCGGTGGCGCCGACTACTACCGCCCGGGCGGCCAGATCAACATGGCCACCACCACGACTCGGCAGCCGGGATCCTCGTTCAAGATGTTCACCTACACGGCGGCGATCGAGAGCGGCAAGCTCAACATGACCAGCCCGATCTACGACCAGCCGCTAACGTTTCCGCTGGGCGGCGGGCCCAAGGGCGACAAGCCCTATGCACCACAAAACTACGACCAGCGATACCACGGCACCCTTCCGTTGAAGATGGCCATGGGCAACTCGCTCAACATTCCAGCGATCAAGGTCGAGCTCTTGACTGGCATCCCGGCTGTGCTCGACACGGCCCGACGGATGGGTGTGACCAGCCTCAACCAGCCGGACAACGCCTACGGCACCAGCCTGACCCTGGGCGGCTACGGCGTATCGCCCCTCGACATGGTCACCGGCGCCTCAACGCTGGCCACCCTGGGCGTCCGCCACCGGCCGGCACCGGTATTGCATATCCAGGATGGGCTGGGAAAGACGGTCTTCAACTACGACCCGGCCAAGAACGAGTTCCGGGCCGTCAGCCAGCAAGTGTCGTTCATCATCGACTCGATCATGTCGGACGACCGCAACCGCTGCATGGAGTTCGGCTGCGGTGGCGACCTGACGCTTCCGGGCCGGCATGTTGCTGCGAAGACTGGAACGACACAGGACTTCCGCGATAACTGGACGGTCGGCTTCACCCCCAGCCTGGCGGCCGCGGTATGGGTCGGCAATCCGGACAACCATCCGCTCGCCCACAATTCGACAGGCATCGTGGGCGCCGCCCCCATCTGGCATCAGTTCATGACCCAGGCGCTGGCCCAGCACCCGGATGAGTGGTTCACCAAGCCGGCTGGCGTGGACCAGGTTGGTGAGAACTATTACCTACCCGGCACGGAGTACCTACCCTCGACCCTGGCCGGGCCGTGGCCAGTGTGCCGTTTTGGATCGTACAATCCCAGCACCGTGACCGATGCCCAACTGACGGTCAACGGCCTCCCCTGCGTGATCTATTCGGGGCGCGGTTCCTCAACGAGCGGCGGAAGGAAGCGCCGCCCCTAAAAGAAAAATCCGCCGGTCGCCTCGGCGGCCGACGGATTTAGTGAAGGGATCGCCCTATGGAGCCCGACGGCTGCCGTAAAAGCCGAAGCCGCCGGCCAGCAGACCCAGAATGATCAGGATGATCCCGATCACCGTGTAGCCGAGGACGAGAGCAATAATCCCGAGAACGATTAACAGTCCGCCTCCGCCAAAGTACATCCCGCACCTCCTTTCCCGAGATTCCGAAATGGGGACCTCTTCCAACTCACCATAGACCGCACGTGGGGCTCTTGTGAAG
>VBHC01000088.1 GCA_005889535.1 Chloroflexota bacterium
GCGATCAAGCGGCTCAAGGTGGTCGAGGCCTTTCGCAAGTCGGGCGCCTCGGCGACCTGGATGATCCTCAACAACCTGCCGGTGATTCCGCCGGAGCTGCGGCCGATGGTGCAGCTCGACGGTGGACGCTTCGCAACCTCCGACCTCAACGACCTCTATCGCCGCGTGATCAACCGCAACAACCGGCTGAAGCGGCTCCTCGAGCTGGGCGCGCCCGAGATCATCGTGCGCAACGAGAAGCGGATGCTGCAGGAGGCGGTCGATGCGCTGATCGACAACGGCCGGCGCGGCCGGGCGATCACCGGCACCGGAAACCGGAAGCTGAAGTCGCTTTCCGACATGCTCAAGGGCAAACAGGGCCGCTTCCGTCAGAACCTGCTCGGCAAGCGCGTCGACTACTCGGGCCGTTCCGTGATCGTGGTTGGCCCGGAGTTGAAGCTGCACGAGTGCGGACTCCCCAAGAAGATGGCGCTCGAGCTCTTCAAGCCGTTCGTCATGCGCGAGCTGGTGAGCAAGGGCTTCACCCAGAACATCAAGTCGGCCAAGCGCATGGTGGAGCGCGTCCGCCCCGAGGTGTGGGATGTGCTCGACGAGGTGATCAAGGAGCATCCGGTGCTCCTCAACCGCGCACCGACGCTGCACCGTCTCGGCATCCAGGCGTTCATGCCTGTGCTGGTCGAGGGTTCGGCCATCCAGATACATCCGCTCGTCTGCAGCGCGTTCAACGCTGACTTCGACGGCGACCAGATGGCGGTCCACGTGCCGCTGTTCTCGGGCGCGATCGCCGAGGCCAAGAACCTGATGATGTCCTCGAACAACATCCTGTCGGCCTCCGATGGCCACCCGGTCATCAGCCCGACCCAGGACATCGTGCTCGGCACCTACTACCTGACCATGGTCAAGGCCACGCCCGACGTCAAAGACCAGGAGCTGCCGACCTACGGCACCGCCGAGGAAGTCCTGCTCGCGGTGGACAACAAGCGCGTCCACGTCCAGCAGGAGGTGCGGGTCCGCATCGACGGCAAGCTGGTCCGGACATCACCGGGCCGGGTGATGTTCAACCAGGTGCTCCCGATCGGCGTCCAGCCGGCCGAAGGCCACGGCGAGGCGATGACCTTCCAGAACCGCCTGTTCGACAAGAAGGCGCTGCGGGCGATCGTCGCCGAATCCTTCCGGCTGCACGGCAATGAGCTGACGGCGCGCTGTGCTAACGACATCAAGCGGCTGGGCTTCGCCTACGCGACGAAGGCCGGCATCACGATCTCCGCAATGGACATCAAGACTCCGGCCGGCAAGGCCGACATCCTGGCGGGCGCTGAGAAGAAGCTCGGCACCATCGACCAGCAGTTCAAGCGCGGCCTGATCACCGACGACGAGCGTTACACCCAGACGGTCGACCTCTGGACGCAGGCGACAGAGGAAGTGACGGCCGCGACCATGAAGAGCTTCGACTCGCTTCACCCGGTCTTCATGATGGCCAACTCCGGCGCTCGAGGGAACATCCAGCAGATCCGGCAGCTGGCCGGGATGCGCGGCCTGATGGCCGACCCGACCGGCCGGATCATCGACCTGCCGATCAAGGCCAACTTCTCCGAAGGGCTGACCGTGCTCGAGTACTTCATCTCGACCCACGGGGCTCGCAAGGGTCTGGCGGACACTGCGCTCCGCACCGCCGACTCCGGCTACCTGACCCGGCGGCTGGTCGACGTGGCCCAGGACGTCATCGTCCGGGCCGAAGACTGCGGTACCACCGGCGGCGTTTGGGTGACCGACATCTCCGAGGAGCGGGCGCTGACTGAGCCGCTGTTCGAGCGGATCGCGGGACGCGTCGCGGCTGCCGCCATCCTGGATCCCAAGAGCCAGGAACCGCTGGTGAAGGAAGGCGCCGAGATCAGCGACGTCCAGGCGCGCAACCTGATCCTGGCCGGCGTGCCCCAGGTCAAGGTGCGCTCGGTGCTTACCTGCCAGGCCCGTGAGGGCGTCTGCCGGCTGTGCTACGGTCGCAACCTGGCAACCGGCAAACTCGTCGAGATCGGCGAGGCGGTCGGCGTCATCGCGGCGCAGTCGATCGGCGAGCCCGGGACGCAGTTGACCATGCGGACGTTCCACACCGGTGGCGTCGCGGGTACCGACATCACGCAGGGCCTGCCTCGCGTCGAGGAGCTCTTCGAGGCCCGCATCCCGAAGGGCAAGGCGATCATCTCCGAGATCGACGGTGAGGTGGAAATCATCCGCACCGAAACCGCGCGCAAGGTCAAGGTGACCTCGCGCGACGTCTACGACATCCCGTACATCCTGGCGGACAAGATGCAGCCGCTGATCGAATCCGGCGCAACGGTGCAGGAAGGCCAGGAGATCGCGAGGGGCGCCGGCGAGGACGGCCAGGAGAAGGTCATCACCTCACGCGCCTCGGGCGTGGCCCGGGTCGAGCGAAACCAGATCGTCATCCGGAGCATGGACGAGGAATGGCGGGAATACGCGATCCCGCACGGCTCCCGCGTGAACGTCCAGGGTGGCCAGAAGATCAAGGCCGGCCAGCAGATCACCGAGGGCTCGATCAGCCCGCAGGAGCTGCTGCACATTCTTGGCCGCGAAGCGGTGCAGACCTACCTGGTCGAGGAAGTCCAGAAGGTCTATCGCTCGCAGGGCGTCGACATCAACGACAAGCACATCGAGGTGATCATCCGGCAGATGATGCGGAAGGTCCGCGTCGACACCGCCGGCGACACAGACCTGCTGCCGGGCGAGATCGTCTCGCAGTGGGAGTACGAGGAAGCCAACGCCAAGGTACTGGCGGAAGGCGGCGATCCCTCGGTGGCGCAGACCGTT
>VBHC01000015.1 GCA_005889535.1 Chloroflexota bacterium
CCAGTGGACCTTCGTGGTCGTGCACGGGCTGGGCGAGCACAGTGGCAGGTATCAGCACCTGGCTGCCTGGTTCACGCCGCTGGGAGCCACGGTCTACGCAATGGATCAGCGCGGCCACGGGCGGAGCGGTGGCCAGCGCGGCCACGCTCCAGGGCTGAACGCGCTGCTCGAGGACATCGACATGGTGGTGTTGCGGGCACGCGCGCAGGACGGTGGTCCACTCGTCCTGATCGGCCATTCCTTCGGCGGCCTGCTGGGGATCGCCTACGCGCTCAAACACGCCGATCACATCGACCGGGCGATCTTCAGCGCTCCGCTGCTGATGGTGAAACAGCGGGTACCGGCCTGGAAGCGGGCGCTGAGCACCATCCTGCCGCGCGTTGCCCCGGGAATGAGCTTTTCCAACGAGGTCGATGCCAACCTGCTCAGCCACGATCCCGCCAACGCCCCGGCCTACACGAGCGATCCGCTGGTTCACGACCACATCACCGCAGGGCTCTACGGCGACACAATCGCCCGTGGCGAAGAATTCATCAAGCGGGCGCCGGAGCTGCGCGTCCCGTTTCTCCTGATGCAGGGCCGGGACGATCAAATCGTGGATCCGGTCGGCAGCCAGCGCTTCTTTGCCCGTGCCGTTGCTCCAGAACGTGCCTTCTGCCTCTACCCCGGGCTGTACCACGAGATCTTCAACGAGCTCGACCACGAGAAGGTCTTCCAGGACGTCGAGAGCTGGCTGACCCAACGGACGAACGGGCACCTGACCGGCTGGAACCCGCCGCCCTGAGGGAGTGATGCGGGCGGTGGTGCAGCGCGTCAGCAAGGCATCGGTTCGATGGGACGGTGGCGAGGCGTCGATCGGCCCGGGCTATTGCCTCCTGGTGGGCGTGGCAGAGAGCGACCAGGAGCGGGACGCGGACTACCTCGCGGACAAGATCCTGAAGTTGCGCGTATTCAGCGACGATGCCGGGAAGTTCAACCTCAGCGCCGTGCAGGTGAGCGCCGCCATGCTGGTCGTGTCGCAATTCACGCTGTTCGCGGACGCCCGCGGCCAGAACCGGCCGAGTTTCCTCCAAGCGGCGCGGCCGGAGCAGGGCCGCCCGCTACTCGATCGCTTCATCGCCCGACTTCGCGCCAGCGGGCTTAGGGTCGAGACCGGCTCCTTCGGCGCCCAGATGGCCGTCGAGCTGCTGAACGACGGACCGGTCACGCTGGTGCTGAGCACCGACCCCTGGGAGCCACGTATCGGCTGACCAGCGGCGTGCGGCTGAGTGGACGATGGGACTACGTGCGTCACCGTAATCGGCTGTGAATTCATTGTCCCCGCCGGTGGATGCCGCGCGACGACCTGCTGGCGATCGGTGACGTAACGTTCGATGAAATGTTGCGATCGTGACGCAGGGATAGGCTGAGGTCGAGGCATTCGAGATGGTCATCAGCATGACGAACCGGCTGCTCGCCCTGGTCATCGCCCTCGCCCTGTCGGGCGGGATCGCCGCACACGCGGCTCAGGCCCCCCAGCGGCCGCTGGCGCCCATCGCACTCCCCTCGGCCAGCGCCCTGCCGGCCGCCCTGCAGACCGCCGCCAGCCGGATCACCGAAACCGCCACCGGCGCGATCGATCCGAGCGCGGCCATCCGATCCGCCTACCAGCGCAACCGGGTCGCACTCGAGCACCTTCGCCAGCAGGCCTCCCAACTCAAAGGCAGCGCCCATCCGACGTTCAATCAACTGATCTCTGACGACGAGCGGGCACTGACCGAGCTTGAGCGGACCGCGCTGGCCACCACCCGGCCGGTGGCATCGAGCACGATCGCGGCGATGGACCAGCTGGTCGGCTCGGCCCAGGCGGAGCTCAACCGGCAGCTCTCGCAGGCAGGCGCTGCGAAAACCGGCTCAAGCCAGTCCACCAAGTCGCACGGCAACGACCGCTAGGCCAGCACAGCCTGCGGCTGGCGGCCCCAGCGCAGCCGGATCGCGAGGTATCCGGCAGTGATCAGCGGCAGGGCGTAGATCACGATGGTGAGGACCACTGCGGCGAGCGTCTGCAACCATGACGGTACCGTATGCGAGCACGTATTCTGAATGACGGCACCGGCCGCATTGGTCATGGTGATGCAGCCGCCGGAACGCCCCGAGACAGCAACAAGAGCCAGAACGCTTACGCCGAGATAACCACCTGGCGGGACCAGCGTGCCGATCAATTTGTCGCGCCAGTGCCAGGCGGGTGATATCCACAGCAAGATGACGCCGACCGGCCAGAAGAACGGAACCAGAATCACGGCGAGGATTTCGAGCACCCCGGGCCGGTACGGCTGCGGCGGCCGGACGCCAAGCCGTTCGCGGGCATCGGCCACGACAGCAGCCGGCTCGCCCAGCCGATCGAGAATGTTGAGAATCACGGCGTCGGTTTCCTCGGACTCGCGGGTACGGGCCTCCGTGATGTGGGCGCGCACGTCATCGACGAGTTCATGGCGCAACGCTTTCGGCAGATCATCGGCGGCGGCGTTGAGCCGGGCGAGGTAGCCATCGATCAACTGGTCGGCATGCGGGGCGGTCATGATTTCTTTGCCTCCTGAAGGATTCCGTCGACGGCGGCGCGAAAACCCACCCACTCGACCCGAAAGGCGGTCAGCGCGCGCCGCCCCTCGGCGGTCAACTCGTAATACCGACGCGGCGGCCCATCGGTCGACTCCCGCCACTCCGTTTTGACCAGGCCGTCCCGGCGAAGCCGGCTGAGCAGCGGATACAGGGTCCCCTCGGTCGTCAGCATGCCGGTCTGGCCCAGAGCCTCGATCATCTCGAAGGCGTATCGCGGGGTCTGCTGAACCAGCGCCATCACGCAGTACTCCAGGGCTCCGCGGCGCATCTGGCTGACGAGTCCGTCCGCCGGCACGCGCACAAGGTAGCACAAGCTTCCTTGCTTTGCAAGGTACTGGAGGCACCAATCGAGTAGCGGTCCGGCTGGTCTTGCCCCGGCGGCTGGTGTATCCTACCGGCGCTTGAAGCGCTCGGCCCTGCTCCCGCTCCTGATTCCGCTGGTCACGGCATGCACCGCACCGGCGGCAGGGAACACGTCGGGCTCTCCGATCGCCGCGCTCGCCGCCACGCCCAAGCCGACGCCCACCCCAACCCCCACGCCGCCCCAGCTCAGCCTGGCGAGCATCTTCGGCAGCGACAAGCCTGACCTGAGCAAATACGACGCGTCACAGCTTCGGGTGATCATCGCCACCGGCGACGTGATTCCGGCACGCGAAGTCAACTACCAGACCGTGCTTCACCACGATTGGCTGTACCCCTGGCGCAAGACCGCCGACTACCTCAAGTCGGGAGACCTGCTCTACATCAACCTCGAATCGCCGCTGATCAAGAACTGTCCCATCATCCACGGTGGCTTCAAGTTCTGTGGCGACGCGCGCGCCATCGCCGGGCTCGACTTTGCCGGCGTCAACGTCGCCAACCTCGCCAACAACCACCTGACGAATTTCGGTCCGGCCCGAAGCACGGCATCGGCATGTCAGGGCTGGGACTTTACGAGATTCGCGACATCCGCGGCGTGAAGTTTGCCTTCCTCGGCTTCAATGGCGTGGGTGGGCGCGTCGACCGGGCGGAGCTGAAGCGGGAGATCGACCTGGTCCGGCCCAAAGCCGATGTCGTCGTGGTGCAATTTCACTGGGGCAAGGAGTACGAGCTGATGCCGACATCGGCGGCCGGCATCGCGCCCGACAACCCCCGCGAGATCGGTCACCTCGCGATCGACGACGGCGCCGACCTGGTGATCGGCAACCACCCCCACTGGGTCGAGCCGGTTGAGATCTACAACGGAAAGCTGATCACCTATGCCCATGGCAATTTCATCTTCGACCAGATGTGGTCGCAGGAGACGCGTGAAGGCGTGGTCGGCAGTTACACCTTCTACGGCAGCCGGCTCGTCCGGGTCGATTACCGTCCGCTGGTGATCGACAACTACGCCCAGCCGCGCTGGCTGGACGATACCAGCGGCGAGGGGAAGACCATCATCGACCGGATGGCTGGCGCGTCGGAGCGGTTGGCTGCAGGTTGAGCAACTCGATCGCCGTCGCGGCAGGGGCGGCGGCCAACGGTTCGACCTCGACTGACCCCCGTCGATAGACCGAGATATAGCGCTCGGCCATGTGATGCGGCCCAAATCGCTCGCGGGCGACTTCGGCGCAGTGGACGCGATCGATTTGATCGAGCCGGCCGGCGGCCTGGACCAGGTCCTCGACGTCTTCGGCCAAAAAGCCGGTGACACCGGGCTCGATCAGCTCGGGGGTCGAGCCCGTTCTCAGTGCGAGCACCGGAGTACCGGCCACCATGCACTCGACCATTGCCAACCCGAAGGGCTCGGACCACTGCAGTGGGAAAATGCCGGCGGCGGCCCGCGAGATCAGCCGAGCCTTCTGCTGGCCGGCCACGTTGGGGTAGTACTCGACGGTCGGGCTGAGAAACGGCTCGATCTGTTCCTCGAAATAGCGCTTGCCCTCTTTCGTCCGCTCCACCTTGCCCGCCAGGATCAACTTGCGATTGGCCCGCTGGGCCACCCGGATGGCGAGGTGCTGGCCCTTGTCCGGCGTGATCCGGGCGACCTCGATCAGGTAGCGCTCGTGGCTTGGGCCGGGGGGCGTGGCGGGCAACTCGACCGCGTTGTGCACGATGCCGGCGATCCGCAGAGCCGGGTCGGCGGCGGCCTGGTTGACGCTGATGGCGCACAGGCGAGCCCGGGTGTGGACCTCTTTATAGAAGGTACGCATCGGCTCGACCAGTTCGCCGTGGATGGTGTGGACGACCGCCGGCGCCACCCCGCTGTAGAGCGCGAGGAGCAACCCCTCGAAGCCGGTGTGGTCGTGGATGACGTCGAATCGTTGGCCGCCCAACGCGGCATAGACCCTGGCCAGGTAGGTCGCCAGGCGAGCACTGTGGTCAGGCCCGCCGAGGTCGTGGCTCCAGGCGGCGTCGGCGAGCATCGTCACGCCTGGCTCCGAGTCCTCCGCCCCGAACACGGTGACATCGTGTCCCAGTCGGCGCAGTTCTTGGTGAAGGAGATGGACGACCAGCTCGGTGCCGCCGTATCCCCTGGGGGGCAGCGGATACCAGGGCGGCGCGACGATCGCGATCCGAAGGGCGTCTTGCGCCGCGCTCACCTCCTCCTGCCCCTTCCCCCGGGCCGCCTCGATCATAGCGGTCGGCTGAACCCCAGCCGTTTGGGCAAAAGCTGATAGCGACAGATTGACGATTAATGGCCGTGTTGTTGTGTGGCGTTTCTTGAGTTGCTGGGAGTAAAGTCATGTCGATGACCGGGGCGCTGCATGTCGTGCAGGCGGTCGTCAGCCTCAGCTTCCTGGCGCTCGGCGTCTCCACGGTCATCGACTGGCTGCGCCGTCGCGAGCGCAGCCTCGGGTACCTTGCTCTCGCGCTGGGCACCCTCGGCCTGACCGGCGCCCTGGGCCAGCTCAACACCCGCACCGGGTACCGCCTGGGCACGCTGCTCGGCGATTTCACCCTGGTGCTCCTGATGGCGTCGGGTTACGCCCTCCTTCTCTTCCGCGATAGCTTCATCCCCCTCAGCCGGCGACTCCGGATCGGCGCACTCGCGCTCTGCGTGGCGGCTACGGCGGCGGCCCTTGTGGTCGCGGTTCCGGTATCGCCCGGGGTACGGCCAACCTCCTTCCAGCTGGCGGCGAGCATCGCGCTCGTCCTGGTCTGGACGGCGTGCGTCACCGAACCGATCATCCGGCTCTGGGCCGCCTCCCGTGGCCGGCCCGCCGTTCAGCGGGCGCGACTTCGGGCCCTGGGCGGGGGCTATGCGGCCATCGTGGTCATCCTCCTGGTCGCAGTCTTTGGCGGCTCGGCCGCCAACAGCCCCTTGATGCAGTGGCTGTTCGAAGTGGTGTCGGTCATCGCATTACCTCTGCTGTACGTCAGCTTCGCTCCGCCGCGCTGGCTCCGCCGGCTCTGGCGGCAGGCGGAGGAGGATCAGCTGCGCGAGGCAGTGCACGACCTCGTGCTCTTCAGTCCAGACCGGCCAACGCTGGCGAAGCGCGCCGCGGAATGGGGCCTTCGCCTGGTCGGGGCCGACGGAATCGGGATCGTCGACGCCAACGGGGACATCCTGGCGCTCAAAGGGCTGACCACGGAGTCCGCCCGGCAGCTCGCCGCTCATGCCGCCCGCGGCGGGCCACCCCAATTGCTGGCCACGAGCGGGTCGGCTCGCGAGAACGCCATCGTGCTTCCCCTCCCGCTCGACGCCGGGATGGGTGCCATGGTGGTGGTCTCGGGCCCGTACACGCCCTTCTTCGGAACCGACGAGGTCGGCCGGCTGCGTGGTTACGCCGCGAACATCACTGCAGCGCTCGATCGTGCCCGGGTGACCGAACGGCTGGCGGCCCTCGAGAAGACGAAAAGCCAGTTCCTGAACCTGGCTTCGCACGAGCTCCGCAGCCCCCTGGGCGTGATCAACGGCTACCTCTCGATGCTGGAGCAGGGTGTCTTCGGCCAGCTCAAAGAGTCGGGGGTACGAGCCCTGGAGGTGCTGAAAGCCAAGACCGTGGAAATGAACTTGCTGGTGGCGCAGATGCTCGATGCGGCGCGACTCGAGGATGGACGGCTGGCGCTCAAACGCGATCGGCTTGACCTGCGCGACGTCGCCGAGGAGGCGATGCAAGTGGTGCGGCCACTGACCGGGGCTGACCACGATCTCTCGCTCGATGCGCCGCCCTATCAGGTCACCGTCTTCGGCGATGTGGACCGGATTCTCACAATCATCAGCAATCTGCTGGAGAACGCCATCAAGTACTCCCCGCAGGGTGGCACCGTTCAATGCCTGGTGTCGGCCGACGATCACGCGGCGAGCGTGACGGTAATCGACAGCGGCGTCGGTATCGCCCGCGAAGACCTACCCCGCCTCTTCAACCGCTTCGAGCGGCTCCAGAACCTGAAGACCAGCCATGTCGCCGGAACCGGTCTTGGCCTCTACCTCTCCCGAGAGTTGGCCCGCCAACATGGTGGCGACATCCAGGTGGAATCGCGGCCAGGGGCCGGAAGCCGCTTCACCCTGACGCTCCCACTGGCCGGGCCGATCGAGGAGCCGGAGGTGCCGGTCGTCACCGAACCCAAGCCGGTGGCTCCGCGACTCCATGTCCTGACGCCCGGCGCGGAGTCGGAATCGCAGCCGGCCTAGCGGGCGGCTCGAATCATCGCAAGCGTCTGACGCATCTGGTCCAGGTGGAAGCGATCGTGGCCGGCCAGCATGCGAAACATCAGCTCGTAACTCTCGGCGCCGCGCTCCGCGTGCATCGCGACTCGCCGGCGATCGTCGGATGGCGATCGGTTCCAGAGCCGAAGGTTGGCGGTTCGCAGGGTCGAGAAGACCTCGAGCAGCTCGTCGGGCGGATCATCATTGTGGCGCAGACGCTCGACCCATCGATCCTGGTCGTAACCGAGCAGCGGAGGACGGTCGTGGCTGAGGACCCAGCGGTAGCGGCCGGACATCACGATCTCGGCATCGACGAGATGGCCCAGCAGCTCGAGCACCGACCACTCGTCGGGCGCCGGCATGACGCGAAGGTCCGAACCTGCGTCCTTGAGGATCGCAAGCAGTCGCGCGTGCGTCGATGCTTGAACCTCCGCAGGATCATCCGGGCCGAGCAGGCCGAGAAGGTGCTGCTGGTAGGCGGCGGCCTGGGTGACAGGGTCCGGCGACGCCGTGGCCATGTGGCGGACCTAGCTGCCGGGGTGCGTGGCTTGCTCGGGAATCGCCTCCAGCTCCGCGAGGGCCTGCCGGATCCGGTTGGCGACCCCCTGGGGATCGAGTCCCAGCTGCTTCAGCAACTCGGACTGCCCGCCCTGTTCAATGAAGGCGTCGGGAACGGCCATGATCGTGACCGGGATTCCATGCGGGGCAAGGGTTTCGGCAACGGCGGATCCAAAACCGCCGGTGGCGACGTTGTCCTCGAGGGTCAACACCGCGGGATGGCGTCGGGCCCAGCTGGCAAGTCGCGGATCGAGCGGCTTGATGTAGCGTCCGTTCACTACCGTCACCGGCACACCTTCTTTGTCCAGCAGCGCGGCGGCGTCCATCGCCACGGACACCAGCTTGCCGGTCGCGAGCAGCAGCGCGGCACTGCCCTGACGGAGCACCTCCCACTCACCGACCGGCAGGATCCTCGCCGGCTGAGCTTCCGCATCGGGGGAAACCCCCACCGCACCCTTGGGAAAGCGGATCGCAAACGGGGCATCGCCGGCGATCGCCGTATGAATCAGGTCGCGCAGCTCCTGGGGGTCGCTGGGCGACGCCAGAATCAGCCCCGGCATGGCACGGAGGAAGGTCAGGTCGAAGATGCCGTGGTGCGAGGGGCCGTCATCACCCGTGATGCCGGCGCGGTCGAGGACGAACGTCACCGGAAGCCGGTGCAGGCAGACGTCCATCATCACCTGGTCGAGGGCACGCTGAAGGAAGGTCGAGTAGATGGCCAGGACCGGTCGCATGCCGACCATGGCCAGGCCGGCCGCGAAGGTGACGGCGTGCTGCTCGGCAATGCCGACGTCGAAAAAGCGGTCGGGGAAGCGCTCCGCGAACGGCCCGAGCCCGGCACTGCTGCCCATGGCGGCGGTGATCGCCATCACGCGAGGCTCGCGCTCCGCCTCCTTGACGATCGCCTCGCCAAAGACGTCGGTATAGGTCACTTTCCGGCTCAGCGGCTTGGCGGTCAGCACGTCGAAGGCACTGACGCCATGCAGGTGGTCGATCTCGTCCTCTTCCGCGGGTCCGTAGCCGCGCCCCTTCGTGGTGATGACGTGCACCACCGCCGGCCCTTTGAGCCGGCTGACCTGGCGCAGCGTCCGTTCGACGTCCGCGACGTCGTGGCCGTTGATCGGTCCCGAGTATTTGATGCCCAGATACTCGAAGAAGGTCCGCGGCGAGACCAGCTCTTTCAGGCCCTCCTTCATTCGCCGGACCGCCTCGATCGCCTTGTCGCCGGCGGGAAGGGCGCGCAACACGCGGTCGACGCGATTCTTGGTGGCGTGATAAGTGGGGTTGAGCACCGTCAGCTGTTGCGCCAGGTGCTGCGCCAGGCCGCCGATGGTGGGCGCGTACGATCGACCGTTGTCGTTGACGACGATGATCACCGGTGTCTTTTTATGGCCGATGTTGTTGAGCGCTTCGTAAGCCATTCCGCCGGTCAACGCGCCATCGCCCACCACGACGACCACCCGGCCGTCGTTGCCCTGACGGCGTAATGCCTCCGCCATGCCGGCCGCGTAGCTGAGCCCGGTGGAGGCGTGGCTATTCTCGATGAAGTCGTGTTCGCTCTCCGACCGGTTTGGATAACCACTCATGCCCCCCAGCTTGCGCAGCCGGGCGAAGCCCTCCCGCGGCCGAGTCAGCAGCTTGTGGACGTAGGCCTGATGACCGGTGTCCCAGAGGATGCGATCCTGGGGGCTGCGAAAGACGCGATGCAGCGCCAGGGTTAACTCGACCACGCCAAGGTTAGGACCCAGGTGGCCTCCGGTCTTGGAAACCGTCGCAACCAGGAACTGGCGGATCTCTTCAGCCAGCGCGCGCAGCTCTGGCTCGCTGAGCGAGCGAAGATCCGCGGGAGTCGTGATCCGGTCGAGGATCGGAGTACTGGAAACCTGGTCCATGTTCCGCTGTTCGAGTCTAGCGAAGAGCCGGCAGTGCCCCCGCGCTCGATGCAACGGGTGAAGCGGTGGTTTGGTTTCGGTCCCTACCCTTGCCCTCCGCGCGATCGGCGGTCTACACTCGCAAGCATCAGGGCTGGGCCCTCACCAGGGGAGGACGACCCATAGAGACGCCGCTCACGCCGCTCGAGTTCATGCGCCGGACCCGCCGCCTGCACAGACAGCGGGAGGCGGTCGTGGACGGCGGTCTCCGGCTCACCTACGAGCAGTTCTTCGACCGCTGCGACCGCTGGTCCGCCGCCCTCCAGCGGCTCGGCGTTCGGCAAGGTGACCGGGTCGCGTACATTGCGCCGAACGTCCACCCGCAGCTCGAGTCCTTCTACGCCGTCCCACAGATCGGCGCCGTCCTCGTCCCGATCAACTACCGCCTGGCGGCGGATGACTTTGCCTATATCATCGACCACTCGGGTGCGACCGTCGTCTGCGCCTGCGACGAATACCTGGAGACGGTCGACGGCATCCGGGACCAGATCCCGAACGTTGAGCATTTCATCGCCCTGACCGGCAGGCGGGAAGGATGGCTGGACTACGAGTCACTGCTCACGGCGCAACCGCCTGAGGTCGAGCGGCCGGACATCGCCGAGGGGGACCTGCTCACCATCAACTACACCAGCGGCACGACGGCGCGGCCCAAGGGTGTCATGATCACCCACCGCAACGCTTACCTCAACGTGGTGGGAACGCTGATCCACCTTCGACTGGGGATCGGCGACCGTTATCTCTGGACCTTGCCGATGTTCCACGCCAACGGCTGGACCTTCGTGTGGGTGGTGACCGCCGCGGGTGGGACGCATGTCTGCCTGTCGAAGCCGGAGCCGGCCGCGGTCTTCGGCCTGATCCGCGCGGAGCAGGTCAGCTGGCTCTGTGCCGCACCAACGGTGCTGATCAGCCTGGCAAACGCCGCCGCTGATGTTCGCCGCGACGTTCCGCGCGGCGTGCATGTGGTGACAGCGGGGGCCCCACCCGCCGCGGCCACCATCGAGCGGCTCGAGGGCGAGCTCGGCTGGGAAATCACCCAGGTCTACGGCCTGACGGAGACCTCGCCCTTCATCACCGTCTGCGATCCCCTGCCGGAACACGCGGGGCTGCCCGCGGCCGAGCGGGCTGTCATCAAGGCTCGGCAGGGTGTCGAGCTCATCACCTCCGGCGAGCTCCGGGTGGTGGATACCGAGACCGGTGAAGAGGTCCCGCACGATGGCAGCACGATTGGCGAGATCGTGGTCCGCGGCAACGTCGTACTCGAGGGTTACTATCGCGACCCCGAAGCCACCGACAAAGCCATCCGCGATGGCTGGTTCCACACCGGGGACGCCGCCGTCGTGCACCCCGATGGGTACGTCGATATCCGCGACCGGATCAAGGACGTCATCATCAGCGGCGGCGAGAATATCTCATCCATCGAGGTCGAAGGCTGCCTGCTTCGTCATCCGGCGGTGCAGGAGGTGGCGGTGGTGGGCCTTCCGCACGAGCGCTGGGGCGAGGCGCCCTGCGCCTTCGTCGTTCTCAAGGCGGGGCAGAACGTCACCGACAAGGAACTTCGCGAGTTCGCGCGGGGAAAACTCGCCCACTTCAAGGTGCCGCAGTGGATCACCTTCGTGGACGAGCTGCCCAAAACGGCGACCGGGAAGATCCAGAAGTTCGTCCTGCGCGGCCGGGTACCGGCGATCGCCCGGCAGTAGGCCGACCTCGACACCAGCCCTACGGCTTGACCAGCTTCCAGCCGGTGTAATTGCCGTTTGTATCACCGGGCTTGCTGTCACCGTGGAAAAAGTACAGCGGCAAGCCCTTGTAGGTCACCTGTAATGAGCCATCATCGCGCGTGATCGTCCCCAGCGGCCCGGTCACCCCCGCCCCACCGCTGGGCGTCACTCCAGCAGGCACGGAAAGGGGCGGCCATGTCGAGCTGCACCCGCTCTTGCAGTTGCTGACACCCAGTGTGTCGCTGTTAAAGGTGTACAGGGTGTGACCGTTGGAGGCGGCGACCAGGAGGGTGCCCATACTGCCGACCACCTGGGCAAGGACGACCGGCGAGGCCGATGACGCCGGCGTTGCAGTCGGCGACGCCGATGGTGACGATGTGGGCGAGGCCGTGGTGCCCGTAGCGGCCGGCTGACCCCCGCACGCCGCCAGCATCAGGGCGGACGTGGCCCCGATCAGCGCGGCGCGCCCATACGATTTCCAGATGGTCATCCGAACCCTCCTCGACAAGAGATCGCTGCAGGCTGGTACGGGGAGTCGTTACGCGGCGATGATCAGACGGAGTAGACCTCGACCTGTCCGCGCTCGATGCGCACCTGCAGGGATGGCAGTCGCGGCAGCGGTGTGTCGTACTGATCGGTCGGCCTTCCCGAGGTTTCGAAGGTCGCCCCGTGACAGGGACATTCAAACTGGTTGCGGAACTTGCTGTAGTTGAGGATGCAACCCATGTGGGTGCAGACGGCGGAAAGGCCCTTGACCTCATCACCCTGTCGGATTAGAAATCCCTCGATCGCCCCGGAACGAAAGGCGATCGGAGTGCCCTGCGGCAAATCGGCCAGCGCTTTCACCGGCTTCCAGGCGCCATTCTCGACCAGCGCCTGGTTCAGCGAGGGCGCCGCCGCCTTCGGCATCAAGCGGCCGACCCCAACCGCAGCGGCCACCCCGGCTGCGATCCCTGCCGCGCCGGTCAGTAGCAACGACCGACGGCTCGGTCGTGGCGCCGGCTGCGGCTGGGCCGAATGCTCACCAACCCATCCGCCGATCGATGCCTGCATCCGCTCCACAAACTCTTTCGACGGCAGGCCCGCGCCGGGCTTGGCCGCGCGCAACATCGCGGCGGTCTGCCGGGCGCGCAGTGCGTCTTCGTCTGACAGAGGAGTCCGCTCGGGTTTGCGGTCATGGAGCAGGTCCTCGACGTGCCGGTCGAGCTGTTCGGGATCGTCGTTCACGACATCCTCCCCCGCTCCCGGCCGGCGCGGTTCAGGGCACGAAACTGCAGGACCTTGACATTCGTCTCACTCAGGCTGAGCTCCTGGGCGGTCTCGCGCACGGAGTAGCCTCGCAGGAAACGAAGCTCCAAGACGCGCCGGTAGCTCTCGGGTAAGGTGGCCAGCAGCGCGTCAACCCGGTGCACCGCCTCCGGGTTTTCGCGCGGCGCCGGCGGCCGGGTGACATCGTCGTCCAACTCGCCCGCATCCTCTGCGTAGTATTCGCGCCAGTGATCGGCGAGGGTGGTCTGCGCCACCCGGTAGAGCCAGCTGCGAAGCTCCGGGACCGACACATCGTTGCGCATGCCGCTGATCGCTTTCATGAATACCTGGGCGGTGAGATCCTCGGCGTCGGGACGGTTCCCGACGCGGCTGTAGATGTACTGGTAGATCGCCGTGACATGCGTCTGGTACGCCCAGGTCAGATGGTCCTGACCCGACGGCGCGGCCGCCTGGGGCAGGGACACGACTTTTGCCGGGGAAGCAAACAGTGCTGCGCCGCCTGTTTTGTCCTCACCCATCCGCTTCCGCAGTTATATACCGCCCAGGGTTACGCTGCGTGCCCCGTGGCCGGCCCCGTTCAAGCAGCCACCGATTGGGAATACTGGAGTACGGAGAGGGCTTAGATAACATGGGAGTTTCGCAAGCGATGCAGAAGGACCGGCGCTACGACGTCGTGATCATCGGCGGTGGACCAGCCGGCCTCACCGCGGCGCTCTACGCCGGCCGGGCTCGGGTCAAGACCGTGCTCCTCGAGCGGGGTGCGCCGGGCGGGCAGTTGCTCAATACCGAGGCGATCGAAGACTACCCGGGTTTCGATCACATTACGGGTCCCGAGCTGGCGCAGCGCATGGCGGACCAGGCGGTCAAATTCGGCGTTGACCTGGAGACGGCGCGCGTCACCGCCATTCGGCAGCACGGTGATAAGAAAGTCGTCGAGACGGAAGACGGCGAGTATCTGGCCGACTTCGTGATCCTGACGGCCGGCGGCGAGCCGAAGAAACTGGGCATCCCCGGTGAGGGCGAGTTCCAGGGCCGCGGCGTGTCGCAATGTGCCGTCTGTGACGGCGCCTTCTTCAAGGAAGAGGTCGTCGCGGTGATCGGTGGCGGCGATGCGGCCCTCGAGGAGGGCGTCTTCTTGACGCGCTACGCGAG
>VBHC01000126.1 GCA_005889535.1 Chloroflexota bacterium
TGCTCGAGGTTTTGCCGGCGGTTCTGACAGCCGGGGTCGTCTTCGCGGTCGTCCAATTCCTGGTCTCGAACTTCATCGGCCCCGAGCTCACGGACGTGCTCGCCGCGCTGGTCTCCATGGCGGCCGTCGCCCTCTTACTTCGCGTCTGGAAGCCGCGGGCGCTGTGGGGATTTGCCGCCGATCGCGCAGCGGTGCCGGCCGGCGGGACCGCCAGGCTTCGAAGCGTGGGCGCCGCGGTTGCCCAGGTCGTCGATCCGCCCGGTCGCATCGTGCGCGCCTACATGATGTACGTCATCCTGGTCGTGGTCATCCTGATCGGCCAGATGGGCAACCTGCCGTTCTTTTCCGGGAGTCCAGCGGGCAACGTCAAGAATGCGCTGCACACCCCGGCAAACATCACCGCCGACTTCAAGTGCGGCCAGCCGGCATACAAACTCTGCCCCGCCCCGTGGATCGGTCCGACGGCGACCCAAGACGCCGGCGCCTTTAAGTTTCCGTTCTGGCGGTTCCAGTGGCCCGGCAGCTATACCGGCACCTCGGCCAAGCCCAAGCCCGAGATCTTCCAGGAACCGCAGATCGTAACCAAGTCGACCGCCTACCCCATCACCTTTACCTGGGACTTCCTGGCGGCAGCGGGCAGCCTGGTGCTTTTCGCCTGCATCATCGCGTTCATCGTGATGGCGAGCCGGGGTGCGCCGCTGCGGTTGTTCTTCACGACCTATGGCCGAACGCTGCGCCAGCTGGCGCTGCCCATCATGACGATCGCGTTCATCCTGGGCATTGCCGCGGTCATGAACTTCTCCGGCATGACGTCGACGCTTGCCTTGCTGATGGCAAAGACCGGCGCCGTCTTTCCCTTCTTCTCCGCGGTGATCGGCGCACTTGGCGTCTTCTTGACCGGAAGTGACACCGCATCCAACACGTTGTTCGGTCCGATGCAGGCGTTTACCGCCAAGCAAATCGTGATCGGCGGCCATCACTTGAACCCGATCCTTACAGCCGGAACGAATTCCTCGGGCGGCGTGATGGGCAAGATGATCAGCCCGCAGAATCTCTCCGTTGGCGCGGCCGGCGTCAACCGGGTGGGCGCCGAGGGTGAGATCTTCCGACGCACCATCGGATACAGCCTGATCCTGACAGCCGCTGTTGGCTTCGTCGCCTTGATCGAGGTCTACCTGATCCCGGGGATCATCCCGACTCTGAGCTAGCAAGGGAACAACTCCCTCCCCCTTGTGGGGGAGGGTCGGGGTGGGGGTAGGCTTTAACAAGTGGATGGGGCCGATCGCGAACGACTGCTGGGCCGGCTTCGCGACGTGGTCGGCGACCGCTACGCCTTCGCCGATCCATACGAGATGCGGCTCTATCAGTACGACGCCAGCCCGGAGACGGCCCTGCCCGACATCGTGGTGATTCCCGGGAGCGCCGCCGAGGTGGCGCAGGTGGTCAAGATCTGCGCCGACGCGAAGGTCCCGATCACCGCCCGCTCCGCCGCCAGCAGCCTGGCAGGCGGGACGGTGCCGGTCAAGCGCGGCGTCGTGATCACGTTCGCCAGGATGGACCGGATCCTGGAGATCGACGGGGACAACCTGCGCGCGGTGGTGGAGCCCGGTGTCGTCAACCTGGCCCTGAGCCAGGCGCTCAAGCCGCTCGGCTATTACTACGTTCCGGACCCATCCAGCCAGGGCGCCTGCACCATCGGCGGCAACGTCGGCACCAACGCCGGCGGCCCCCACACCCTCCTCTACGGCGTGACCGTCAACCACGTGACTGGGCTCGAGCTCGCGCTGCCGTCCGGCGAACTGGTGCAGGTCGGCGGGCGCAAGGCCGCCTCGGCGAGCGGCTACGACCTGACCGGGTTGTTCGTCGGGTCGGAGGGCACCATGGGGATCGCCACCAAGATCTGGGTCAAGATCCAGCCGCTTCCGCCGGTGCAAAAGACGCTGATGGCCGTCTATCCGGATGTCGAAACCGCGAGCAACGCCGTTTCCGCTATCGTCCGGAGCGGCATTCTTCCGGCCGCCATCGAGATGATGGACAAGCTATCCATCCAGGCGATCGAGGCGGCCTCGCATGCCGGCTACCCACTGGATGCCGGTGCCGTGCTGCTGCTCGAGGTCGATGGCATTCCGGCGCTGGTGGACGAGTTGGGGGAGCGGATGGCGAAGGTCTGCCGGGAGAGCGGGGCGAGTGAGGTTCGGGTCGCCAAGGACGAGGCTGAGCGCCAGGCACTGTGGAAGGGACGCAAGGGGGCGTTTTCGGCGATGGGCCGGTTGTCGCCGGACTTCTACGTGATGGACGGCGTGGTGCCGCGCACCAGGTTGCCGGAAACGCTGGCGAAGATCGATGCCATCAGCGTGCGGACTGGCTTCAAGATCTGCAACGTCTTTCATGCTGGTGACGGCAACCTGCATCCGCTCGTGCTCTTCGATGCGTTCAAGCCCGGTCAATACGAAGCCGTCCTTCGGATCGGCGACGAGATCCTGAGGCTGTGCGCGGACGCCGGCGGATCGGTGACCGGGGAACACGGCATCGGGCTCGAGAAGAGAGAGAACATCCGGTACATCTTTTCGGATGACGACCTGGAGGTGATGGACCGGATTCGCCGCGTGTTCGATCCGCACGGCCTGATGAACCCGGGGAAAGTCTTTCCGGGGGACGGTCTCGAGTCGGCGCCGTCGAGAGCGCCAGAGCACGCACCACGACGGGCCAGCGCCGTCGCGGGAGATGGTGACGTATGGGTCTGAACGCGCGCGTCGAGACCCTGCCCGGGCATGAGATCGGCGTCGAGGAACAGCAGCGGTTTCGTGTCGACGATTTGCTGCCGTCCAGGGTGATGCGCCCCGCTGACGCGCAGGACGCGGCGCGCGGGCTGCGGCTCTGTGACCAGGCAGCCGCCGCGGTCGTGACCTGGGGCGGGGGGACGCAGATGCGGCTCGGCGCGGCGCCGCGACGCTATGAGGTCGCCTTCTCGACGGACCGGATGAGCCGCCTGTTGGAGTATGAGCCCGCCGATCTCACCTGCCGGGTCGAGTCCGGCATGCGACTACGCGACCTGCAGGAGGCGCTGCTGGCGCAGGGGCAGCGTCTTCCGCTGGAGCCGCCCCATCCGGAGCGGGCGACGGTCGGCGGCATGCTGGCGGCGAACGCCAACGGGCTGGGGCGCGCCCGCTACGGCACGGTCCGCGACTGGGTGATCGGCATTGCCGTGGTCTACCCGTCCGGGAAGCTGGCCCGAGCCGGCGGCAAGGTGGTGAAGAACGTCGCCGGTTATGACCTGATGAAGCTGCACATTGGCGCGCTTGGCACGCTCGGCGTCATCGCCGAGGTGAACTTCAAGGTCCAGACTCGACCGCAGGTCGAGGCGACGCTCATCGCCCACTTCGAGACGCCCGCGCCGGCGATCGACTCGGGAACGACGCTGGCGCGCCAGTATCTCGCCCCGGCTGCCGCGGTGCTGCTCGACAACGGTGCGCTCAGGGAATGCGGCCTGACCGGCGACTGGCGCTGGACCCTCGCGATCAAGCTGGAGGGCTATGCCCGGGAGGTCGAGGCGGCGCGGGACGAGGCTACCGGGATCATCCGTGAGGCCGGCGGCCGGGTTGAGGACGGCGACGTTCCGTCGGTCTTTTGGGATGCTGCCCGCGACTGGTCGGCGCCCGATGACGGGCTCGTCGTCGTGCGCGCCATCGTTCCGTTGACGGCAATCCGCGCGATCTTCAGCGTCCTCCCAGGCGACTCCCATGTGCTGGCCCAGCCCGCAGCGGGCCTGATCGACGTACGGGTCGCTGCCGGTTCGGCGGCATCAGTCCTGCAGCAGCTCCGAAGCGCGGCGGTCGATCAGGGTCAGGTCATCGTGGCGGCGGCACCGGCCGCTGTCAAAAAGGGACTGGACGTTTGGGGAATGCCCCCACCGGGCTTTCCGATCATGCGGGCGCTCAAACAAGCCCTAGACCCGAACGGCATTCTGAACCCGGGCCGCTTCGTCGGCGGGATCTGAGTCGATGGCGGAGCCGGCCACGCTCGATTTCAAGCGCCAGATCGACCGCGACGGGGTGCCCAGCGTCGCGGCGGGTATCGACATGGACCTGGTACGGGACTGCATCCACTGCGGCCTCTGTCTGCCGAAATGTCCAACCTTCCGAAGCCTGCATCACGAGGGGGATAGCCCGCGCGGTCGCATGTGGCAGATCAAAGAGGCCGCGCTGGGACTCGTGGCCTTCGACGACCCGCGCTTCCAGGCGCACATCTATCAGTGCTTTAACTGTCGGGCCTGCGAAACGGCCTGCCCCTCGGGTGTCCAGTTCGGAGCGGTGATGGAGATGGCCCGGGCCATGACGCCGCCGCAGAACCGACGGGACCGGATGGTGCGGGCCATTCTCCTCAATGGACTGTTGCCGCATCCACGACGCTTGCGAATCGCCGGTTGGCTCTACCGGGCGACCCGCGCCGCACGCCTTCCGGGGCTGCTGCGCCGCAGTGGGGCATGGAAGGTATTGCCGCTTGGCAAGTTCGCGGCATTCCCGCCGGCCGGCAACAGCGCGCCGCGCCAGCGGCCGTTGCCGGCGCTGACCCCGGCCCAGGGAACCCGCCGCGCCCGCGTCGGCCTGCTCATCGGGTGCATCCAGGACGAGATGTTCCATGGCACCAACCAGCGCACGGCCCTGGCCCTGTCGCGCAACGGCTGTGATGTGGTGGTGCCGGAGGCGCGAGTCTGCTGCGGCGCCCTGGCTTCGCACGCCGGCGAGGCTCAAACGGCGGAGCGGCTGGCGGCCCGCACCATGGATGCCTTTTCCGGCCAGCAGCTCGACGCTGTTGTCGTCAACGCCGCCGGCTGTGGCTCGAACATGAAGGAATACGAGCTCCAGCTCCGGAATGACGCGAGCCGACGCGAGGCCGGTGTCGCCTTCTCGCGAACGGTGAAGGACGCGTCGGAATTCCTGGTAGCGATGGGACTGCGGCCGCCGACCCGCCGCATCGCCTTGCGGGTCGCATATCAGGATGCCTGTCACCTGGTGCACGGCCAGAAGGTGCATCAACAGCCGCGGCAGGCCCTGAAGATGATCCCCGGCCTCGAGCTGGTGGAGATGCAGGAGTCCGATTGGTGCTGCGGCTCCGCCGGGGTCTACAACCTGACTCACCCCGAGATCTCCGAGGATGCCCTCGCCTGGAAGATCCGGCACATCGTCGACTCGGGCGCGCAGGTGATCGCCTCTGCCAATCCAGGCTGCATCCTGCAGATTTCCATGGGGTTGCAGCGGGCCGGCCGGGACATCCCGGTGGTCCACGTGATGGACCTGCTCGGCTGGGCCTACGGCGACGAGGGGCAGGCGCCGCCCATCGTCCGCCGGGCCATGGCGTGAGGCAGGCCTTCGCCCAACCCCGACCCTTCGAAGATCCGTGGCTGGATGACCTGGCGCAGCAGATCTGGTCGAAGCCGGAGTTCTCGATGGTGCCGATCGATTACGAAGCGGTGCCCCGGGAACCCTACGGTGGTCGGCGACTCGACGAGCGCGGACTTCGCGTAGTCTTCTGCGGGATCCCTTCCGATTACGGCACGGCGTTCCTGCTGCACGTGATCGAGCAGCGGGTCAACCTCGTGGCCGCCATCTGCAGTACCCGATGGCAGCGGACGCACCCCAGGACGGACCTGATCGCGCGGATTGCCGGCCATCTCGGCCGTCCCGTCGAGATCACGGCCAACGCCAACGCCGAAACGTTCGTGCGCTCCCTGCGGGCCTATCAGCCCGACCTGGTCGTGATGGCAAGTTTCGATCAGATCCTGGCGCCGGACACGCTGGCCGTCCCGTCGCGAGGCTGGTTGAACATCCATCCCTCGCTCCTGCCGCGGCACCGGGGGCCGGAACCCATCTACTGGACGATCGCGAACGGCGACCGAGAGGCCGGGATCACCGTGCACCTCACGGAGCCGCGGATCGACGCCGGACCGATCCTGGCCCAGCGGCGCATCGAGGTGCTCGACGGCGATACCGCCGGCACCCTGAGCAAGCGCCTGGTTGCTGAGGGTGTGTCCGCGCTCGACGAGACACTCGAGGCCTTCAAGGCGGGTAAGGCCGAGCCGGTTCCTTACGAGCGTGAACCGGGGACATATGAGGGTCCGGTTCGCCAGGTTGGGGTCGAATGGGATCAGCCGTTTACGCAGATCGAGCGGCTGGTGCGCGCCGGGCATCCCGATCAACCGCCGTACTTCAGCTATCGCGGTCGTCGGCGCTACATCTACGCGGTCCGGCGCGTTAATCCGGATGCCAGCAGCGTACCGGCCGGGACAGGGCCACGAACGCCAGTTCCGTGGGTCGGCGGCCCCGCCGACGAGATGCTGGCCATCGTGCGCGACGCCGTGGTGGCCGTTCGCTGGCGGCCGGTCGGGCATACCCACGCCGTGCGCCCGCTGGCCAAACAGCAATTCCCCTAGCGTCACCGGTCCGTTACAACTCGAAAGTGCCGGACGCCGCGGCGACCGGCCCTATAATAGAGGTCACATGGCTCAAGAAATGATCGAACAGGACACCCAGCTGATCAGCATCTCCGACTCTGCGCTGACCCAGTTACGTGATCTGCTCCAGAAGCAGGGGCGTGCGGAGATGGGCCTGCGCGTCTTCGTCCAACCGGGCGGCTGCTCGGGTATGTCGTACGGCATGGGCTTCGAGGACCAGCCGGAGGAAGGCGATACCATCAGCGAAGTAGGTGGCGTGCGCCTGTTCGTTGACTCGGTCAGCGCCCGCTACATCAAGGGCGCCGAGATCGACTTCGTGGACAGCCTGATGGGTGGTGGCTTCACGGTGCACAACCCGAACGCGGTGTCGAGTTGCTCATGCGGTAGCTCGTTCGACACCGGCGGTGACGCCGGCACTGCCCGCGGCTGCAGCCACTGAGCTAGCCCCAGGGGATACGTCCGGGCCGGTCGGCCATGAACTTGAGCGCAACACCGTGCGCGAAAATGCCTGAACCCGTACGCATAAACATGAGTGCGCCCCCCGTGGGTTTATGGCCTTAGACGGTGGCTTGACCGCGATACGCTTCCGGATTACGCTGAATCCCCCCGAGGGAACCTATGCCAATCCGGATATTGCCGATCTCTACCAGCTGAAGTTACAGCTCGAGGGGTACCGCGTGGCGGTGGCATCAAACGGCATGACCGGCTTGCAACTGGCCAGGGACCTCAAACCCGACGTCATCTTGCTCGACGTTCACGTCCCGGTGCTCGATGGTCTGCAGCTCCTGGCCGCGCTGAGGGCCGATGAGGAGACTCGCGACATCCTGGTCGTCGTCTGTAGTGAGGACGACAATCCGCAACTCATCCAGGAGGCTGAGCGCCTGCAAGCCGCTGCCTACCTGGTCAAAGGGCGGGTGTTGCCAAGCGGGCTAAGCCAGAAGATCGGCGAGGTCCTGCGTCATCGCGGGGCGTTCACGGCCGACAATCGCGCCGCCGCCTTGCAAGCGTCCTGACCGAAAGTCTTAGCGCCTTCTTAGCTCAGCGTCATCTGCTTGTGAGACTTCGTGCGCGATGATGGGTTGGTGGCCAGCGAGCCCTTCCCGTACGATGCCCCGGCGCCTCCGCCACCTCCGCCACCTGCGCCGCCGTCTCCGGGCGGTCGCGGACGGCGTCGCGGCCCGCTCGCGCTAGCCGCCGCCCTGGTGGTGGTCGGTGGCCTGGCGGGTGGTGCGCTGGGGGCAGAGGTGATGCTCAGTCGCACCCCGGCTCCGGTCGCCGCCACGAGCCCGGTGTCGACGGCCAGTGCCGCCCCGGCGCAAACGCCAAGCTCCGCCGCAGCCCTCTACAAGCAAGCGGTCGCCGGCATCGTCACCATCACGACGGAAGTCGCGCGCCGCGGTCAGGTAGGTGAAGGCACCGGCTCGGGCATCGTGCTCGACCGCAGTGGCGACATCCTGACGAATGCACACGTGGTTTCGGGCGCCAACCAGATCCAGGTGACCTTCAACGATGGCCGCACGGCGACGGCGACGTTGGCCAGCGCCAATTCCAAAGCAGACCTGGCGGTGATCCGGGTGTCAGTGCCGGCTGCCAGCCTGCACCCGCTGCCCCTGGGAAATTCCGACGCCGTCCGGGTCGGCGACGCCGTCTATGCGATCGGTGCACCCTTCGGCCTCGCCGGGTCGATGACAGCCGGCATTGTCTCTGGCCTCAACCGTACTGATCAGGCGTCCGGGCTTAGCGGCCTCATCCAGACGGACGCCCCAATCAACCCCGGCAATTCCGGGGGTGCGCTGCTCAACAGCCAGGGGCTTGTCGTCGGCGTCAACGATTCGATCGAGAGCCCGGTTGCGGGTAATGTCGGCGTCGGCTTCGCCATCCCGATCAACGTCGTCAAGCAGCTGCTCGCCTCGCTGGAAGGCGGCGCGAACCAGTAGGGCGGGACGGGGCAGGAAACTACGGCTCGAGGACGTGCACGGCGCTCAGGTTTCTGTATAACTCGTCAAAGTCGAGCCCATATCCAACGACGAACTGATTGGGGATATCGAAGCCTTTGTAGGCCATTGGCACCGGGGTAATCCGTCGCTCCTGCTTATTGAGCAAGACACAGAGCTTTAGCGACGCGGGCCGGTGCCGCTGCACGTGATCGAACAAGAATGACGTGGTCAACCCAGTGTCGATGATGTCCTCCACCATCAGGACGTCGCGACCGGCGACATCCATGGTCAGGTCCTTGAGCAGCTGCACGTGTCCTGATGACTCGGTCCCCGTGCCGTAGCTGCTGACCGCGACGTAGTCGAAGTTCACCGGCACCGTGAGGTGCCGGCTGAGGTCGGTAGCAAAGCAGACCGAGCCCTTGAGCACAGGCAGGAGAATCAATGGTCGGTCGATTCCGGCATAGTCTCGCGATACGTCGGCAGCCATTTCCTGCACGCGGCGCTGGATGGCGTCGGCGCTGACGAGCTCCCGGCCCAGCTTCAAGGGACTTAATCTAACCGGTCGGGGCCACGAGGAAGATCCAGATGTCCCAGGTGACGTGGCTGATGATCAGCGGGGCCAGCCGGCTGTCGCGAGCGTAGAGCCCACCCCAGAAGAGGCCGGCGGTGGTGGCGGCCCCGGTCAGGGTCAGGTTCTCGGACACCAGGTGAATGGCGCCGTAGCACGAGGAGGCGATCAGCATCCCAGGCAGGCGGCCGAACGCGCGCTGCAAGTTCTGCTGGACCAAGCCCCGCCAGAAGAGTTCTTCGCCCGGCCCGATGACCAGTGCCAGCGCTGCCGCGATGGCGGGTCGGGGGGCGGCCGTTCGGAGTCGATAGATCCCCGCAATTTCACGAGCGCCGGCCGGCATGATCCGCCGGGCCATCGGATCGCCTAACCGAAAGATGGCGTACAGCGCGGCGGCCGCGCCGAAGCCTATCGCGACGTCACGCCCGCGCGGTCGTTCCCGACGCAGCGCCGGCTCGCTCAGCAGGGCATAGCCACCGAGGCTGCCCACGCCGAGCGTCATCCGCAGCCAGAATTGCGAACGCGGACCGCGGAAGGCGGCCGTCCAGACGGCCGCCGCCAGGGCGAGCCCGCCCAGAACCCGCCTCAGCGGAGTCCCGACCCTGCCACCAGGCCGACCAGCAGCAACACGCCGAAGGCGCTGTGCAGCCGGGCGGTCATCAGATCGATCATCGCGATCGCGCGCAGGTGACCCTCGGCCCCGCGCTCGGCGTCTCGCAGGATCCAGGCCAGCAGCGGCAGGCTCAGCAAGGTCAGGAGGGCGAGCTTGGGCAGCGCGCCGACCATCACCGCCAGTCCGACCGCGACGTACGCGCCCAGCACCAGCATGACGTAGACCCAGTGCGCGGCGTCCCGGCCAACCTGGGCAGAGAAGGTGGTGAACCCGTGCCGAGTATCTTCCGCGACGTCACGCCACTCGTTGCCATGCAAGATTGCCGTCACCAGGAGGCCGACTGGCAGCGAGACGACGATGAGATTGGCGTCGAACGTCCCGGTCACGGCGTAGTAGGCCCCGCCCACCATTACTGGACCCATCAGAAGAAAGACCAATGGCAAGCCGAGAGCCCGGTACTTGTACTGGAAGGGTGGCGCCGTGTAAAAGTAGCCGCCGATGAAGCCGATCAGGCCGAGGAGCACGATCGGCCAGCCCCGATGCAGCGTCAGAAAGATGCCCATGAGCAAGGCCAGGACGAATGCCGACCAGGCGACGACGAATGCGCCGCGTTCACTGATCCGGCCTTTGAGAATCGCCATTGACATTCGGGGCGAGGTGATCGAGTCGATGCCATGGCGGACGTCGTAAATCTCGTTGGTCACGTTGGTGCCGATGTGCAGACCAAGGGCGCCCAGCAGCGCGGCAAAAAACAGCGGCCAGTGCATCCGGCCCTGCCCCAACGCGATGGCGCCGCCCACCGAGACCGGGAGCAAGGAGGCGGTGAAGCTGAAGGGTCGCACCACCTCCCAGGCGCCGCGAACGCGGCGGGAAATCTGGGCCCCCACCCCGCCCTCCGCCGCGAGCAGGGGATGGCTAGTAACGCCGGCGGGTGCCGTGGCTGGGGCAGCCGAGCGACTGCCGTAGAGGACGGCAGCGTCGAGCACGGCGTCGACCTGAGACGCTTCTTGAAGCACCGGTTGCAAGAGGGGCACGTCCATCCCCGCCTCCTCGTGATAGGCGTTGGCGCGAGCGGCGACCTCGTCCACCGTGCCGCAGAGAATGAAGGCATCGAGCAGCTCATCCGGGATGAGCTCGCCGGCACGGTGATAATCCTCGGCCCGCCATGCGGCGGCAATCTGGGTGCGCAGCTGCGGGTCGAAGCCGGCGCGCTTCAGTGAGATGTCGCTGAGGACAGAAATCATGTAGATCACAAACGGCTCGCGTTTGGCGCGGTTCAGGGCCTCGCGCCGGCTGCTGTCGAAGAGGCACAGGAGATAGCCGCGAAAGTCGATATCGCCGGCAGAGCGTCCCTGGGCGGCGGCGCGCTCGAGGACATGGCGTCGCATCTTCGCGTAGGCCGGAAGCGATTCGGCGGGCCGGCCGAGATAGCCGTCGCCCTTCTGCGCGCAGAGATCGAGAAAAGCCGTCCGGTAGGCCGCGATATAGATCGGAATCCGATGCGGGGGCTGGAACATCGGTTGCAGCGGCGGGACTCTGTCGTTGAGCTTCAACGGTTCACCCCGCCATAGGGCCCGTATCTGATCGATCGACTCCGAGACGCGAGCGACCGTGTCGTCGTACGGAATCGCCATCTGCGAGAGCCTGAGCGGTAGCCCGCTGCCAAGCGCCAGCGTGCAGCGGCGGGGTGCCAGGTCGTCCAGCGCGGACATCGTCATCGCCACCACGACAGGGTGCCGGGTATAGGGATTCAACGCGCCGGCGCCCAAGCCAATCCGGCGGGTCGTCTGGCCGATTGCCGTCAGGTAGGTGATCGGGTCGCGCTCGAAATAGCTGTCGTGCACCCAGACGGACTCGAGCCCGCGGGCTTCGGCCTGCTGCGCCCATTGGGCGACGTCTCTGACATCGCCGCGGGCGGCGAGTCCCAGCCCCACCGGGCGTGCCAGGTCGGTCATGCCGATATCACCGTACTCCTGCGCCCGGGGCGCCGCAATCGGGGGTCCACCTGAACACCCGCGCGACGAAGATAATTCGTTGGGTGGGGCAGGAAGCGCGGGCCGAGCAGATCCGGCAGATGTTCGACCAGATCGCGCCCGGCTACGACGCCCGGAATCGTCTCTTCAGTGTCGCCCGCGACCATGCCTGGCGGCGCCGCGCGGCTAAGAGGGCCAACCTGCACCCAGGCGAGACGGTGCTGGACCTCTGCACCGGCACCGGCAAACTGGCTCACGAGCTGCTGTCGTTTACCCGGCCGGGCGGCCGCGTCATCGGCATCGATTTCTCGGAGGCAATGCTGGAGCGCGCCCGCCGGCTCGAGCCGGAGGTCGAGTTCCGGCTGGGTGACGTCAGCCGGCTCAACGAACCCGACGCCAGCGTCGACGCGGTCACCATCGGCTTCGGTCTGCGCAACCTGGTTGATCGCGAGCAGGCCCTCCGTGGAATCCATCGGGTGCTGCGACCGGGCGGGCGGCTCGTCATCCTCGAGTTCGCGCCACCACCGTCCGGCCTCCTGATGCGCGCCTATCGCTTCTATCTCACGCGGGTCATGCCGGCCATAGCCGGCCGGCTCAGCAGCGGGGAGCGCCATGCGTATCGCTACCTGGCCGAAACCGTGCAGGGGTTTCCCCAGCCCGCCGACCTGGCCGCGCTGCTCGAGCGGCTGGGCTTCGCCGTCACATTCGAGCCGTTGACGTTCGGCATCGTCGTGCTCCACGTCGCGGTTCGGCGGGGCTGAGCCCGGGCGTGCCATCGCTGCTCGCGGTGCCCAACCTGCTGAGTTTTTCTCGGATCCTGGTCGCCCCTGTCATCTACGCGCTGGTCGTTTCCGGTGGACGCTATGGTTTCCTGATCGCCGCCCTCCTTTTCGTCGCCGCCTCGGTCACCGATACCCTCGACGGGGAGATCGCCCGGCGCCGGCATCTGGTTTCACCGCTCGGGATCTACCTTGATACGACCTCCGACAAGGTCCTCGTCGCGGTCCTGCTGGTCGCTCTCGCGGTGGCGGGCCTCGCGCCCGGCTGGATGGCCGCCGTCATCATCGCGCGCGAATTCCTGGTGACTGGGCTTCGCAGCTACGCGGCCGCGCTTGGCGTCGTCATCCCGGCCGGTGGCTGGGGCAAGGCAAAGACCGTGATCACGATCGTCGCGCTTCTCCTGGTCTTATTGGAGGGCGACGCGCGCATGGGCGGCTGGCTCTCCCGCCAGTCGGCGCCCGGTAGCTGGCTGTTGAGCCCGCTGGGACCGTTCACGATCTCCATCTGGGCGCTGTTCGTGGGGGTGGTCTGGACGGTGGGCTCTGGCGCCGAGTACATTCGCGAGGCGATACCGTTATTGACTCGCTCGACGGTGACCGACGCGCTCAGCCGCTCGGAGAACGAGCCCTAGCGGGCGGCCCGCAGCACCTCAGCGCACTGAGCGGTCAGCACGTCAGCTGCGTCGCCCCAATCGACAAGCTCAACGTTCGATGCGCCGGTCAATCGCCAATAGCGATGGCCATTGGCCCGCCATTTGCCGTCGGCCCCGCGCTGCGCCTGGATATGATCCCGAGCGTCGCGGATCCTCTTGTCGCCAGCTAACCCGGCCTCCGTGATAGCCCGCAGTCCCTGCAGAACGTCGTAGTGCCAGTAGGCCGGCCAGTGCAGCTGCAGCCACTCCGGGTCGATCACGTCGCCGATGGACTCTGACCGGTACATCCGGTGCCGCAGAAAAAAATCGGCTGCGCGTGCCACCGCTTTTGGGAAGCCCCCAAAGGCCGCCAGACCGCGCAACGGGGGCAGTGATTCGTGAAACGAGGAGTGTGTAACGGGTGGGCGCGGGTCACAATTCCACCCGCCGTCCGGCCACTGCCAGGCAGTTAGGCGTGTGGCCAGCTCGATGACGCGGGGGTCGGCCTGCATGCCCAGGCGGCAACACACGAGGAGGGCATTTCCATCTTTCGAAGCGCACTGGCGATGGCGGCCCGCCACCCGTGGCGTCTTGCGGCGCGGATTGAGGAGCCAGGTCAGAACGCTATCGACCGCACAGAGGATTCGATCGTCGGCCTGGGTAACGCCAAGCTCAACCAGGCTTACCAGCCGCCAATGAGCGCCCTGCCACTTCTTGTAGGGATGGCCAGGATATTCCCGAAACAGGGCCTCGATCCGGGGATCTGCAGTGGCCACGGCACGCCCATCCATAAGCACAATTCTCCCTCCTGCCCGCGGGAAGGGGCAGTGGTCGGTAGCCTCAGCGCTCTTCGCGCACGTAGGGGACCCCCAGCGAGGCCGGGGCGCCGAGCCGTTGCCGGGCCCAGCCGGTTGAGACCAGCACGAGTACCACGATCGTCATCAAATACGGCAGGGACGAAAAGACTTCGGGCGGCAGATGCACCTGGCGTGTCTGCAGGGTAAAGCCGAGGCTGCTGAAGGCGCCGAACAGGTAGGCGCCGACCAGTGCCAGCTCGGGTCGCCAGAAGGCAAAGATGACGAGCGCGATCGCGATCCAGCCGGCCCCCGAGGTCATCCCGTCGAGCCAGCCCGGCGTGATGGCCAGGCTGAAGAAGGCCCCGCCGATCCCAGCCAACGCTCCGCCGAGCATGACGTGAACGTATCGATACACCGTGACGTTGACGCCCATCGCATCCGCGGTCGCCGGCGACTCGCCGACCGCCCGGAGATGCAGGCCCGGCCGTGTCCGATAGAGATAAAACAGCGCCACCGCGACGAGCGCCCATGACAGGTAGGTCAGCGCATTCTGGTGCAACAGGATGGGGCCGATAATCGGCAGGTCTTTGAGTCCCAGGACATCGATGGCCGCGAACTCATGACGGGCGGGCTGCCCACCGAGGCTCGCCACGTGGCCGACATAGGACGAAAGTCCGCTGGCCCCGGCAAAAATCGTGAGTGCCAGGCCGGAGACGATCTGGCTCGCCCGCAAGCTGATGGTCAGGACCGCGTGGATCAGCGAGGTTGCCGCCGCCACCAACGCGGCGACGAGGACGGCGACCAGCAGCACCACCCAGCCGGGGCCGCCGATGGTCTGCACCGCCCAGAACCCACTGACCGCCCCCATCAGCATCATGCCTTCGACGCCAAGATTGAGCACGCCGGAGCGCTCCGCGAGCAGCTCCCCGAGCGCGGCAAAAAGCAGCGGCGTGCCATACGAGATTGCGGAGGCGGCGATCACCACCAGGATGGTGTTGTTCACGCGGCGCCGAATTTTTCGGGCGCCCTCGCCAACGGCGCGGCCCGACGGACAAATCGAATCCGATAATGCACGAGTAACTCCCCGGCCAGCGCGCAGAACAGGATCAAACCCTGGAGCGTGCCGACCAGCCCCGCCGGAAAGGTCGCTCCCTGCAGGCTGAAACCGGCGTTCGAGAGTCCGCCAAGCAGGATGGCGACGATCACCACGGCGAAGGGATTGAGCCGGGCGAGCGCCGCGACGACGATGCCCGCATAGCCGAAGCTCGCTTGCTGCAGGCCGCGTGGATCGAGAACATGCCGAAAATCACCGATCTCGCTCGCGCCGCCGATGCCGGCAAGCGCCCCCGAAAGCGCCATCACGGCCACGATCTTTCGCCGAGTCCGGATGCCGGCGTAGTGGGCCGCCGCCCGCGAGTCGCCGATGACCCTGGCCTCGAAACCAAATCGGGTCCTCGAGTAGATCAGCCACAGTGCGGCGGCGGCGACCATCCCGAGCAGAAAGCCAAACGGGATCGCGATCCCCGCCAGCCCAAGGCTCGGCCAGCTGGCCGAGTCGGACAGGTACTTTCCCTGGGGAAACACTCGAGCGGTGAATGTGGAGAGATCCCGCCAGTAGGAGTGGCTGTCGAAGATCAGGTAGGTCATGAGCAGGCCGGCGACGTAGTTGAGCATCAGGGAGGTGATGATCTCGTTGGTCCGGGTGTAGGCGCGCAGTACGCCCGGAATCGCAGCCCACGCGGCGCCTGTGACGATGCCCGCAATCACCATGGCCGGGATGATCAAGACCGGCGACTGGTCGTGGAGCGCGATTCCGATGCCTGACGCCCCGACCGCGCCGAGATACAGCTGACCCTCGGCGCCGATGTTCCAGGTCTGCATGCGGAACGCCGCGGCGGCGGCCAGGCCGGTCAGCAACAACGGGGTTGCCGTCACAAAGGTCGCGCTCATCGCTCCTTCGGCAAGAAAGCCGCGGTCCAGCAGTCGCGCCCAGGTTCCGATCGGATCGTGTCCGGTCAGCGCCAGGATGATCCCGGACAGGAACGCGGCCGCCAGCAGCGACCCCGCCGGCACGGCCACCACCAGCCAGCGGGCCTCGGTCAAGCGCCGCTCGATCCGGATCATGCCGCTCCGGCCATCATCAGACCGAGCTCCTCGACGTGGGCGTCTTGTCGCTCGACCACGCCGCGGATCCGGCCGTCATAGAGGACGGCGATGCGGTCGGCCAGCGCCAGGATCTCATCGAGGTCTTCGCTGATCAGCAGGATGCCGACGCCCCGGCCGGCCGTCTCCAGCAGCAGGCCGCGCACGATGTCGGTGGCCCCCACGTCGAGGCCGCTGGTCGGCGAGCTGGCGACGAGCAAAAGCGGGCGGCTGGAGAGCTCGCGGGCGAGCAGCACCTTCTGGATATTGCCCCCCGAGAGCTGCCGCGCCGGGACCTGGGGAGAGGAGGCGCCGATGCTGAATCGCTGCATGAGGTCTACGGCGTTCGTTCGAATCCTTCCCGGGTGCAAGAGGCCCTGGGTCGAGATCGGCGGCCGGCGGAAAGCTTTCAGCACCAGGTTCTCGGCGACGCTGAGCGACGGCGCGACCCCGGTGCCCAGGCGGTCATCCGGGATGTAAGCCACGCCGCGCCGGATGGCTTCCAGAGGATCGCCGCCCCGGATCTGCCGTCCTGTCACGATGACGCTCCCGGCGGTCCGGCGTCGAAGACCGGTGATCACCTCGGCGAGCTCGCGCTGCCCATTGCCGGCGACGCCGGCGACCCCGACGATCTCGCCCGCGTGGACCTGCAGGTTGATGTCGTGCAGCGCCGGCGTTCCGAGCTCGCCATTCGCGCTGACCCGACGCAGCTCCAGGGCGACCTGTCGCTCCGCCTGTGCCGGGCCTTCCTTCTTCTTGGTGAAGACCACTTCCCGCCCGACCATCATTCGCGCCAGCTCGCGTGTGTTCGTGTTCCCGGTCATCACAGTCCCGATCACCTTTCCGCGCCTGAGGACCGTGACACGATTCGAAACCGCCATGACCTCTTCGAGCTTGTGCGAGATAAAGATGATGGTGCGCTGCTCGGCGGCTATCAATCGCAAGGTCTGGAAGAGCTGCTCGGCTTCCTGTGGCGTCAGCTGTGACGTCGGCTCGTCAAGGATGAGGATGCGGGCCCCCCGGTAGAGGACTTTCAGAATCTCCACGCGTTGTTGCTCGCCGACCGAGAGTTGCCAGATGCGGGCGCGTGGGTTGACGGGCATCCGGTAACGGCGCGAGAGATCGGCGATCCGACCCTCGACAACGCGTGGTTCCAGTAACAGTCCACGGTCGGCGGCGTCGCGATGCCCGAGCACAAGGTTCTCGGCGACCGTGAAGGAGGCTGCCAGCCGGAAATGCTGGTGGACCATCCCGACGCCGGCTTCGATCGCGTCGCGCGGCGCCGGGAAGCTCACGGGTTTGCCGTGAAGAAGGATCTCGCCCTCATCCGGGCGGTAGAGGCCAGTCAGAATATTCGACAGGGTCGATTTTCCCGCGCCGTTCTCCCCCAGCAGGGCGTGGATTTCACCGCGCAGGACTTCGAAGTCGATGCCATCGTTGGCGAGGACGCCGGGGAACCGCTTGGTGATTCCCCGCATCGTCACTGCTGGAGGTTTGTCAGCCTCCACGCCACCCTCCCCCAGAGGGGGAGGGGTTTTCATCGGGCCATGTCAGCCGCCTTTCGGGCTGCCGATTACCCCTTGCACGAACCAGTCCATGGCATAGAGCTCATCCACGGTCAGCTTCTTTCCCGCCGGGACGTGGACCGCTCCCGATTGGTCCTTGAGCGGCCCAGTGAATTCGTAGAAGCTGCCGTTCTTGAGCGCGTCCATCTTGTTGGTGATCTGCGTTTGGACCGACGCCGGCACCGATTTGCCGAAGGGAGCCAGTCCGATCATCGCGTCGCCGATGCTGCCGTAGTAGTTGTCAGACTTCCAGGTGCCGTCCTTTACCGCTTTGACCTGCCTGGTGTAGTACGGACCCCAGTGATAGACGGTGCCGGTAAGCCAGACGTCGGGCGCATAGGATGACTGGTCCGAGTCGTATCCGCTCCACGGAATGCCCTTGGCTTTTGCCGCGTCACCCGTTGCCGGACTATCCTGCCCCTGGCCGATGGCGTCCACGCCCCTCCCCAGCAGGCTCTCGGCCGCCTGCTTCTCCTTGGTCGGGTCAAACCATGTGTTGGTCCATACCACCTGGACGGTCGCGCCGGGGTGGGTCACCTGCGCCCCGAGGCTGATGGCGTTGATCTCGCGAATCACCTCGGGGATCGGGAAGGGCGCGACAAAGCCGATCTTGCCCTTCTTGCTGGCGGCGCCGAGCGCCATGCCGGTCAGGTAATCCGCGTCCTCGGCCGCACCAAAGTACTCACCCATGTTGCTGGCGGTCTTGGTCCCGGTCGCCTGCTCGAACTTGATGTCGGGGTGCTTTTGGGCCTCGGTGTACATCGCGTCCTGGAAGCCGAAGGACGTCCCGAAGATGATCTTGTTGCCATCGCGGATCAGATCTTCGACGACCTGGGCGACCTGGGGACCTTCCGGAACGTTTTCTTTGAACGTGGTCTGCACCGCGCTGCCGAGCTGCTGCTCGACATACTTGCGGCCCTCGTCATGAGCCTGGGTCCAGCCGTGATCCGCCGTAGGTCCCACGTAAATCCAGGCCGCCTTGATCGTCGAGCTGCTGCTGCCGGTTCCCGCGGGGCTATTCCCGCCGCCGCACGCGCCGACGCCCAGCGCAGCCAGCATCGTCAAGGCGATGTGAACGGATTTCTTCATGTGCTCCTCTCCCTGCCGTAAACCCCCTGTTCCAAGGGAGAATTCTATCGTCTGCGCCCGGCAGTGACCGCCGCCGCGTTTACAGCCGAATTGCCGTCCGAAGCAGGGCCTTCAGCCGGTCCGGCTGACGCCGATAGCGTTCCCACTCGGATGGCAGCTTCGTCGACTTTTCCACGATGGCCCAGAGGACCGAGTTGACGGGAGTCGGCACGTCATACCGACGGCCGGCATCGACCACCGCCCCGTTCAGGAAGGCCGCCTCCGTTTTGCCCTTGGCGCGGCTCAGGTCCCACCACAACGATGGCATTTTGTTGCCCCGGGCACCGCCCAGCCGGGGTTCGAGCAGCATCTGCGCCAACAGCGGCGGGAGGTTCATGGCGCGCCGCAGGCTGGGCGCGGGGAGGCCAGGAAGCGCGACCACGGAAAGCCGCATTCGATTCATGACAGTGATGGCCTCTAAGAACGCGGCCCGCTCGTAGCGGAAGAGCTCGCTGTCGGCAAAGACATGGCTGGGCGGCAGGTCCAGGATCGCGCTCTGCGCGTTCCCGATGATATTGAACAGCAGCTTCGACCACTTCATGGCGCGGAAGTCCGCGTACCGGCGGGCCTTCAGTCCGGCGTCTCCGAGCTTGCGGACGAGCGGCGCCACATTGACCTCCGGCGAAACCGGAGCCAGCGCCACACCGCCGCGCCGCGAGTGCAACTGGATGGTGCCGGGCTCATCGAGGCTGACGGGAACGGTCAAGCTGCCGGCGACCAGCGCCTGCTCGGGGAGCGCCAGGCTAATGGCTTCCTCGTTGCCCACGCCGTTCTGGAAACTTCCCAGGATGGTGCCTGGACGGAGCGCCGGCTGCAGCTGGTCGATCGCGTCCAGCGTGTCATAGCCCTTGACGGTGAGGAATACGTAGTCGAAGGGTCCGCCAGCTTCCGCGATGCTTGGCCGCGCGGCCAGTACCGACTGGTTGCTCACCTTGCCGGCCACGACCATGCGCACCCCATCGCGGGTAACCGCCTCGACATGGGGTGGCCGGCCGATCAGTGTCACCTCGCTGCCGGCTTGCGCCAGCCTGGCGCCGAGCAGCGAGCCGACTGCCCCGGCGCCAAAGAAGAGAAATCGTAACGGCGGCGCGGGCGCCGGTCGCTGCGGCATCAGTGGGCGGTAATCTTCAGCTCTCGGCCGGTGGCGAGCCGCCCGATGTTGCTCCGATGCCGGTAGAGCACCAGCCCGACCAGAGCGACACCGAGGACGATCACGGGCCACCCCACGGGGCGCCAGGCCTGCCAGCCAACGAGGTGAAGCGCGATCAAGCTGAGAAAGCCGACCGCGACGGCGATCAGCGACGAGAGCGACGCCACCCGGGTGAGACGGATGACCAGGAACCAGCTCACCAGGGCCAGGACCAGCGCCACCGGGGCGAGCGCCAACAGGACGCCGCCCGAGGTCGCCACGCCCTTGCCGCCGCGGAAGCCCAGATAAAGCGGCCAGGTGTGGCCCACCACGGCGGCGAGGCCGATGACGGCCAGCGCGAATTCTTGATCGGCGAGGCCGAGGGCGATGCCCAGCATGACGGGGATGAAGCCCTTCAGGCCGTCGGCGACGAGGGTGGCGGCAAAGGCGCCCGGCCCGCCGGCGCGGAACACGTTGGCGGCCCCGATGTTGCCACTGCCGAGCTTGCGTACATCCTGGTTGCGGTAGACCTTCATTACCAGCCAGCCAGAGGGAACGGAACCGAGCAAGTAGGCCACGGCCGCCAGCGCGAGCACTTTGAGCATGGAAGGGTCCTCGAGGACGCCTCAACTATAGAGCGATGGCTTTACGGTTGTCACTCAAAGCCGGTATCACCTTCTCGCCGGCTTCCGGCCGGCGACTGCTACCTGCGGGGCAACTCGAGGGTGAACTCGCTACCGGCCCCCGGCCGGCTGTCGACGAGGACCCGCCCGCCGTGGGCTTTGGCGACCTCCTGCACGATGTAAAGGCCGATGCCGAGGCCGACGAGGTGACCGGTCGCCTCGGTCTCGATGCGGGCAAAGCGCTTGAAGAGCCGGCCCTGATGCTGGGGGTCGATCCCGAGGCCGTCATCAAGGACGCTGATCGTCCAGCTGGCGCCGGACCCGGCGAGCACGACGTCGATCCGGCCCGTGGGCCCCGGCCGAAAGCGGATGGCGTTGTCGAGCAACTCACGAACCGCCAGGTGAAGCCAGTACGAGTTGCCCGTCAAGGGCGCAGCCAGCACATCGAGGCGGAGGTCGATGGCCAGGTCCGCAAACCGACGTTGCTGCTCACTCACCATCGGCTCGATCACGTCGACCAGGTCCAGGTTCTCCTTGGCCATCGCCGGCCCCAGCTCGTCGAGCCGGCCAACCAGGCTCATGTCCATGATCAGGCGGCTCAGCTGCCGGGCCTTTTCGTAGATCCGTGCGCCGGCCAGCTTCTGGTGCTCGAGATTCAGCCCGCCTTGCGCGAGCAGGGAACCGTACCCGAGGATCACGCTCAGCGGCGTGCGCAGCTCGTGCGCGGCCACGTTCAGGAACTCCGTCTTGGTCGTGCTCGTCTCGCGCAAGCGGGCCACGTCTACATCCAGCGGCGCGGCGGGCTGGGCGACCATGCCGGTCAGCAGGTGCTCCACGGAGCGACCCTCGCCCTTGAGCGGCCGAATGAACCACTCCCAGGTTTGCCCATCGATCACGATCGTGGCGCTATGCGACCGACCCTTAAGCGAGACCGAACGATACGGGCGGGGATCCGACAGCGGGTGCGCCGGCGGCAGCAAGGCCGAAATCGTCAGCCCGGCGGCGTCGGGCCGGTGGAAGACCCCTGCCATCAACTCGTTCAGCGCGAGCACGCGAAGGTCGGTAACCTGCACGACCGCCACCGGGATGGGGGTCGCCTGGAGGAGCTCGATGACCGGCGTGGCGAAGCGTTCCGAGAGTGCCGTTTCGAGCAACTGCGCCAGCGCCTCCGAGCGTCGGTCCAATACGGGTGGCCTCCAAATCGGCTGATAAACTGGTCGCAGGCCGTGCAAGACCCCGACAAACTCAATGATGAAACCACATACCAGCGCTGTTTTGCCTGCGGCCATCGCAACGAATCCGGGCTCAAGCTGACCTTTCGACGCGACGGCGAGCGGATCGTTGCCGACTACACGCCCGCCGAGCGCTACCAGGGCTTTCCGGGTGTCCTCCACGGGGGCATCCTGGCGACGATGCTCGATGAAACGATGGGCCGTACCGGCGCGTTGCGGCAGGAGTGGCTGATAACCGGCAAGCTCGACATCCGCTACCGCAGGCCGGCGCCCATCGATCAGCCCCTTCGGGTTTGGGGGGAGATCGCCCGTGAGCGCAACGGCGCGATCGATGCGGTCGGCGCTGTGGAGCTGATGGACGGAACCGTGCTGGCCGAGGCGCGTGGCATGTTCGTACGTTTGCCCGAGAGCCTGACGACCGCGACGGTCGGCCAATACCCGGAGTTCATCAACTACTGGCGAACGTAGCCACGCCGCGTTCTCATCTGTTTGGGCCGGAGCACGACGAGTTCCGCGGTACCGTGCGCGCCTTCATCAACAAGGAGATCGGCCCCCATGTCGACGAGTGGGAGCAGGCCCAGCAGTTTCCACGAGAGCTGTTCCGTCGATGTGGTGGGCTCGACTTGTTGGGCCTCAAATATCCAGAGCGATATGGCGGGACGGACGCCGGCGTGCTCTACGAGGCCGTGCTTTTCGAAGAGCTGGCCCGCTGTGGCTCCGGTGGCGTCGCCGCCGGCATTGGTGCCCACGTCGCCATCGCCACGCCGCCAATCAACGCCTTCGGGGACGATGGCCAGCGTCAACGCTGGCTGGCGCCGGCCATCAAGGGGGAAAAGATCGTGGCCCTGGGCGTGACCGAGCCGTCGGGTGGCTCGGACATCGCGCACGTACAGACCCTCGCCCGTCGCGAGGGTGATGCCTACGTCGTCAATGGCAGCAAGACGTTCATCACCAACGGCGTCAATGCCGATCTGGTCGTCATCCTCGTCCGGACCAAGCCGGAGGGTGGCCATCATGGGTTGTCGCTGCTGGTGGCCGAACGGGGGACGCCGGGGTATACGGTCGGGCGCAAGCTGGACAAGCTGGGCTGGCGGGCATCGGACACCGCGGAGCTGGTCTTCCAGGACTGCCGGGTGCCGGTTGCGAACCGTCTTGGGGAGGAAAACGACGGCTTCAAAATGGCCGTCGCGAACTTTCAGTGGGAGCGGCTCTGGATCGCGATCTCGGCGGTGGCGTCGGCGCAGCGGAGCCTGGAGCTGGCCGTCGACTACGCTGGGAACCGAGTGCAATTCGGAAAGACGCTCACCTCGATGCAGGTCATCCGGCACGAGATCGCCGATATGGCGCTGATGATCGAGCAGGCCCGCCAACTCACGTATTACGCCCTCTGGCTGCACTCGCAGAAGTTGCCCTGCACCAAGGAGGTTTCGATGGCGAAGATCGCGGCCACCGAGGCGGATGTCAGGGTCGCCGACCGAGCGCTGCAGATTCACGGCGGCTACGGCTACATGATGGAGTACCCGATCCAGCGTGCCTGGCGCGATGCACGGCTGGGACCGATTGGCGCGGGGACCAACGAGATCATGCGGGAAATCATCGCCAAAGAACTCGACCTCTAACATGCGGTGCGCGCCGCCCAGTGTCCCTGCCTGCTTAAGGGCACGGAATGCTGGCTAGACTCATACCGTGCCGTTTGAATTGACGCTACCGTTCAGCGCGATCGTGGGTCAGGAGCCAATGAAGAAGGCGCTCCTGCTCAACGCCGTCGACCCGGCGATTGGCGGTGTGCTGATCCGTGGCGATCGGGGCACGGCGAAGTCGTCGGCGGTGCGCGCCGTGGCGCGGCTGCTGCCGGACTACGAGGCGGTCGACGGCTGCCCGTACCGGTGCGACCCGGCGATCCCCTCCCGCTACTGCGACGAGTGCCGCCGGCGGGGGACCGCGGGATTGCCGGTGGTCCGGCTGCCGATGCGGATCGTGGAACTGCCGATCAACGCGTCGGAAGACCGGCTGGTCGGCTCGATCGACATCGAAGCGGCGGTCAGGGCGGGGACCCGGCGCTTCCAACCGGGCGTGCTGGCCGAGGCCAACCGCAACCTTCTATATGTGGACGAGGTCAACCTGCTCGACGATCACCTCGTCGACGTCCTCCTGGACGCCGCCGCCATGGGGATCAATGTGGTCGAGCGGGAGGGCATGTCGGTCACACATCCGGCGCATTTCATCCTGGTCGGGACGATGAATCCGGAGGAAGGTGAGCTTCGTCCCCAGCTGCTCGATCGGTTTGGCCTTTGCGTCGAGGTCACCACCCCGACCGATATCGATCAACGGCTCCGCGTCATGCAGCTCGAGCGCGAATTCATCGACGATCCACAGGCGGTGCACCGGGCCTTCACGTCTCAGGAGACCGAGCTTCGGGGCCGGCTGCAAGCGGCGACGGCGCGCCTCGATCGCGTGCAGCTTTCCGATGCGATCCGGGCGCTGATCGCCCGGCTCTGCCTGGACGGGTCGGTCGCCGGCCACCGAGCTGACCTGGTGGTAGCCCGCACCGCCCGAGCCATCTGCGCGCTTCGTGGCGCAGCGATGGTCGAGCTGGCCGATGTGCTCGAGGCACTCGAGCTGGCCATGGCGCACCGTCGCCGTGAGCCGGTGACGGAAAAGCCGGAGCAGGCGAAGGAGCTGGCCTCCCGGGCGGCGGAGCAGCTGGCCCAGATCCAGGCGACCACGGCCACCGAAACCGCGCAGGCCGCGCGGGGCGAGGCCACCCAGCAGGAAGGCGCCTCGGGTGGCGACTCGAATGAAGGCTGGACGACGGCCGAGGCGCGCGAGTCGCCCAGCACGGAAGCGGTCGAGGTTGAGCCGGACACCGTGATCCAACTGCGCACGTTCGCGGTCAAGAAGCTCGACCTTCCGCGCGAGCGCCAGGCCCGTCGGGCGGCGGGCAAACGCACCTCGACGAAAAGCGAAACAAAACGCGGGCGCTACGTGCGCAGCTCGCAGACGGAGAAGGTCACGGACGTGGCCTTCGATGCCACGGTCCGGGCTGCCGCCCCGCATCAGCTGCGCCGCCGGCAGGCCACACCCGATGCGCCGAATCAGCTGCAGCTCGAGAGCCAGGATCTTCGCCAAAAGGTCCGCGAGCGCAAGACCGGCAACCTGATCGTATTCGTGGTGGACGCCTCCGCATCGATGGATGCGGAGCAGCGAATGCTGGCCACCAAAGGCGCGATCCTCTCGCTGCTACGGCATGCCTACGTGCGTCGCGACAAGGTTGCCCTCGTCGCCTTCAGCGGACGTAACGCTCGCGTGGTGCTCCGGCCAACCTCCAGCGTCGACCTGGCAGAGCGCCGCCTGGAACGCCTCAACATCGGTGGCACCACACCGCTGACCCACGGCCTGATGACCGCCTTGAAATTGATCAAGACCGAGCGACTGCGCGATCCACGGGTCTATCCGTTACTGGTCTTGATCAGTGATGGCCGCGGCAACATCAGTCTCTTCGGTGAAGAGCCGCTGCTCGAGGCACAGCGTACCGCAGGCCAGATCAAGCAGGAAGGCATCCGGGCCATGGTGATCGATTCGACGCGCGACTTCAGCAGCCAGCCCGGGTATCCGCGAAACCGGGTGACCAGTCTCTACGGCGCCTACGCCTTCAACGTCTGCGGTGACCTCGCGGAACGACTGGGTGGTCGCTACTATGGCCTCTTCGACCTGTCGCAGAGTGCGATCGTCGACAGCGTCCAGCGTGAGATGCTAAGGACGGGTTCGGCCTAATGGAGCGGTTTGTTTATCCCTTCAGCGCAATTGTCGGGCAGGACAAGATGAAGCTCGCGCTCATCTTGAACGCCATCCATCCGGCGATTGGCGGGGTACTGATCCGTGGCGAGAAGGGCACCGGAAAGTCGACGGCGGTGCGCGCGCTCGCTCGGCTGCTTCCGGAGCTCGCGGTCGTCGCCGACTGTTTGTACCGATGTGATCCAGACGCCCCCGAGGCCCTCTGCTCGGATTGCCAGGACCGGCTGGCTCGCGGTGAGACCCTTCCCCGGGCGCGCCGGCGGATGCGTGTGGTTGAGCTGCCGATCAACGCGTCGGAAGATCGGGTGGTGGGCGCGATCGACATCGAGGCCGCCATCAAAAGCGGCGAGCGGCGCTTCGAGCCGGGCGTGCTGGCAGAAGCGAATCGCAACATCCTGTACGTCGACGAGGTCAACCTGCTCGATGACCACCTGGTCGACGTCTTGCTGGACGCCGCCGCGATGGGGGTCAACGTGGTCGAACGCGAGGGCATCTCGATCTGGCACCCGGCGCGCTTCATCCTGGTGGGCACCATGAACCCTGAGGAAGGCGACCTGCGGCCACAGCTGCTGGATCGATTCGGGCTGACGGTGGACGTGGAGGGCATCAAGGACATCGGCCAGCGGGTGCAGATCGTCGAACGCCGGGAAGAATGGGAGTCCGACCCCGCATCGTTCAGCCAGCGGTTCGCCGAGCAGGATGCCGAGATCGGGACCCGGATCGCGGAGGCGATCGTGCGCTTCCCGCATGTCGTGATGCCGGCGGGAATCCTGAGGGCGCTGGCAGAGTTGAACGTCAGCCTCCAGGTTGACGGCCATCGGGCCGACCTGGTCGGACGCAAGGCGTCCCAGGCGCTGGCCGCCTACCGTGGCGTCCCGGAGGTCGGCGTTCCCGAGGTCAACGAGGTGGCGGATATGGTCCTGGCGCACCGGGTCAAGGCAGGAGGCCGGCGGGAGCTCGGTAGCGTCACCCAGAGCCTTCCCAGCGCCTCCCGGGCCTCGCGAAGCAGCTAGAGGCCCCACCCTGATCCTCCTCCAGGAGTGGGAGGGAGCGATTGGCTGGACTTGATATTAGGACACTCACGTGATACGGTAGGACTACGCTAATCATCCGATCACGGAGGTAGCTGATGATCAAGGAGCCCAGCGTCGAGCGCGAAGAGATCGGCGGTCGCGAACCGATGGGCGATCCGGCGGAGACCGACCCGCAGACCACGCGTGAAGGCGGCGTCGAGGAGACGCCCGACGACACGACCGAAGGGATTCCGCAAGAGCGCCCCAATAAGTAACCGACCGGACCAAAGGGCCGGCTCATTCGAGCCGGTCCTTTCTTTATGCCGATAAACTCCGTCGGGTGTCCACCCCGACCAGGCTGACCCGCGCGATCTCGGTGATCGCGCACGTCGACCACGGAAAGACGACGCTGTCCGATCGCCTCCTCGAATTCACAGGGACGGTTGCGCCGCGAGACATGGTCGAGCAGGTGCTCGACCAGCTGGACCTCGAACGGGAGCGCGGCATCACCATCAAGGCCCAGGCTGTCCGGATGCTCTACAAGGCCGACGACGGCCAGACCTACCAGATCAACCTGATCGATACGCCGGGCCATGTGGACTTCTCGTATGAAGTGTCGCGGGCGCTGGCTGCCTGCGATGGGGCCATCCTGGTGGTCGACGCATCGCAAGGGATCGAGGCGCAGACCCTGGCCAACGTGCACCAGGCGCTCGAGCACAACCTGAAGATCGTGCCGGTCGTCAACAAGATCGACCTCCCGCAGGCGGATCCCGAGCTGGTCCGAGAAGAGATCGAAAAAGTGATCGGCCTGCCGGCGGAATCCGTGATCTTTGCCAGTGCTCGGCAGGGAATTGGTACGAAGGAGATCCTGGAAGCGGTGGTCCGCGAGGTGCCCCCGCCCACCGGCGACCCCGCGGCGCCCCTGCGCGCCCTGATCTTCGATGCAAAGTTCGATGCCTATCGCGGCGTGGTCACCTATGTGCGTGTGCTCGAGGGCACGCTACGCAAGGGCGTCCGCGCCCAGATGATGCAGACTGGAAAATCCTTTGAGGTCGACGAGGTCGGAATCTTTCGGCCCGAGCGCACTCCGGTCGACGACCTGTCCGCGGGTGAGGTCGGCTACCTGATCGCAAACATTCGCAACGTTCGCGACTCCCGGGTGGGCGACACCGTGACCGATGCTGCGCGGCCGGCGTCGGCTCCCCTGCCCGGTTACCGGCATGTCACGCCGATGGTATTCGCCGGGCTTTTCCCGACGGACACCGAGCAGTACCAGCAGCTCAAGGAAGCGCTGGAAAAGCTGCAGCTCAACGATGCCGCTCTCGTATATGAACCGGAAACCTCCGCGGCCCTCGGCTTCGGGTTCCGCTGCGGCTTCCTCGGCCTGCTGCACATGGAGATCGTGCAGGAGCGGCTGGAGCGGGAGTTCAATCTCACGTTGCTCGGTACGGCACCGACCGTCGAATATCGCGTGCGCCTGCGCAACGGCGAAGAAGTGCCGGTCGATAACCCGGATCACCTTCCCAGTCCGTCAGAGATCGAATCGATCAGCGAGCCCATCGTCCTGGCGACCATCGTCGTGCCGAGCGTCTACGTCGGCAACATGATGCAGCTCAGCCAGGAGCGCCGCGGCCAATACCTGAACACGGTCTACGAGCCAGGCGACCGCGTCGTTCTCACCTACCGGATGCCGCTGGCGGAGATCATCCACGACTACTACGACCAGCTGAAGTCGCGAAGTAAGGGGTACGCCTCGCTCGATTACGAGCTGGTTGGCTTCGAGGAGGCCAACCTGGTCAAGCTCGACGTTCTGGTCGGCGGCTCGCCCGTGGATGCGCTCTCGATGATCGTCGATCGGACCAAGGCGCAACAGCAGGGGCGCCGCCTTGCCGAAAAGCTGAAGACCCTGATCCCCCGCCAGCTCTTCGAAGTTCCGATCCAGGCCGCGATTGGTGGCAAGATCGTCGCCCGCGAGACCGTGCCCGCGATGCGCAAAGATGTCACGGCCAAGTGCTACGGCGGCGACGTGACCCGGAAGCGAAAGCTCCTCGAGAAGCAGAAGGAAGGGAAGAAGCGCCTGAAGCGCGTCGGCAACGTCGAGATCCCGCAGGAGGCCTTTATGGCCGTGCTGAGCCTGGACTGATGGAACGCATTCACAGCCTCTACCTGCACGTGCCCTTCTGTACCTGGGTCTGCAAGTACTGCGACTTCAACGCCTACGCCGTGCTCGAGGGACTGATCCCCGCGTACATCGACGCGCTGGCGCGCGAGATCGAAACGGCAGGCGAAGCCTTACCAATTGGTCCGCTCGACACGGTGTTCATCGGTGGCGGCACGCCCAGCCTGCTGACGACCGAGCAAGTCCGACGCCTGATGGACCGGGTGCACCGCATCGGGCTTGCGCCGGGGGCCGAGATCACGCTCGAGGCGAATCCGAGCAATGTCACGAGTGAGCACGTCGATGGCTGGCTCCGGTCGGGTGTCAACCGGCTCAGCGTCGGTGTGCAGGGCCTGCAGCCTGATGCGTTGCGCTTTCTGGAGCGACTGCATTCCGGCAGCGATGCGATCGCGGCACTTCGCACCGCCCGCGCCGGCGGGTTTTCGAATATCAACGCCGACCTGCTCTACGGGGTGCCTGGCGTGAAGCTCGCCGGCTGGCTCGAGACGCTGGAGGCCGTGCTTGCCGCAGGGGTCCAGCACCTGTCGGCCTATGAGCTGACCGTCGAGTCGAAGACACGGCTGGGCCAGGAGGTCCGGACGGGCCTGGTACCCATGCCAGGCGACGATGAGCAGCTTGCCCAGTATTGGGCAGCCGCCGAACGGCTGGAGACCTCAGGGTACGAGCACTATGAGATCTCCAACTGGTCCCTTCCTGGATTCGCATGCCGGCACAACCTGGTCGCCTGGCAGTATCGGCCCTACCTCGGCTGCGGCGCCGGCGCGCATTCGATGTTCCGCCGCTTTGATCGGAGCACGGAGCGGCGGTGGAACATAAAGGGGCCGCAGGCCTACATCAAGCAGGCCTCAGCATCGGGTCATGCGGTCGCCGGCAGTGAGACCCTGTCACCGGAACGCGCTCTGGGTGAGGCCGCGATGATCGGCGTCCGCTTGCTGGACGGCACAACCGCGGCGCGAGGTTTCCCGGTACAGCGAACCCATCTGGTCGAAGCTGGGTTGCTGGCAGAGCACGATGACCTTGTCCGGCTTACGCGACGCGGCATCGAGCTCGCCAACCAGGTTGGAGCCGCCTTCCTCGTTTAGCAACCCGGGGTTGGCGGCTGCATGGTGTATCTGGCCGCGTCCGGCATTCCTCGACGGAACCCGCTAACAATTCCGTAGCTCGGACTCTGCCTAACGCCGCCCGGATTTTTCGAGACGGCGGCGCACGAGAGCCGATATCCGATCAGCTCGTTCGGCGAAAAGCCAGAGACCGATCAGAAGCACGATGATGCCGGCGATGCCGATCACCCAGCTGCCAGCCCAGCCACCAAGCAGGACGACCAGCAAGGCTCCCGGAGCCCATGCGATGCCGGCGATTCGGCGGCGCATGACCCGAGGATCAGAATCCGCGTCCAGCCCTTCGCCGCTGCGCGCCACCGCCAGGTCCTTCGCCAGATCGAACAGTGGAAACGACACAACTACTCTCCAGCTCGAGTTTAGGGCGCCGGCAGCCGCATTGATCCCGAACTCGTCACTGGCCGGTCGCAACACCGCGACTCCCTTGCTAGGATTGGCCGCCGGCCTTGGTTCGGCGCGGCACGTTGAGTCGCGCCATCACGCGCTGGAACAGGTCGTATGGCTGCGCGCCCATAACCAGGTAGCGGTCGGCGATCACATGCGCCGGAATGCCGTCGATCATCAGTTCCTTAGCCTCGGCGCGCTGGGCGTCGAGATAATCTCCGAACCGGTTCGCGGTCACGGCCGCCTCCATAGGGGCGGCATCGACCCCCGCCCGCAGGGCAACCTCGCGTAGCACCGCCAGGTCCGAGATGTCGCGCCCCTCGTCCCAGTAGGCGCGGAACAGCTCGTGGTGCATCTGTTCGAACCGACCCTGTTCCCGGGCGTATTCCGCCGCCTGTAGCGCCGGCCGTGAGTTGATGAGGCGGTCGTGCAAGCGAAGCTGCAGGCCAACCTGTGCGGCGAGCCGGTTGACGCCTTCCTCCGCCCGGGCCCGGTATGCCGGTGGGAGCACCTCGTCGCGTGGCCGGCCTTCCGGCGGGATCTCGGGGTGCAGTTCGAACGGGACCCACTCGATTGCGATGTCGTATTCGCGCGCCAGCTGGTCGACTCCGACCGAGTCGATATAGCAAAAGGGTCAAACGTAGTCCGAATAGATCCGCACCGGCGTCGGCACGACCTGAGATTAGCCGCTAGAATCGGGATTAGCACTCCCCCATGGAGACTGCCAATAATGCTGGAACCTACTCCGCTCGACGAGCGCAAGCAGCAGATTCTGAAAGCCGTGGTCTCCGACTACACGGTAACGGGGATCCCCGTCGGCTCGCAGGTCCTGGCGGCCAAGTATTTCATCGCGCTCTCGTCGGCGACCATCCGAAACGAGCTGGCCGACCTGGTCGGGACCGGCTACCTGCAGCAGCCGCATACCTCGGCCGGGCGGATTCCCACCGACCGCGGCTACCGCTACTTCGTTGATTTCCTGATGGAGCCGGAGGCGGCTACGCCCGGGGTTCGCCGCACCGTAAGGCAGGAGTTCGAGACCGCCCCGCGGAGCGTCGATGGGATCCTGGAGAAGGCGGCGATGGTGTTAGCCCAGGTGACCGAGAATGTGTCGCTCGTTACCGCCCCGGAGATCAGCGAGCAGCGGATCAAGCACATCGACCTCGTCTCCCTGGAGCCGCAGTCGGTGCTCATCATCCTCGTTCTCGAAGGCAACCTCATCAAACAGCAGGTCGTTCACCTCGATCGCGCCACCTCGCAGGACGACCTGAGCCGGATGGCCGCCATGCTGAACCGCAAGGTCAAAGGCCAGACCGCTGAAGAGCTCGCTGCTCGGCTTGCCGAGCTCGGGCCCGACCGTGACGAGCAGCGGCGGATCATCGAACGGGTGGTCGAATCCATCACGACTCACCAGGCGCAGCGGCAGACCGTGGTCTTGCATGACGGTGTGCGCAACCTGCTCCGCCACCCGGAGTTCGTCGAGGTCAGCCGCCTGGAGGAGCTGCTGGAATTGCTCGAGCAGGGCGCCCAGCTGGCCAGCATCCTGCAACAGGTTGCCTTCGAGAAGGACGTGGAGATCGTCATCGGCCGCGAGAACACCAGCAGTGGACTACGCGAATGCAGCCTCGTGCTCACTACCTACAAGATGGCCGACCGGGTCCGGGGCACGATCGGGGTGATCGGTCCGACCCGAATGCATTACGGACAGGTGGTGGCGCGGGTGCGTCTGGTCAGCCAGGCTACCTCCGAGGTGCTGGCTCACTTCGGGAACTGATTCGGGCCGAACGCCAATGGGTAAAAAGCCAAACATGTCACCGAAGCATCAAACTCCCGACCAGCCCGTGCCGGACGCGGAGAAGAGGCACCAGAGCGTCGTCGATACCCGGGCGAGCGCCGCGGACGATCCCCAGCCCGGATCCATGCCGCAACAGGCTGCGGACCCCGAACTGCAAGCCGCGCGTGACGAAGCCGAGGCCACGTTCGCGCGTTACCAGCGGCTGGCTGCAGACTTCGAGAACTACAAGCGGCGCACGCGTCAGGAGCTGGCGGATCGAACCCAATACGCGAACGAGGAGCTGTTGCGTAAGCTCCTTCCCATCCTCGACAACTTTCGGCGCGCCCTCGACCATGCCCCGGAGGGCATCGACCGGAACTGGTTCGAGGGGATCAAGCTGGTGGCGCGGCAGTTCGAAGAAACCCTCCAGGCGCAGGGGCTGACGACCATCCCAGCGGTCGGCGAGAAGTTCGACCCCAGCCAGCATGAGGCGATTGCTCGTGAGGAGACCGATGAGCACGAGGAAGGCACCGTCGTCGAAGAGATGCAGCCAGGCTACCGGCTCCACGAAAGGGTGTTGCGGCCGACCCTGGTGAAGGTTGCCCATCCGCGCGCGTTAAAGTCCTAGACCACAGGCATGGCGATCAAGCGGGACTACTACGAGGTACTCGGCGTCGGGCGTAATGCCACCGCCGAAGAACTGAAGCGGGCCTACCGAAAACTCGCGCTCCAGTACCACCCCGACCGCAACAACGGAGATCCCCAGTCCGAGGCGCGCTTCAAGGAGATCAACGAGGCCTACGAGGTTCTCAGCGACTCATCGAAGCGGCAGCGTTATGACACCTTCGGCCACGCCGGAACGCAAGGCATGCCCGGCTTCGATTTCGGCGGCGCCGGCTTTGGTGGCATCAACGACATCTTCGACATGTTCTTTGGAGCGGGCGCCGCCGGCCGAACCCGCACAGGACCTCGTCGCGGGGCTGATCTTCGGCTCGATCTGCGGCTGAGTTTCGAAGAATCCGTCCGCGGGGTCGAGCGCGAGCTGACCATCCCGCGGGCCGAAGCCTGCCAATCATGCCAGGGCACCGGCGCCGAGGCCGGTACCTCGCCGCAGACCTGTCCGCAGTGCCGAGGCTCGGGTCAGGTGCGACGTGCGACCCAGTCCATCTTCGGTCAGATCGTCAACGTGGCGAGCTGTCCACGTTGCAACGGCGAGGGCAAGGTGATCGAGCGACCCTGCCGGACTTGCGGCGGCAGTGGCCACCGGCCCGGAGAGAAGAAGGTTCGGGTCAACATTCCAGCCGGGGTCGACAGCGGCTCCCAGATTCGGCTCACAGGCGAGGGTGAGGTCGGTCCCCGTGGTGGCGCGGCGGGCGACCTTTATATCGTGATCCAGGTCAAGCCACACCCAGTGCTGAAGCGAAATGGAACAGACATCGTCTACGAACTGCCGCTCAGCGTGGCGCAGGCGGCGCTGGGCGACACCATCGAGATTCCGACGGTGGACGGGCCGGAGCGGATCGAGATCCCGCCGGGCACGCAGTATGGGAAGCTGCTCCGTATCCACGGGCGGGGGATCCCGCACCTGCGTTCGGGTCGGCGCGGCGACCAGATCGTCTACGTGCGGGTCGTGATCCCGACCAACCTGACTGAGGAACAGAAGCAGGCGCTCCATCAGCTGGGCGGCGTCAGCGGCAAGCCGCAGCACATCGAGAAGGGATTTTTCGACCGCTTCAAGGAGGTCATCGGTTTCGACTAGCGCGCCCGTCGAGCTTCCGTAGACTAAGCCGGTGTCGACGGCGTTGCGCATTCTTCTCGCGATCGCCGCGGCAGGAATCGTGCTGGCGCTGCTGCTGGGTCCGACCTGGCGAGGCAGCTTCTATCAAAGCTGGTTGCGGCCGCGCCTGGTGGCGCTCGGCATTCTCATCGTGGTCATTGCCGCGGGCGATTACCTCTATCGTGTGATCACCGCCGTCAGGAGCCATTGATGGCGCGATCCTTCAGCGTTACGTTCCTCAACAGCGGGACAACGGTCGAGGTGCCCGAGACGGAGGGTGTCCTCGGAGCCGGGCTCCGGGCCGGCCTCGCGCTCGCCTTCGATTGCCGAAAGGGCCGATGCAAAACCTGCATGGTCAGGGTCGACGGCATCATCGACCAATCGGACGCGTGGTTGATCAGCAACGAGGAGCTTGCTGAGGGCTACGCCCTGATCTGCGTCGGCAAGCCACGCAGCGACCTGCGAGTCCATGCCTGATGCGCGCCACCCTTATCGACCTGTTCGTCGTGATCGCGGTGATCTTTGCCATCAGCAGTGGATTTCGTCGTGGCTTCTGGCTGTCGCTGGCGCAGTATGTGGGGCTCGTGCTCGGGGTGGTCGTCGGCGCCGCACTGGCGCCAGTCGTGATGGATGCCCTCAAGCTCAACGATTCGACGGCGCGTTCGCTGGGAGCCGTGATGATCCTGATCGTGCTGGGGACCATCGGCAGCAGCGTCGGCTACTGGGTGGGAGAGCCGATCCGCCTTCGCCTGGTTGCGCGCCCCCAGTCGGGCCGGATCGACAGCGTGGGCGGAGCGGTCTTTTCCACCATCGCCGTCCTGTCGGTGTCATGGTTCCTGGGCCTCAGTCTGGCTCGGGTGCCCAGCCCACAGATCTCGAGCGCCATCCAGCGGTCGGCGATCTTGCGGACCCTCGACGCCATCGCCCCACGACCGCCGGGCTTCCTCGCCAGGGTGTCGGCGATCATTGCGGGCGTCAATTTTCCGGCCGCCTTCTCCGGGCTGGAGCCGGTCAGTCCCTCCGCTCAGCCGTTGCCCAACTCGATCAATACGCCGGGCGTGCAGACGGCCCAGGCCGAGACGCTGAAGGTCCAGGGCTTTGGCTGCGGCGGGATCGTCTTCGGCAGCGGATTCCCAGTCGGTCCCAGCATGGTGCTGACCAACGCCCACGTGGTGGCCGGCACCCAGGGGACCACGGTGCGGAACAATGCGGGTCGGAGCTTGAGTGCACGTGTCGTGCTCTTCGATCCCGAACGCGATGTTGCCATCCTCTACGTACCACGCCTGGCGCTGGCCCCGCTCGGCGAAGCCGGGGCCCGGCCCGGGACCCAGGGCGCCGCGATCGGTTATCCCGGAGGCGGCAACGAGACGGCCGAACCCGCGGTCGTCAATGGCGAAGTGCGGGCGGAGGGTCGTGACATCTACGGGCAGAACCTCGTGGTTCGTAGCATCTGGATCACGCAGGCCAACGTGCAGCCGGGGAACTCCGGAGGGCCGCTGGTCGATCTCAACGGCAACGTGCTGGGGGTGATTTTCGCCGCCTCGACCAGCGAGTCGGGTCGGGCCTACGCGCTGACCGATGCCGAAGTGCAGCCGGACATCGACCAGGCGCAAGGTCGAACCCAGCCGGTTGCGCTCGGACCCTGCGCGATGTAGACAACGACGTCGCTCGGTTTCCGGCTACCGGTCTGCGAGACTGGCTCCATGCCGGACGACGAACGGATCGTCACTCGGGCGTGGCGCCACCTCGAGCGCCCGGCCCGGATCCTGATCTATCTGCTGATCGCGCTGACGTTGGTGATGCTTTATCACCAGAGCGAATACCTGGTCGTCCACCTCTTCGATGTTCTCCTGCTGTTCGTCTTCGCCGCGATCATCGCCTTGCTCCTCACCCCGGTGATCGACCGCATGGAAACGCTCCCCGTCTTCAAGGGCCGGCGAGTCTTGGCCGTGGTTCTGCTCTACGTCGTCATCATCGGTTTGATCGCCAGCCTGATCGCACTCGTGACGCCAGCACTGATCGGCCAGGCCAAGCAATTGCCGGCACTGGAATCGCGAGCCATCGCCTTCGTTCGCTTCCTGCAGAACGCGATCGATAGCGCGGGCGTTCCGCTGAAGCTGAGCCTGCCGAGCGGGACTGCCGGAATCAGCACGGCCGTCCTCGGATCGGTCCTCGGGATCCTGAGTGGGACCCTGGGGACGCTGATCAATGTCCTCCTGGTGGTGGTGATCTCGATCTACCTGCTGGTGGAAGGCCGCCAGCTGATCGCCACCATGCGCAAACTCTTTCCGGGGCGCGAAGACGTCTACGACTTCACCCTTCTCGCCGTTGGCACGACCTTCGGCCAATACGCCAGGGGTCAGCTGACCATGTCGCTGGTCATGGGGACGTACACCGGGATCGCGATGACGCTGATCGGTGTCCCTTACGCGGTAGTGCTCGGAATTTTGACCTTCTTCCTCGAGTTCCTTCCGCTGATCGGCGCACCGATCGGGATGGGTCTGGCGGTGGTGATCGCGCTGGTCTTCAAGGGGCCGCTGGTCGCGCTCCTGGCCCTGGCTGCCGCGCTCGGCGGCCACGCGATTGAGGCGTACATCCTCGGGCCACGCGTGACCGGCTCCGCCACGCGCATTCATCCACTGGTCGCCATGGCGGCGCTGTTGATCGGCGCCGAGCTGGGCGGCATTCTCGGCGCGTTGTTTGGGGTGCCGATCGCCGCGCTGCTCAACGTCTTCCTTGGTGCCTTCTATCGAGCCCGCCGGGGCGAAGAGGCCCCACTCTCCGCAAGCCCCTCGGGGCAGGTCCACGCCGAGGCCCTGCCGCGCCTCTCGGAGGAGATCAGCGAAACGGCCGAGGAAGGCCCGATTCAGGACAAGCCCGTGCCCCACACCGCTGCCGAACGCTAGGGCCCTGGCCGAGCCGGGCGAGGGCCAGAAAGAGCTACCAGCCGCGCCGCAGGTCGGTGCGATGCTGATGCTCAGCCCTCGCCTGAAGCCTCGGTTGTCGACGCGCCATTTCGGAACTTTCCCGGACTTTCTGCGTCATTCGAGTAAATGCGAAAGGCCGGTTGGCGGCAGTTGGTCGTTGCGCTCCTGGTTGGAGGTTTATGTTGTTGCGTTTGTGTTGTTGCATTTGGGGTTGCAGCGCTGGCCATGAAACCCTTGTTCCGCCCGCCCGACGGAGGCTTGTCGCAGTTGGCTGCGGAGAACATTGCTGCTGGTGACGCCTACTCGACGACCCCTGTTCGTGTGATTCTCTCCAGACCCGCTCGCTTTTCCGAAGTGGCCCGAGGCAGTCACGCTGTTGCGCCGGATACATGGGTCTGGGCCGTCACCTTTGGCGGGACTTTCACCGCTGATACATGCGGGTCGGAACCAACCCAATCGGGTCAGGCGCTTAAGTGCCCGCCACCCGGCATCCCCGTCCCCCAACACTCGAAATTGGTGCTGATTGATTACTTCAGTGGGACCCTGATTTGGGATTCCGTGCCTGCGGCGCA
>VBHC01000016.1 GCA_005889535.1 Chloroflexota bacterium
CGGAGGCGGCTGGGTGATCCGTCGCACCGAGATCACCTACCACCAGCCGGCGGTCTACGGCGACGAGGTCGAGCTGACCGTGACGGTGGAGCTGGTGAAAGGCGCGCGTGGTGTCCGGCGTACCGCCATCCGCCGCGCGCCGGATCGGGTCCTCCTGGCCGAAGTGCTGACCGAATGGGTCTGGGTGAGGCTCACCGATGGCCGCCCCACCCAGGTCCCGCGTGAGCTCGTCGAACTCGCAGCGGCAGCTACCGCGGCGACGATTGCGCGGCGCCGACCTGGGCCTCGAGCTGGTCCGCCGGCGCAAACCCGTGGTTGAAGCTCGCGATCCGGCCGTCGCCGCGCAGAACGGCGGTTGTGGGCGCCGTCAGCACCTTGAACGCCTCACCGACGTCCGGCCGCGTCGATAAGTCGACTTTCAGGATGCGGAGCGCCGGGCCGAACCGGCCAGCAACGGCTTCGACCGCTGGATGCTGGGCGGTCCGGCAGACCGTGCAGCTGGGCGTGGAAAACACGACCAGGGATGGCCGGCCGTCCGGCGATTCTCCGAGCGCCGACCAGAGTCGCACCCGGCCGTCGATCCGTAGCGCCTCGACGCGACGCCTCGACCAGGCGCGGACGGCGATCACGGTCAGGGCGACAAGGGCCGCAACGGCGGCGAGGATCAAGGCGCGGCCGGCCATGGAGGCTACGCCCGCCGAAGGATCCCGCGCCGGTCCAGCTGCGCCACCAGGAAGCACAGGGCGCAAAAATCCAGGCTCGCGTCGAGCGCCACCATCACTGCGATCGGCACGCTGAGCACCCAGGCAAGCACCGGGTTGCCGGCGAACATCGAGGCAGCCGCGATCAGCCAGATGGCGCCACCGATCACACGCGCCACCCGCCTCGTCTCGTGGTCCTCATGGACGTCGTCACGTTTGAGGAGGCCGGCCGGTTCGAGCGCCCGCCAGACCAGCTGCCGGACGATGTCGGCCGGCCACCAGAAGCGGCCCGCCAGCATGACGAGGCCGGCAGCGGCGATCAGTGCGCTGCCGGCGACGCCCTGGAGGATGAGCCCAGCTGCGACCAGGACGACCATCGTCCACTGATGCGCCTTCCGCGCCGTCCGATCGTATAGCGGTAATTCGCCGCCGGCTTCAGTCATAAGTTGACCTTCTCGATCCACAAACTCAACAATCCGAGGTTGTCAGTTTAGGTGCCGACCAAGGTAGCGGTCAAGCGGGAACGGCGTGGAGCGCGGTGTCCGAAGAAATACCAGAAGAACGGGTCGTCGATCAGACGCTCCGGCTTGACCACGAAGCTCTTCTCGAAGCAGGGCGCCCGACCGACGTGGGAGAGCACATAGCTGGCCTTGACCTGCAGGGCGAAGCTAAGGCGAAAGTGTTCTTTGATGTCGGTTTCGATATCGCGGCGCAACCTCCATCTCGGCGTGGCGGCTGAATTGCACGTCGCTGAGCGGGCTCACGATCGATCAACGAGATTGGCGCCACGTATTTGCTGGGTATGAACATAAGAGCATGATCTCGCGGGAGGAACGAGGGCCGCTCCGGCGCTGGCTTATTCCGATCGGCGGCGGGCTGCTGTCGGCCGTCCTCATCGTGATCGCCACGCCGCACGTGTCCTGGTATCTCCGCGCGGGCCTGGCCCTGATCGCCTTCCTCTATATCGCCGGCCAGTCAGCTGCCTATCTCTGGTCGAGCCACAGGGATCAGGGCAGCTGACCCCCACCCTGCCCTCCCCCAAGGGGGGAGGGAAAATATCCGTGTGACCCCTTTCGATATGCGTCTGATCCAGCGCGGCGCCCGTCTGCGCCGCTCGCCCTTCTTCGAAGCCACCCAGCGCTACGGCTGCCGGGCCTACACCGTCTATAACCACACCTTCTTGCCGAGCTATTACGACGACCCGCTCACGGAGTACTGGCATCTCATCGAGCACGTCGCGATCTGGGATGTCGGCGTCGAGCGACAGGTGGAGATCAGCGGGCCGGACGCCTTTGCACTGACCCAGCGGCTAACCCCACGCGATCTCTCAACTTGCGCCGTCGGTCAGGGTAAGTACGTCCTGATCACCGCCGACGACGGCGGCGTGATCAACGACCCGGTGTTGCTGCGGCTCGCCGAAGATCGGTTCTGGCTTTCGCTCGCCGACAGCGACGTCCTGCTATGGGCCCGGGGGGTCGCGATCACCGCCGGTCTGAAGGTCGACATCGTGGAACCCGATGTATGGCCGCTTCAGCTCCAGGGTCCGAAGTCGAAACCGCTGGTCGCCGACCTGTTCGGGGATCGGGTGGCTTCGATGCCCTACTACGCGTTCAGCGAGGCATCGCTCGATTCGATCCCCGTCGTGGTGACCCGAACCGGCTGGACGGGCGAAGTCGGGTACGAGATCTACCTGCGCGATGGCAGCCGGGGAGACGAGCTCTGGGAGCGAGTCATCGGCGCCGGCAAGGCCTACAAGATCCGGCCGACCGGCCCCTCGGACATCCGCCGGATCGAGGCGGGGATTCTCAACTACGGCGCCGACATGACACTCGAGGACAACCCCTACGAAGTCGGGCTGGGATGGACTGTCGACCTCGACAAGCCGCAGGACTTCATCGGCAGGGCAGCCTTGCAACGCATCAAGGCGGAGGGGGTACGCCGGAAGATCGTCGGCATCGAGATCGAGGGTCCTCCGATCGAGTTCAACGAGACGAAGTGGGCGGTGCGACACGACGGCCGGCCAGTCGGGCAGGTGACCTCCGCCATCCACTCGCCGCGCCTGAAGAAGAACATCGGCTACGCGATGCTTCCCCTGGCGCGTGCCGAGCTCGGCACCAAGCTGGCCGTGATCACCCCCTGGGGCGAGCGGGCGGCACGGGTCGTGCCCAAGCCGTTCATCGATCCGAAGAAAGCCATCCCCAAGTCCTAGCGCCCCGCGGACTACAATTCGACTATCCCAAAGAGTGACATCCTGCGGGTGCGGCGGCGGGAAGCGGCCGCTGACACGGCCTTCGCCAACGTGCTCCGGGAGGCGGTCGAGGCCGTCGAAAAGGCCGGATACCCCTTCCTGGTCCTGGGCGGGCTCGCCTCCTCGCTGGTGGGGCGGCCGCGCTGGACGCACGACATCGATCTCATGGTGCGGCCCGACGATGCCAGGGATGTGCTGGAAGCGCTGCGAATCGCAGGCTTTACCACGGAGGAGACGGACCCGGTGTGGATCTACAAAGCATTCAAGGATGACGTCCTGGTCGACGTCATCTTTATGGTGATGGGCGGCATCTATCTCGACGCGGAGATGCTCAGCCACTCGATCGAGCGCAGCTACGAGGGGTTGCGTCTGCGAATCCCGAGTCCCGAAGATCAAATCGTGATCAAGGGCGTTGTCCATCGCGAGGAGACCTCGCGCCACTGGTTTGATGCGCTCGCCATCATCGGGCGATCCGACCTCGACTGGGAGTATCTGCTCCGGCGCGCTCGCGTGGGTGCCCGCCGGGTGCTGGCCCTGCTGATCTATGCGCAGTCCACCGATATCCTCGTACCGCACTGGGTCATTCGCCGCCTTTACGAGGAGGTCTACGCCCAGTGAGCGAACGGCGCGCCGACTATCTTCCCGAACACATCCGCGAGACCCTCATCCATGACCCGCGGGTCGCGGAGCAAGACCTCAAGGTTGACGTCCAGGAGCATCGAGTCATGCTGGGCGGCAACGTCGCCACACCCCAGTTGCGGGAAACCATCACCGACGTGGCTCGCGAGCTGCTTCCGGGCTACGAGATCGTCAATGAGACGACCGTCGTCCCCGCCACGGAGCCCGATGGCGAGGAGCCCGTGGCGTGATCCGGATCGCGGCCGTCGGCGATCTTCACTACGGCGCCGGCTCGCAGGACCTCCTCCGACCAAGCTTGCAGCATCTCCCCGATCGGGCCGACCTTCTCCTGCTGGCCGGCGACCTGACGCGGTGTGGCGGAACGGAGGAGATCCGAGTCCTCGCCGACGACTTGCGCGGCTTGCCGATCCCCATGGTCGCCGTGCTCGGCAATCACGACTACCATTCCAACCGCGAGGATGACGTCCGGCGTGTGCTGGAAGGCGTCGGTGTCAAGGTCCTCGAAGGTGAGGCCGTCACGCTGGACATCGACGGCGCGCGGGTTGGCATCGCCGGCACCAAGGGATTCGGCGGCGGCTTTCGCGGAGCTCATGCCAGCGATTTCGGCGAGCCAGAGATGAAGGAGTTCGTCGGCCACACAAAAATGCTGTCCGACCGGCTCGAGCGGGCCCTGACCGACCTGGAAGCCGACCTGCGGATTGCGCTACTCCACTATTCGCCCATCGAAACGACGCTCGAGGGCGAGCGACTCGAGATCTATCCCTTTCTCGGCAGCTATCTCCTGGCACAGGCGGTTGACAATGCCGGGGCAGACATGATTCTGCACGGCCACGCCCACCACGGGACCGAGAAGGGTCGAACTCCGGCAGGCATTCCGGTTCGCAACGTCGCCCAGCCGGTAATTCGACATGCGTATAACGTCTATACGCTCGACCCTCGCCGGCAGGTTATGCCGGCCGCCGCCGGCGGCGTTACCTAAACGGAAGATGAGGTGTTCTGTTGATCATGAAAGCTATCTGGAACGGCGCGACGCTCGCGGAAAGCGACAAGACGATCGTTGTCGAAGGCAATCACTACTTTCCGCCTGATGCTGTCAACCGCGCGCTCTTCCAAGCGAGCGAGACTCACACGATCTGTCCGTGGAAGGGCGAGGCGAGTTACTACTCCGTCGCGGTTGACGGCCAGAGGAATAAGGATGCAGCCTGGTTCTACCCGTCGCCAAAGCCGGCCGCTGCTCAGATCAAGGACTACGTCGCGTTCTGGCACGGCGTGAAGGTCGAGCCCTAACCCTCACCCTGTCCGATTTGCGCCTGACGCCGCTGGCTCCGGGGTACCGCGAGGAGCCGTATTGGTGGCGCGATGCTCCGCCGGTCCGTTTGCCCGAAGCGCCGCTGCCGACGGAAGCGGATGTGGTGATCATCGGTGGCGGCTACACCGGGATAATGGCGGCGGCGCGGCTCGCCTGGCGCGGCCGATCCGTGACCGTCCTGGAAAAGAATGAGCTGGGCTGGGGTGCGAGCAGCCGCAACGGCGGCATGGTTCTTCCGGGGTTCAAGAGCGATCCGGGTTCCCTGCTGAAGCGATACGGCGATGACGGCCGTTTGCTGTTCCAGGCGACACTGGACGCGTTGGCGCTCGTGGAAGAAACGATCCGCGTCAACCAGATCGAATGTCAGTATTTCCGGTCCGGCCAGCTGTTCCTGGCTCACAAGCCGGCGCTGGCGCGCCAGCTCGACGATGAAGCTCACATCCTTGGTCAGCTCGGAGTGACGGCTCGGGTCGTTCCGCGCGTGGAGCTCGCTTCGGAAGTCGGCACATCCCTCTACTACGGTGGCTTACTCGTCGAGCGCAGCGGCGGGCTGCATCCCGCGAAATATTTTGCTGGCCTTGCCCAGCTGGCGCGCGATCGCGGAGCGCACCTCTACGACCACACACCAGCCACCGCCGTCGAGTGTCGGCGTGGTGGAAGCTTTGCGGTGAGTACATCACGCGGGCAGATCAGCGCGGGCCATGTCTTGCTGGCCACGAATGGCTACAGCGACGCCATCATCCCGTCGGTCCGCCGGCGCGTGATTCCGATCGGTAGCTACATCATCGCCACCGAACCGCTGTCCTCTGAGCTCGCGCGCAGTGCGATTCCGAATCGCCGCATGCTGATCGACTCGAAGAACTTCCTGTATTACTGGCGGCTCAGCGCTGACGACCGAATGCTGTTCGGCGGCAGAGCAAGCTTCGCGCCAACCACCATCGATAGGGCTCGCGACTGGCTCTACGCGGCGATGACGCGAGTGCATCCCCAACTCAGAGGCGTCAGGGTCGAGCATGCCTGGGGCGGGCTGGTCGGTTTTACGTTCGACCGGATGCCGCATATCGGCCGACGCAAGGGAGTGACCTTTGCGCTGGGCTACTGCGGCACCGGCATCGCGATGGCGACCTATTTCGGACAGCTTGCGGCGGATTGGATCGCCGGTGATGAACTGCCGGCCTACTGGCGGCGCCCGTTTCCCTCCATGCCGCTCTACCGAGAGAGGGCCTGGTTTCTGCCAGCGGTCGGCTGGTACTACCGCGCCTTAGACCGTTTGTGAGGCGGCGTTCTCGCGCAACTTGAAGCGCTGCGTTTTGCCGGTCGCGGTCTTGGGTAGCGTCTCGACAAACTCGACCCAGCGGGGACGCTTGTATTCGGCAATCTTCGAGCGGACGAAGTCCTGCAGCTCGCGCGCCAGCTCCGGCGACGGCGCATGGCCACTCGCCAGCACCACATAGGCCATCGGCTTTTCCAGGCTGTCGGCATCCTGGCGGCCGATCACCCCGGCCTCCTGGACCGCCGGATGCTCCACCAGCGTGTTTTCGATTTCGACCGGACTCACCCAGATGCCACCAACTTTCAGCATGTCATCGGCGCGGCCGGCATACCAGTAATAGCCCTCGGGATCGCGGTAGAACTTGTCGCCGGTGCGGATCCAGTGGCCTTCGATCGTGTTCTTGGTCCGTTCGTGCTTGTTCCAGTAGTAGGCGCACGTGCTGTCGCCTTTGATCAACAGGTTGCCCACCGTCCCCTCCGGCACGTCGGCGCCCGACTCATCAGCGATGCGCGCCTCATATCCGGGAACCAGCTCGCCACTCGAGCCCGGGCGGATCCGGCCGGGCCGATTCGCGATGAAGATATGGAGGATTTCGGTGCTGCCGATCCCATCGAGAATCTCCACGCCGAAACGGTCCTTGAAGCGCTCATAGAGGGCCCGTGGGAGTGCCTCACCCGCCGAGACGGCGTGCCTGATGCTGGAAAGATCGAAGTCGCCGGCCTCCCGCTTGTGGGCCAACAGCTGCCCGTAGTTGGTCGGCACCGAGAAGAACAGGGTCGGCTTGAATCGCTCGATCTGCGCATAGACGTTCGGTGGGGTCGGTGGTCCGGGCCAGAGGATGGTGGTCGCCCCAACCGCGAAGGGAAAGGTCAGCGCGTTGCCCAGGCCATAGGCGAAGAAGAGCTTGGCCACCGAGAACGTCCGATCGGCGGCCGTGATCCCAAGGATGCCCTGCGCGTAGCAGACCACCGTGTGCAGGATGTCGTGATGCAGATGGACGGCGCCCTTGGGAAAGCCGGTGGTGCCGGATGAGTAGAGCCAGAACGCCGCGTCGTCCTTGCTGGTTGCTTCGACCTCGAGCTGCGGTGTGGCCGATAGCAAATGATCGAGCCCGATCAGATCGGAGGACGTTGCGGCGCCATCGACGACGACGTTCTTCAGATAGGGCAGCTCAGCTCTCGGGATGGCGGTCAGCTGCGGCAGCAGGGCTTCGCTGACGATGGCGGCGGTCGCCCGGGAATCGTTCAACATGTAACGGTAGTCCTGGCTCTTCAGCAGGGTGTTGGTCGGAATCGGCACCGCGCCGATCTTCTGCGCACCGAAAAAGCTGTAGGCAAAGGCGGGCGTATCGAGCAGAAGGAGCAGCACCCGCTCTTCGCGACGGACGCCCAGCGAACGAAGACCATTGGCCAGCCGATTGGACCGGTCCGCGATCTCGGCATACGTAACCGACTCATCGCCACAGAGAATCGCCGTCCGTCCACCGCGGCCTTCGCGAACGTGGCGATCGACCAGGTAGTCGGCGATGTTAAAAGAATCCGGAACGGTAACGATCGGAGCCGATGGCGCGGCGCGCTCGATCGTCGTGGCCATGCGCCCAGTCTAGAGCTAGCGTTCGCCTCCCCGGCGCCCGATCTCAGCCATGTGGTTGCGGTCGCGGCTCACGGCCTCGCCCCCCTTTTGTCCCGCCTGGCGTGCTTCCGAACGCGAAAACTCGTGAGCGGTGCCCTGCTCATGTGCAGCCCGGCCGCCCTCGGCGGCGATCGCCCGTTGACGCTGGCCGGTCATCCCGGCGAAACCGCGGCCATTACTGGATGCGCGCCCTGCGCGGCTCGTCCGGGTCCGCGGCCTTGACGATCTCGAGGCGGACCGTTTCGATCGCGCGGTCGGCGTTTTGCGTGACGTCGTCCGTGACGTGGTGGATCGGGACTTCGTCGAGCTCGACCTACTGGAGCTGGAGCGGCTCGAGGTTTTCTTCCTCCCACCCGACCGCTGCGATTTGGTCTCGCCCTTTTCACGTCGGATCTTGTTCACGGTTCGCGCCGCAACCTCTTCGGCTCGGCGCCCGTACCGACCCGATTTCTTTGCCGACTGCTTAATGTGTTTGTACTGGCGCTCTCGTTTGGGACTCGCTCCGCGTGGCATGACTTTCCTCCTTCCGGGCCGCAGCTTGAATCTATTAGTGGTAGCGTCCACTACCCGTAAGCTGATAATAAGAGTGTAGCATGTCGATTTCGTCCGTGTTGCTCAAGGCGCTTGTTGGAGGACTCGCGGTGGTCGGATTCTCCCTGATCGGCCACGGGGGTCATCCGAAGCGGTTCGCCGGGCTGGTCTCGGCGGCACCCTCCGTTGCGGTTGCCAGCCTGGCGATTACGGTGGTGCTGAAGGGAGCCGATGCGACCGTTCCCTACGCCCAGGGGATGCTGATCGGGAGTGCCGGCATGGTCGCCTATTGCCTGGCGTCGCTCTACCTGATCGAGCGGTTGCACGCCCTGGTCGGCTCGATCCTGGCCTGGCTGGCCTGGCTCCTGGTTGCCGGTGGCCTCTACGTAGCCCTGGAGCGATAGCCGATGGAGGGACGCCGGCTTCTCGAGGATGACCGTGAGCCGGTTGGCTTCGACTGGGCGCGGCTGGCCTCTGTCAAGCCGGCCGACCTCGGCCTTCGTTTCGGCTTCGGCGCGGTGATTGCCCTGCTCGCGTCTGTTGCCGGGACGCTCGGCGGCCCAAGGTTCGGGGGGCTGTTCCTGGCCTTCCCCGCAGTCTTGCCGGCGACACTGACGCTGATCGAAAAAAAAGAGGGAACGACAAAGGCCTGGGCCGATGCCAGCGGAGGAACCCTGGGCGCGCTCGGTCTGGGCGCCTTCGCCGTGACCACCGTGCTGCTGCTGCGATGGAATCCGGCGGCCGCGCTGCTGCTGGCGTTGCTGGCGTGGACGGTCGTGTCCGCCGGACTCTATTTCCTGTTCCGGGCTAGTGGTCTCTTCCTGCGGCAGGACCGGCTGGTATCGAAGGCGCGCTCGTAAGCTCGCCGCTCGTTGCCACGGCCTGCCAGTTGCCGCCGTACCGCAGGACCAGTCCGTCGTCACCAACCGTAAGGTCGGCGGTGAAGCTAGCTGAGCGGTAGCGATACCGAGTCTTGTCGAGTCGCTCGTACGACTGATGGAGCCGCTCGACCTCCAGGGACGGGAATCGGACCCACGCACCGGTGACGGTTTTGGTTTCGCCAACCACCGGGGCAAGCCGTCGGATGGGCAACGTATTCGTCGAGGGTGACCACTCGAGGTCGACGTCGAGACATCCATCAAGCTCGCTCAATCGCCGGCCATCTCGCGACCAGTGACCGGCCGCGTCGGCCGATAGGCTGAGGACCTGCCCGCCGTCGTCGAGCTTGACCTCGACTACGCGCGTGCGCCAGCTCTGGTCGACTCGGATCGCGTAGCGGATGACGTAGGGCACCTCATCGTGCGCCTGCAGGATCAGCCCGTTGAGCTCGAACCCGTCATCCGAGTCGCTGGCGATGAAGCGCTCCATGCTCGGGGCGATCAGGCCCTGCCACAGGATCCAGCGGCGTTTGCCCATTACGCCATTGTCGGTAAAATCAGCCGGTCGGGCAGATACCGAAGCGGTCAAACGGGACTGACTGTAGATCAGTTGGCCTAGCGCCTTCGGGGGTTCGAATCCTCCTCTGCCCAATACCCGAGCCCACATAGCTCAGGTGGTAGAGCGACGCCTTGGTAAGGCGTAGGTCGCCGGTTCAACCCCGGCTGTGGGCTCCACTTCATTTGTGCGAATTCGGCTGAGGCACGACAAAACGTGTTCGGCTGATGCTTTACACAGATTCGGCTGATGCCTTACAGGGGTTTCGGCTGATGCTTGACACTCCCGCGCATGAAGGAGTTGAGCGTGGGAGAGCAGCGATACCAGGCGGTGATGGCGGTCCTCAGCGGCGGGCGAACGGTGACGGAGGGCTCCACTTCATTTGTGCGAGTTCGGCTTGTCTTGAGTCAAGAAATTGGCAGGGTCGGCGTGTGTCGCAAGCCGATCCC
>VBHC01000037.1 GCA_005889535.1 Chloroflexota bacterium
CGCAGACACCATGTCACCACCTTCGTGTAGTGCCGGCGGAAGAGCTCCTGCAGCCAGATGCTCCCGCCACCGCCACCCGCAGCGAGGTGGTTCGACACGAGATCCGCATCCGACAGCGCTTCCAGATCGCCTCCATCGGAAGATGAGACAGCGAGCGAGGCAGGCGTGGAACAACTCTGTTGTCCGCGGGCCCCCCAACCGCCCGCAGTCGACTCCTAGTTGAGACGGCTGTCTACTCCGACTAAGGTCTGAGGGAGGCGGAGCGGCCTGCCACGACGATTTCTGTTCCCCGCCGCGCACCGCGGTTGTCGAACCGGTACGTGCGCAACGGCACGGAGAGATGGAGGAGGGCACGCGAGTGGAGATCGCCGCCGACGACCCCTGTGGCCTGTCCCCCAAAGGACGCCAGGGGCACGAATTGTCGATGGCGCGTGCGATGCGTACCCGAGGACGTCCGCAAGTCGGGCCGCAGCCGTGAAGCAGGCCGGGTCGCGATGGCCCCCCCCTCGCACCCGGCCTGCTTCCGGAGTGTCCTGGTCCGGAAGTTTCTTCTTTTCAGTTCCCGGCTATCTCAGTACCCGCTTTGAGGATCCTTCTAGGGACGCCGCCGCGTGGTCATGTAGGGCAAGCCGAACAGCCAGCGGAGAACGTTTACATCTTGCGAGGACGAGGACCTTGCAGAACGAGCCCGTGCTTGCCCAAGCGGACTCCGAACATCGTCAACCTCTGCTCGTGATGCGTGACGGGTCACATCACGCGTAGATGATGCGGTTTGGTGTATTGCACCCATTGTTCCTTGATTGCCCTTCAGCATGACTCCCCCCTCTTGGACAGCAAGCACCTTGATGATCGTTGTCAATGCTTGGAGCGGTCGGCCGGATCTGCCCTGATACGCTGAGCATTTGGAGAATGCAAGGTCTGACAAAAGCAGGAGGTCTGGCGCGCTGGCCCTGCGAGCCCGAACTTCAGCCTCTGACCACTGGCAGACGTACTGGGAGCGCGAGCGCAAGCACACCTGCCGCGTCGAGCAAGAGAACTGGGAGACGCCCAGGCAAGCCGACTGGATCGAACGCATCCGGGCCGCCGTACGCAGCGCGCCCGGGCCGGTGGTGCTGGCCGCGCACAGCCTCGGCTGCGCCACGGTCGCGCATCTCGCAAGGGAAGCCACGCCCTCCGAGTTGGCAAAGATCATTGCCCCAACCGGCAACCTCGGCGACAGGCTACTTTCGTGCATACCAATCGACGACCCTTGGATGCTGCTTCACCGCCTCGACCAAGCGCAGCAATTTGCGGAAAGCGCCGAACACGTCGGTCGGAATGTAATCGATCGTCCCCTTCAGATAGGCCCCGGCGGCGACGAACAGCTTCAGATCGGCCACGCATAGCTTCATCCCCGCCAGGTACGGCCCGGCGCCGATCTGGCGCTCGATCGCAGCGCCCCATTCTTGCAGATAGCCAGCTGCGGCCTCTTGCCGTGCCCGCTTTTTCTCCGCCTCGTCCTTGATGCGGATGATCGGCCCCATCCGCGTCCGCAGATCCTCGACGGCGCACATCAACGACTCGTGCAGCGCGGCTTCGAACGGCTCCACCGGGTGCAATCCATGCTGCGAGCCGATGAAGCGGAGGATGGCATTCGACTGCGCGAGCTGGCGGCCGTCGGTGACGAGCACCGGCAGCGCGCCGAAGGGGGTGCTCGCCTTGCGCGCAGCCCACTGGTCGCGTGTCAGCCGCTCGTCCTCGAAGGGGAGGCCGGCGACGTGGAGCGCCAGGCGGCACTCCTCGCCGCGGCTGGTGGCCGCGTCGAAGTAGGTCAGCTTGTACAGGGGCATCTAGACCTCCGGGAGTTTCGCCGCTGGAGCGCGGCTGTCTGCCGCGAGCGTGTGGGGGTTGGACTCTAAATCGTTATCCCCTGGGGAGCCACGCTTCTGATCCATCGGAGCACTCCCTGACTGCTTAACCTACACGAGTAGCGCTTCCAGGCCCGTCGTGGGACACGCTGCGCTCCGACCCACGCTTCAAGGAGTTGTTCGCGTGTATCCACCTCGACCAGGTCTTGAACGATCAGCGTCCGCTCGGACGCCGAGAGCCGCGCTGTACTGTACTGGCGGCCTCTAGCTCGTCACGGGCTTTCTGGATGGCTCCCCTGCCCTCGCTGCAGCCAGCCCACTGCGAGTGCGTTGAGGACAGCGAAGGAAAATGGTCCGTAGGTCTTCGAAGGATCGTGTGCGAGCGCGCCGATGACGCCATCAGACGCTTGCACTGCAGTCATCCCGATTCCCAGGAACGCGATTGCCGTGCGGGACCGCACGCCGATCGCGATCAGCACCGTCACCAACAAGGCGACGCTTCGCGAAGTTGCGTAACGGGCAAAGCTGTCGCCGCTGCCCGAGCCAAGTAGACCCGCGAGGGAAAAGCCCGCGCTTACAGCGGCACTGAGGAGCGTCATGAGCGCGCAGCCCCAGAATCGCTTCGTCATCGAGCCACCACGAGGTTGATCGATGCGCTCGCAGACGCCGCGATTCTCGCCTGGGCCGCACGGAACGAATCAAGGTGGCGACGCGGTATCCGCCTTCGCTCTCTGGATCAATCCGCCAGGATGCTCCTCAGGCCGAGCGGGCGGCAGACCGGGCCGCCTCCGCCCGCCCCGCGCTGTCAGCCGTGGAATCGCGCCGGGAGAGGAAAGTGTGCAGCTGGGCGACCACCGCCGCGCCCTCCCCGATCGCTGCCCCTACCCGCTTCACCGAACCGGAACGGACGTCGCCCACGGCGAAAATTCCCTCGACCCCAGTCTCCAACGGCAGCAGGTCACGGTCGATCGAACCCACGTCGGCGCCGGTCCGGATGAAGCCCTTGTCGTCCAGCGGGACGCCGCAGCCCGCGAGCCAACTCGCGGCCGGGTCGGCG
>VBHC01000195.1 GCA_005889535.1 Chloroflexota bacterium
CGGGATGGATGACGATCGGGGCTGCCCCGCACGCCGCAGCCAGACCCGCGGTATGGTCCAGCATACCGACGGCCATTTGGTGTTTCCGCCCGCCGTGCTGCACGTGACCGAGGAAGGCGGCCAGCGGCGCGTGGATGGACAGGGCCAGGCCCGCGTCCTTCGCCAGCGCGCCCAGTCGCCGCGCATATTCCCGATCCATCCAGAACCCATCGCTGAAATCGATCTCGCAGGCGTCATAGCCGCGTTCGATGAGCGTCGCGATCGCCGCCGCGGGATCGTCGCGCGACGGAATGCCTCCTGGGCCGACGCGAATCGTACTCACGGCAATTCCCTTGTCACACTGCTTCGACCTGCCCCGTCATAGTAGCGACCGACCAATCCAAGCAAACCTAGGAGTGACTCCTCGAGGTACATGGATCAATCTGCGATCACGCGCTTCGTCGCGACGACGTTTGCCGGTCTGTCAACGTGGCTACACAAAATCACGGCCAACGGCGCGGCAGGTTACGAGCCCGGCAGGCCAAGCGTGGCTTGTGATTGTCCAGCCTGGCGGCCAGATCCTCATCGAAGAGTCCCGCCGATACGTACCAATAATGAAACCGGGATAAGGACTGTTACACATCCGTAACCGGCTCCGCAAGGTTGCCGTGAAACCATGCGTCGCATGTTGCCCCCCAGCCGCAGGGCGCTCGCGGCCTTTTCGGTACTTGGTAGCGCGGGCCTGAGCCTATTGCTTCCGACGCTGGGTGCCGGTGCCGGATCCTATGACTGGACCCAGGCCTCTCCGTCGCAATCACCGGCCCCTCGGTACGCCGCCGGCACGGCGTACGACTCTGGCCGAGGGATGACTGTCCTTTTCGGTGGCATTAGCGGTACGTCCGCGCTCAACGACACCTGGGAGTGGGACGGTGCCCGCTGGATCCAGCGGACGCCGGCCGTTTACCCGCCAGCGATGGGCCAATTTGTCATGGCCTACGACGCGGTCCGTCGCGTCACCGTCCTCTTCGGCGCTGAATCGAACACCAACCCCGGTGAAACCTGGGAATGGGACGGCAGCAATTGGGCGCACCTTTCGCCTGCAACCTCACCGCCGATGCGGATGGATGGGGCGATGGTGTACGACGCCAATCGCGACCGGATGGTTCTCTTCGGCGGCGTCGTGGGGTCCGGGCTAACGGCCTCGCCCGTGGCCGATACCTGGGAATGGAATGGGACGACCTGGAATCAGATGACTGTCACCGTCTCCCCTCAGGCTCGCTCCAATCACATGATGAGCTTCGATGCGGCCCGCGCTCGGGTCGTGCTTTTCGGGGGGAACACGCAGCCGGACGGCGTCGGCGTACTGAGCGATACCTGGGAGTGGGACGGCGCCAATTGGACGCAACTGACCCCAGCGCTGTCGCCCTCCGCACGCCGAAACGCCGCGATAGATTACGACTCGACCCAGGGGCTGACCCTCCTCTTCGGCGGCGCCGACCCGACCGCCCTGCTCGGCGACGCATGGGCCTGGGATGGGACGAATTGGGCTGCCCTCAGCACCGCCTCCACGCCCGGCTGCCGGTTTCGCGGGTCCCTGGCCTTCACATCCCTGCGTCAGAACCTGCTGGTCGGCGGATGGGCAGGCTGCCCCGGGACCGCGGAAGTGCTCGCCGCAGACACCTGGCACCTGAACCAGCCGGACGCCGTCTATCAAACCAGCGGAATCGCGATCACTGCGCGGAAGAACGTGGCGTTCAATGGCGCGATTGGTGCCATCGCTGACAGCGACCCGCTGGCTACGGCGGGGGATTACTCGGCCAGCATTACTTGGGGCGACGGCGGGACGACCAACTGCCCTGGACCAGGTTGCACACTGGTCGCGGACGGTTCGCCTGGCGCCTTCAGCATCCATGCCGCCCATACCTGGGCCCGCCAGGGCACGTATACGGTGACGGTTTCTACCGCTGACCTGGGTGGCTATGTGGCCGCGCCCTTTACCGTCCGCGCCAACGTTCGAGCGGGCGACCTATCCAAGTAGTCTGCGGCTGGCGGTCCCCTGAACGCGGCGCCTTATGGCCGCCACGCTACTGGACCGACAGCGTCGACCGCGACGAGCCGGACCATCAGATCAGCGTTCTGCTGCGCCAGATCGATCCAGTGACGGTCGGTTGAACGCGCTCCGCGATCTTGCCCGGGCACGGTTATTTGGACCCGGGCCGAACGGCTGAATCCTCGGCCGCCAAGGTGCGTGCCCAGCACTTCCTGCCAGGCCTCCGGAGACCGGAGCCGCCGGAGGTGGCGCTGGACCAGACGCCCACCGCGCAGCTCGAGGATCAGGAGGACAGCGGCGTCACCCGTAGCCGCGACCGCACAGAAGTCGTGGTCGATCGGTTCCGGCCGCGCCAGCTTCTGCGGCTCGGTGATCCACAGCAGGCCACGGATTTGTCGCTGCAGCAGCTCTGCGTGCTCAAACATCAGCAGTCCGGCCGCTCGGTCGCGCATCTCCTCGAGTCCGTGAATCGCCGCGGGCACTGCACGTCGGTCACGGCGCAGCACGCGGGCGATCCGTCCAGCGAGCTCGGCGGTGTCCGCGTCAGACACTCCGAGGTTTCGGGCCAACTCCCGGTCCGAACGGCGGAGGCTCGT
>VBHC01000017.1 GCA_005889535.1 Chloroflexota bacterium
ATATCGTCGACCCGGCCGCGAATGCCGCCCTCGTAGAGATCGAAGGTGCGTCCGCACCTGCAGGTGTTCGCCGGCACGCGGACGACGAGGTCGCGGGTGCGGTATCGCAGCACCGGAATCATTCCCCGGCCGAAGGAGGTGATCAGCCGCTCACCCAGCTCACCGTAACCCACAGGCTCGCCGGTCGCCGGGTCGACGACCTCCTCGATGTAGTGGTCTTCGATGATGTGCGTGCCGCCGGGTTGGGTCTCGCACTCGAAGATCATGATGGTGCCGACCTCTGTCATGCCCGCGGTATCGGCCGCCTTCGCGCCCCACTCTTCCTCGATCAGGCGCTTGGTGGCTGGGATCGAACCGGCCGGCTCCCCGGACAGGATCAGCCGTTTCACCGGGCTGGTGGCCAGATCGACGCCCATCGTCTTCGCCTCCTGCGCCATCCGCAGGGCATAGGTCGGTGTTGAGCAGACGACGGTTGCGTTCATGCTGAGGATCTGCTTGACGCGTGCCTCAGTCGTCATGTTTCCACCCGGGAGTACGAGGCAGCCAATCTTTTCGCAGGCATAGTGGGCGCCCCAGAAGCCGACGAAGGTGCCGTAGCTAAAGGCGAAGAAGACGATGTCGGCTGGGCGTACGCCGAAGCCCCAGAAGCCGTAGCACCACATCTCGGCGATCCATTCCCAATCCTTCATGCTGTCGAGCACCTGCAAGGGGATCCGGCCGGTCGTGCCCGAGGTGAGGTGATATCGGATCGCCACATCCTCGGGTGCGGCCAACAGCGGACCGAACGGAGGCTTTTCGAGTTGAGCCTGCATCCACTCGTCGCGAGTCATCAGTGGGATCCGGCGCAGGTCCTTGAGGCTCCTGATCGACTCGGCGGTCACGCCGGCGGCCTTGAGCCGGGCGGCATGCCAGGGGACCTGGCGCTCTGTCCAGGCGACCAGGTTTTTCAGTTTGCGGACTTGAAGGACCTCGATCTGGTCGCGCGGCATCGTCTCATGCCGGGGATTCCAGTAGGGCGACTCCTTCACGCTATCCCTCCTCGAGCTTTCGGCTCATGCGAGTCGGGCTGCATCGCCAGCGCCTGAGGTGTTTTTAGCACTTTTGAACTAAGCTGGACCCAGCTTGGCCACGGCCGAAAAACCGAAGCCCGGTGATGGCACGCCCTACCGTCTCGGCGGGATGGGCTATCAGGACGCCTCCGGTCGCCGGCTGAGTTACGGCTCGTACCTGCATGTCCCGGAACTGTTGGGCCTGCAAGCCGGCCTGACGCAGGCTCACGACGAGCTGCTCTTCATCGTGGTGCACCAGGCCTATGAGCTCTGGTTCAAGGTCGTGATCCACGAGCTGGAAGCGGTGCGGGGCGCGATCGACTCAGACGATCTTCGGGCCGCGCGTCATTACCTCAACCGGGTCAAGGTGATCGAGGCCCTCCTTGTGGAGCAAGTTGGGGTGCTCGAGACGATGGCGCCGCAGGACTTCCTCACCTTCCGCTCGGAGCTGGCGCCGGCGAGCGGCTTCCAATCGGCCCAGTTTCGCGAGATCGAGTTCCTGTCGGGTCTGAAGGATGCGGGATACATCAAGGCGCTGGACGGCGAGCCGCACGCGCGGGCCCGCCTTCAGCGGCGGCTGGAGGAACCGTCGTTGCTGGATGTCTTCACCGGCCTGCTCGATCGTCGTGGCGTGACAATCACGAATCTATATCGCCATGGCGATCGCGACCCGGATCTTCTCGAGCTGGCGGAAGCCCTACTCGACCACGATGAGGGTTTCCGTCTATGGCGCCTTCGACATGTGCAGATGGTGGAGCGGCAGATCGGTGACAAGCCCGGCACCGGAGGATCGACCGGAGTCCGTTACCTGCAGTCAACGTTGGGTAAGCGGTTTTTCCCCGAGCTCTGGGAGGTCCGCTCGCAGCTCTAACTGCGATGGCCCGATCCTAGCGGCTGTTCGCGAAGAGACGGCTGAAGTAGGTGATCCCGATGGGGATCAGGAGAGCGCCCAGGGCCGTCAGCACCGACAGGGTGTCTGGCAGGTGGGTCGGGTTGCTCATCCCGACGTAGGTGAAGAAGGCGGCGCCAACCGAGGTGGCGAGGACGACGATGGTGGCGATGATTGTCGCCCACTCCTGGTGCAGGACGTACAGAGAGATCGATCGCCGGCCCGCAAGCCGAAGCAGCCAGGCGGCGGTCAGTCCGTTGAGGACCAGGGAGCTGATCAGGGCGCAGACGGCGATGCCAATCCGGAACTGCACCAGGTTTCGCATCACGAAGGCCGAGGCGTTGACGATCAGGATGCCGATCGGCGTGATGATGCCGACCACGAGCAGCACGATGCGGCTACTCAGGTAACCACGCAGCAGTCGATCGCCCTGACTGGTCATCAGGTCACGGACATGCGCGTTGCATATTCCGGACGCTCCCAGGCGCGGGAGGTCAGCACCTCTCGCAAACATCGCACCGCGTCGAAGACGTCGACGTAGCGGGTATACAGCGCGGCAAAGCCGAAGCGCATGAGGTCCGGCATTCGAAAATCGCCGATCACGCCACGATCGATGAGGGCGCGCATCACCCGGTACGCCTCCTTGTGCCGGAGCGAGACCTGCGATCCGCGATCCTCCGCGTTGCGCGGCGATGCCACCTGCAGTCCCAGGTCACGACAGGTCTCGTCGACAAGCCGGATAAAGAGGTCGCCAAGCGCCATCGACTTGCGGCGGACCTCATCCTGGTCGACGCCCAACCACAGGTCGACAGCCACCTCCAGCGCCATCATGCTGAGGACGGGCGGCGTGCCGGCCAGCTGCCGCATCACGCCGGCGGCGGGTCGGTACTCTCGCTCGAAGGCAAACGGTGTCGCATGCCCCATCCAGCCCGACAGGGGTGACCGCATCGCCTCCTGCAGCGCGGTCGCGACAAACAGGTATGCCGGCGCTCCCGGACCGCCGTTGAGGTACTTGTAGCCGCAGCCGACGGCGAGATCCACATCGCAGGCATGAAGGTCGAGCGGCACGGCACCCGCACTGTGCGAGAGATCCCAGAGCACCAGGGTGCCGTACCTGTGGGCAGCCGCGGTCAAGCGGCGCATGTCGTGGATCGCGCCGCTTGCGTAATCGACATGGGTCAGCATCAACACCGCGACGCTGCCGTCCATGGCGGCGTCAAGCTGGCCGCGTTCGACCAGGCGAACGGCGTGGTTGCCTCCGAGGAGGTCGGTCAGCCCCTGAGCGACGTAGAGATCAGTCGGAAAGTTGGCGGTCTCGGTCAGGATGAAGTGGCGCCCGGGTTGCAGTCGGAGCGCGCCGGCCAGCAGTTTGAACAGGTTCACCGAGGTGCTATCGGCGACCAGCACTTCACCCGGCCTGGCGCCGATCAGGCCGGCGATCTTGTCCCCGATCCGGACGGGAGCCTCGATCCAATGGGCGGAATTCCAGCTGCGGATCAGCCCGTTGCCCCACTCATCGGCGATCACCTGGTTCAGCCTGGGGACCGTGCGCCGCGGCAGTGCCCCGAGCGAATTCCCGTCAAGATAGATGACACCGTCGGGGACGACGAACTCCTCGCGAACGGCGGCCAGCGGATCCTGCTGGTCGAATGACAGACAGGTTTCGCGGTCCACGCACGGATTATCCCGCGAGCGGCGCTCCTAGAAGTGGTTCGGGCACCAGGGTGCCCGATCGGTCGCGAACATGGCATCGGCGCGGGCAACCGAATCAGGGCGGAGTTCCTTGATCTGTCGGGCCTGCTGCAAGGCGCGGAACCGATTGCCGCTCAGATACACGGCGCCGAGTTCGGCCACATCGAGTTCCAGGTCCGGACTCGCCGTCGTGCGACGCGCCTCGGCGCCGCCAGGTCCGCCATTCAGTTCGAACTGGCCGTCGTTCCACGGACAGAACTGATCATGGACGCGGAGCACCAGCCCGCCGTCGACTGCGTAGCGGCGGCCCGCCAGCGCCCGCTCCACATCAACCAGGCGAAGCCAGATGCCGTCTTCAATACGCGTCTTCGGCTGGCGCGAGTCGGCGAGCAGGAAGCGAAGCGGCTCGTCGACCGGCCGCATTTCAGCTGACACCCGCGCCATCAAGTCCACGTCCAGCAGGTGGCGCCAGAGCGCCGCGTAGGCCTCGGCCGTGGCCGCGACCAACATTTCGAGACGCAGTGCCCCGTTCGGGCCCGAGGCGTCCCAGGCCAGCTTGATCCGATAAACCGCAAACCCCGATGGGTTGTCGTCGGTCTGGTAGAGCACCCGATAGTGTGGGCTGGCGCCCTCCCTGTGCAGCTCGAGGTCAGCCAGCTCGCTGCGCATCCACCGCTCATCCAGCCGGAGCATGCCCGGTTGGTTGCGCCGCGCTTGCTCCCAGATGCGGGTGAAGGCTCCCACCGCGGTTGGCACGTCCACCATGGCCAGCCGGCCGCTGGCGCTGAGCTCTTTTGCAAAGGCCGCATGAGACCGATCGATCTCCACGGCCGCCTGATAGGTGGCCAGGCCGTAACCGAAACGGCCATAGATCGGTGCCTCCGAGGCATACAGTGCCGCCAGCGGCTCGCCCCGCTGGTGCATGTCATCGAGCTGGCGCCGCATCATCCCCGTCAGCAGTCCGCGCCGGCGATGCGTGCTGAGCACGCTGACCCGCGTTACGCCGGCGCACGGCAGCGCCCCTCCCGGGACGGTCATCTCGTAGGAGAAGATGCCCGCGGTGGCGACTATCTCCGGGCCCTCGAAAAAGGCAAGGGTGCGGTCGAATTCCGTGATCTCCCTGGAGACCGCCAGCTCCTCGTCGGTAGGGAGCGGCGCACCAAAGGCTCTCCGCATCAGCGTCGAGTACGCCCTCTGCTCCTCCGGCCTGATTGGCCGGAGATCGAGACCGGCCGGCGCGCTTATCGCTGGACCAGCGCCAGGGCTCGGCAGGGGCTTCCCGATCCTTTGACCAGCTTCAGCGGTGCCACCACCAAGACCGCGCCCGTTGGCGGCAGCTTCGACAGGTTGGCCAGCTGCGTCAATCCATATTTGTTGGCGCCGAGCAGGAACTGGTGGCAGGGGAACGGTGGGGTGAACGAATGGGCCGCGCCCGCGTCCGTGCCAACGGTCTCCACGCCGACACCAACAAACGGGCTCTCACTGGCGAGCCACTTGGCGAGCTCGATATCGATCCCTGGCGTGTGTGGCCCGGTCTCATTACCGTTCAAAAACGCTTTCTGGTCATTTGCCCGGGCGTCCCATCCCGTGCGGTAGAGGAGCCACGAGCCCTTTGGTAAGGCCCCGTGCTGCCGCTCAAAGGCGCGGAGGTCGGCCTGGGTCAAGAGATAGTCGGGATTGGCCTGCGCCTCCTTCGACTTGTCGATCACGACCGCCGGGCCGATCAAGCGCCTGACCGGCACCTGTGAGACATCGTCCTTGTCTTTGCCGGTAACCCAGTGAATCGGAGCGTCGAAGTGCGTGCCCGCGTGCTCGCCACCCTCGAACCAGTTCCAGTACCACGCCGGCCCTTTCTCGTCGTAGTGACTGATCTCGTGCGTCTTCCAGTTCGGGGTATTCGCAAATGGCGGCGGCAATTGGATCATCGGCGTCCGCTCGGAGAGCGGCTGCGTCAGGTCGATGACATCGATGGAACCCAAAATCAGGCTCTCGACGAAGGATGCCAGGGTATCCACTCGCGTACTCATTCACTCCTCCCTTGATTTCAACGCCGGGATCGTGGTCGGTTCCTCCTTGGTAATGCGGGTCGGCCTGCGCAACTGGGATCGATCACGCGGCGGTTGCTGCAGCGCCCGTGGAAACTCGAAGCGGTTTTCCAGCATGTGGATGTCCATCAGGAAGCTCTTCGGCATCTCGGCCTCCACCTTGGCGACGATGCAGCTCAGCTCATTGCCGTTGAATGCGTCGAGCACGGCGGCCTCGAAATCGTCGAGCGCGCGCACCGTTTGCGCGTGCGGGAAACCGGCCGCCTCGGCGATCGCGGCCAGGTCGGTGCCGGTCGAGGTGGCCGTGGTGAACCAGCGGTAGCCGCCGGGCGCACCACCACCGACCGAGAGCAGGGTCTCGTTGTCGAAGATCAGGTGCACCAGGTTGGGCGGCCGGGAGCGGGCCAGGGTCGTCAGTCCGCCGAGATTCATCAGGACCGATCCATCGCCGTCGATCACGACCACCTTACGGCTCGGCTGCGACAGGGCGATGCCGAGTCCGATCGAGGAGGCGAGCCCCATCGCGTGCTCCAGGTAAAAGAAGTTCGCTCGATGTCCTAGCGAATAGAGTTCGGCGGCGGCGGCGCCCATGATGCTCACGACGGCGCATTCCTCCAGCGCCGGGTAGATGGCCTTCAGGCAATCGATCCGTTTCAGCGAGGCTCCTCCCACATCAAGTCGCGGCTCAGCAGCAAGGCAACCGGTGAGAGCGAGCTCTGGGCCAACGTCATTGCCTTGGCGACCTTGGGCTCGACCTCATCTGGCCGGGTCAAGTCTTCGCGGGAGATCTGCAGCGCATCGAGGACCGGACGGGTATGCTTGCCGCCCTCCGTTTGCCACGGATCCTTCTCCCCGAAGCCGCCTCGATCCGTGATCAGCATCAGCAGCGGGACCTTGTAGAGAAGGGAAACGCCCACGATGCCATTGATCGACTGCAGGAAACCGTGGTTCTGCATCAGCATCGCCGACTTCACGCCGGCGAAGTGCGCGCCTGCCGATACGCCGACGCCTTCTTCCTCCTTGGCCAGCCGCACCAGCGTCATGTCGGGATCCTCGTCGGCCATTCGGATCAGGTGCACCAGCCAGGTTTCGGGGAGAGCGCTGACCATCCGGACGCCGACGCCCTTGACGGCGTCGTAGACCAGCTGCGAATTGGCTACGGATACGGGCACGATGTGCTTCCCTCCTCGGAACTCAGGGCGATTCTACGCATACAATGGGGCGCAGTGCAGGTCCTGGGCAGCATCCTGGAGGCCGTCGGGCACACGCCGCTGGTGCGGCTCCATCGGATCACCGCCGGGCTACGCCCGACCATCCTGGCCAAGGTCGAGACGCTGAACCCGGGCGGCAGTGTAAAAGACCGCATCGGGCTCCGGATGATCGAGGACGCCGAGCGGCGGGGGCTGCTGAAGCCGGGGGGCACGATCGTCGAGCCGACGTCCGGGAACACCGGCCACGCACTGGCCATCGCCGCGGCGCTCAAGGATTACCGAATGATCTTCGTGATGGCCGACAAGCAGTCTCCGGAAAAGATCGCGTTGCTGCGGGCTTATGGCGCCGAGGTGGTGGTGTGCCCGACCGCGGTTCCCCGCGACTCGCCGGAGAGCTACTACTCGGTGGCCGAGCGCCTGAGCCACGAGATTCCCGGAGCCTTTCAGCCGAACCAGTACTACAACCAGGCCAATCCGCAAGCCCACTATGAGACGACCGGCCCGGAAATCTGGGCGCAGACCGACGGTAAGGTTGACGTGGTGGTGGCCGGCCTGGGGACTGGGGGCACCATGACCGGCGTCGCCCGTTTCCTGAAAGAGAAGAAGCCGACGGTGATGACGGTGGGGGCCGACCCGGTAGGGTCGCTGTACTCGGGCGATGTCGCGAAGCCTTACAAGGTCGAGGGCATCGGTGAGGATTTCATCCCGGGGACGATCGACCTGAAAATAGTCGACCGGATCATCTCCGTCAACGACCGCGACTCCTTTCTGATGGCCCGGCGCATCACGCGGGAGGAGGGCATCCTCGTAGGCGGCTCGGCCGGCACGGCGATGAAGGCTGCCGTCGACGTTGCCCGCGATCTCGACGAGAAAAGCTTGATGGTCGTCATCCTCCCCGATACCGGCCGCAACAACCTGAGCAAGATCTACAACGACGAGTGGATGCGGCAGAACGGGTTTGTGGAGCGATTCCCGCGCCAGCTCGTTCATGACGTGGTGGTCTCGCGCGAGCGGGAGATGCCCGAACTGATCACGGTCTCCTCGCGTGAAAAGGTGGGCAAGGCGATCGACCTGCTGCAGGAATACGGCATCTCCCAGATGCCGGTCACCGAAGACGGGAGCGGCCGGAGCAAGAAGTTGGTGGGCAGTATCCAGGAACGGACGCTACTCGACCGGGTCTACCGCGATCCCGGCTTGATCGAAACCACGGTCGGGGCTGCCATGGATGGCCCGTTCCCCACGATCACGTCGGGAGCCCACGTGGACGAGGCCTTCAACGCCTTGCTCGGCGGTGCCACCGCCTTAATCGTCATGGACCAGGACCGGCCGGTGGGCATCATCACGCGGCTGGACCTGCTCGAGTTCATGGCCCATACCCGCCCATCCCGGTGAGCGGCGAGGGCATGCCGGGGTTTTCCACCCGCGCCCTTCACGCCGGCCAGGAGCCCGACCCGGCGACTGGCGCGGTGGTGGTCCCGATCTACCAGACGTCGACCTTCGCCCAGGAGGCGGTCGGCAAACATCGCGGCTATGAGTATTCGCGCACCGGAAACCCGACCCGCGCCGCCCTCGAACAGTGCATCGCCTCGCTCGAAGGCGGCGCCCACGGGCTGGCCTTTGCGTCGGGCATGGCGGCGGAGGCCGCCATCATGCAGCTGCTCAAGCCCAATGACCACACGGTCGCTGTCGACGACCTCTACGGCGGCACTTATCGATTGTTTCGCCGGGTCCTCGAGCCGATGGGCCTCAGCTTCTCGTTCGTCGACGGTTCCGATCTGAAGGCGGTGGAGCGGGCGCTGACGGAGCGGACCCGAATGGTGTGGGTCGAGTCACCCACCAACCCGTTACTCAAGCTGGTCGACATCGAGGCGGTCAGCAAGCTGGCACACGCCAAGCAGGCCCTGCTGGTGGTGGACAACACCTTCATGAGTCCCTACTTTCAACGACCTCTGTCGCTCGGCGCCGACATCGTGGTGCACAGCGCTACGAAATACCTGGGCGGGCATAGCGACGTCATCGGCGGATCACTCGTCGTCAACCGAGACGATCTGCTCGAGCGGCTGGCATTCGTGCAAAACGCGGTAGGCGGTGTCCCGGGGCCGCTGGATGCCTGGCTCGTGCTTCGCGGGCTCAAAACGCTCGCTATCAGGATGCGCGAGCACGACCGGAACGCCCGGCTGGTGGCCGCATTCCTGAGCGAGCATCCCAAGGTCGGGCGCGTGTACTATCCGGGGCTGCCGAACAATCCGCAACGCGAGCTTGCCCGGCGCCAGATGTCGGGGTTTGGCGGCATGATCTCGTTCGAGGTGAAGGGCGGTCTGGATCCGGCACGCCGCGTTGTCGAGCGGACTCAGCTGTTCACGCTGGCGGAGAGTCTCGGCGGCGT
>VBHC01000018.1:0-2029 GCA_005889535.1 Chloroflexota bacterium
TCCCCTTCGCCTACCAGTCGACACTCTCCGGCATCGAGGACAAGTCCCTTCATGACACGGTCTGGTACCGGCGATCCTTCATCCCCCCGCAAGCCGACCGGCTCATCCTCTATTTCGGCGCCGTCGATTACAAGGCGACGGTGTGGGTCAACGAGATCGAGGTGGTGCAACACGAAGGTGGTCACACACCATTCGCTGTCGACGTCACGTCAGGGCTGCGGTCCGGCGACAATCAGCTGGTCGTTCGCGCCGACGATCCGGCGGCCGACCGAACCCTGCCGCGGGGTAAACAGTTCTGGAAAGCAGAGCCAGAGGGCATCTTCTATACGGCAACCACGGGTATCTGGCAGACCGTTTGGCTCGAACCCCTCAACCAGCACCACCTCACATCGCTTCGCTTATCACCGCAGCTGGGCGAGGGCGTGCTCGACTTCGATGTTCGAACATCGAATCCCGGGACGGTTCAAGTCGAGGCTTTCCTCGATGGCGAGCCGGTGGGATCAACGCAGTTGGGATCGGGCGCCGGCCGGCTCGCCCTCTCGAAAGTTGTGGCCTGGCACCCTGACGCGCCCAGGCTCTACGACCTGATCGTCGTGGCGCTCGATGACGAGGGGCAGGAGGTCGACCGTGTCGAGGGTTACTTCGGTTTGCGGACTGTGGGGACTCAGGACGGGCGCTTCCTCCTCAACGGCGAGCCTTTCATTCAACGGCTCATCCTCGACCAGGGGTACTTTCCAGGTGGCTGGTACACCGCCGCTTCCGATGCCGATCTGCGCCGGGACATCGAGCTGGCGAAGTCGCTCGGTTTCAATGGCGCTCGGAAGCATCAGAAGGTTGAAGATCCCCGATGGCTGTACTGGGCCGACCGGCTCGGTTTCCTGGTCTGGGCCGAGATGCCAAACTTTCACGCCCACAGCCACAAAGCGGAGGAGCGCCTTCTGCACGAGCTCACCCAGGCCATCAACCGGGATCGGGACCACCCATGCATCGTCGCCTGGGTCCCAATGAACGAGACGTTCGGCTTCGAGCTGCCCCTGCAAGCGCAGGTCCTGACGGATTTCTTGGTTCGACTCTACCGGCTGGCCCATGACCTTGATGGCTCGCGGCCCGTCGTCTCGAATGATGGTTGGGAGCACGCCCTTACCGACCTCTGTACGTTGCACGACTACGATTCGGCCGGCGACCTGCGGCGCCGCTACTCGAACCTTCAGTCCGCCCTCGAGCCCTCGGACCGGCCACGTCCTCCATATCTCCCGGGCTTCGCATACCGCGGCGAGCCCGTGCTCGTCAGCGAGTTCGGCGGCACGGCGCTCGCCCGTGATAGCGGGGGCTATGCCCTGGCCCGCGACCCGGCGCAGCTGACTCGTGGGTACGGCGACCTCGTCGATGCGCTGATGGCGAAGGGCCCCGTCGAGGGGTTCTGCTACACGCAGCTGACCGATGTCGAACAGGAGCGCAACGGCTTGTTCACCTTCGATCGAGAACCCAAGGTCGACCCCGCAATCCTGCGTTCGATTACCCAGAGAGCGAAGCGGCGCTAATAGTTCCTAATCTCCTCGACCGATTCCCCGCAGAATAATTGACAAAGGCGGGGGCCAATCCTAGACTCCCCAGCAGGGGTTGGCGGCTCGGCCTCAATTTGGCTCGCAAATCGCAGCGCGACCCGGACGGAACCGGGCGCAGGGGAGGAAGCATTCCGATGACAAGGTTGACCCGGGTTTTCGCCCTGATGACGATCGCGATTCTTGCGCTGGTGGCTTGCGGGACGACCCAGGGCACTGGCGGGAAGCTCGGTGGCACCGTCCACGTCCTCGGGACCTGGTCCGGCGCCGAGAAGGACTCGTTTGACGCCGTCATGAAGCCGTTCACGGATCAAACCGGGGTCAAGATTTCGTTCGAGGCGACCCGTGATATCGACGCCATCCTGCAGACGAAAGTTGCGGCCGGCAATCCTCCAGATGTTACGGCAGCGCCCGGAATCGGGACGCTGATCAAGCTCGTGCGGGCAGGGAAAGTCGTGTCCCTCGAT
>VBHC01000018.1:2145-3658 GCA_005889535.1 Chloroflexota bacterium
GGTGCCCAAGACCTGGGACGAGCTGATGACCCTCCAGAACAAGATCAAATCCGACGGTGGCAAGCCGTGGTGCGTCGCGCTGGAGAGCCAGGCAGCGTCCGGCTGGCCGGGCAGTGACTGGATCAAGGAGATCGTCTTGAGCCAGTCCGGAGCCACCGTCTACGACAACTGGTGGCAAGGCAAGCAGAAGTGGACCTCGACCGAGATCAAGCAGGCGTGGACGACCTGGGGCCAGATTCTGGGTTCCGGTGACAGCAATGTCTACGGCGGAAAGCAGTACATGATCGCCACGACCTTTGGCGATGGTGGCCAGGGCCTCTTTAGCAGCCCGCCCAAGTGCTACATGTTCAACCAGGGCTCGTTCATCACCTCCTTCTTCGACGGCTACACCCCGAAGCCGACCGCCGGCACGGACTATGCAGTCTTTCCGTTGCCCGACGTGAGCACCGCGAACGCGGGCGCTCATGTGGTGGCCGGCGATGCCTTCGTCATGACCAAGGACACGCCGCAGGGGCGGGCCATGCTGAAGTACCTGGCCACAGCCCAAGCGCAGGACATCTGGGTCAAAAGGGGCGGCGGCAAGATCGCCATCAACAAGCAGGTGAGCCTGAGTGACTACCCCGATGCGATCTCGAAGTCTCTAGCCCAGGTCGTAGTCGACACCAAGATCGCGCGCTACGACGCCGGCGACCTGATGCCGAGCGATATGCGCAACGCCTACTGGTCGGCGGTTCTGAAATTCGTGCAGGACCAGACAAAGCTCAACACGATCCTCACCGACCTCGATAAAACGCAGACGACCGCCTACGCGTCACCGTAACGGAGAAGGCTGACAAGATAGCGAGATGAACGCGAGTATGCCGTTGACAGTCCACCTGCCGGCGCTGCAGGTGGACTGGGAAACGCTGCTGACGGTCAACCTGCCAACGCTGCTGTTCGTCGTTATCGGCGTGCCCCTGGTGCTGGTGGGCTACATCGTGGGCTTCGACATCCTGGTCCGGCGGCTGCCGAAACGGAGTCAGCCGTCGGTGCGCCCCTGGGTCTGGGTCGCGCCGGCCATCTTCTTCGTCGGCTTGATCCTCGTGTACCCAATGATCGGCACCATCGTGCGGAGCCTCTTCGACCGCCACGGCGATGGCTTCGTCGGGCTGGGCAATTTCGTCAGGCTCCTCACCGACCAGGGCATCCTGATCGTGCTGAGGAACAACCTCCTCTGGCTGCTCCTGTATCCGGGGTTAGTGCTTCTCTTCGGCTTACTTCTGGCGGTGCTATCCGACAGAGTGAAGTACGAAAAGCCGGTCAAGTCGCTGATTTTCATGCCGATGGCCATCTCCTTCGTGGCGATGGCCATCATCTGGCAGTTCATGTATTACTATCGGCCGCCCGACGTGCCCCAGACGGGCACCCTCAACGCGATCCTCGTCAACCTCTTCCATGGCCAGCCGATCACGTGGATTCAGGACAGCCGATTCAACAACTTCGCCCTCATCTTCATTGGCGTGTGGGGGGCGAC
>VBHC01000018.1:3677-13616 GCA_005889535.1 Chloroflexota bacterium
AGGGCATCCCCGCGGAGCTTCTGGAAGCCGCGCGGGTCGACGGCGCCAATGAAAGGACCATTTTTCGCCGGATCATCCTGCCGCTGATGATGCCCACCATCGTGGTGGTGGGCACCACCATGGTGATCTTCGCGCTCAAGGCCTTTGATGTCGTGTACGTGATGACCGCCGGCAACTACAACACCGACATCCTGGCCCGGCGAATGTACTCGGAGCTGTACAACGCCGGAAACTATGCCAACGCGAGCGCCCTGGCCGTGGTCCTGCTGCTGGCGGTGGTGCCCGTTTTGATTTTCAATCTGCGGCAGTTCCGAGCTGTCGAGGCCAGGCGATGAGCGTCGCGACCGCGGCACCGCCAACTACGCCGTCAGCTCATCCGCAGGTGCGCAGGACGCGATGGTCCGAGCGGATTTCGGCGGGTGTCGCGGGCGCCGGCCTGCAGGTGGCCGTGCTGGCGTTGACCCTCGCCTGGATTGTGCCGACGCTCGGACTGCTGATCAACTCGTTCCGCACGGGCGGGGCGTTCAACACCAGCGGCTGGTGGACGGCGCTGGCGCCGCCTTTCAATTTCACGCTGGAGAGCTACCGGCACGTACTGGGAGCCAGTGACCTGGCCCCCAGCTTCTTCAACAGCTTCATGATCACGATCCCCGCCACGATCATCCCGACGGCTGTCGCGGCCTTCGCCGCCTATGCCTTTTCCTGGATGCGCTTCTGGGGCCGTGACTGGATCTTTCTGGCACTCGTTGGATTGCTCGCCGTGCCGTTGCAGGTGACGTTCATCCCACTCCTGACCCTCGCAGTCCACTTCGGGCTCACGTCCGGCAATAACTTCTTCGGCCTCAACGCCGGATTCCTGGCGGTCTGGATCGCCCATACCGGCTACGGCCTTCCCTTCGCGATTTACTTGCTCGCCAATTTCTTTCGGGTCCTGCCCCAGGACCTTTTCGAATCTGCGGAGATCGATGGCGCCGGCCCGGTAACGGTCTTCTTCCGCCTGGTCCTACCCCTTTCGGTGCCGGCGATCGCCTCGCTTGTCATCTTCCAGTTTCTCTGGGTGTGGAATGACCTGCTGGTGGCGCTGATCTACGTGGGCGGCACACCGGAAGTCGCCCCCCTGACTGTGACACTGACAAATCTGGTCGGGTCCCTTGGGCAGCACATCGAGTACCTGACGGCAGCGGCGTTCGTCTCCATGTTCGTTCCGCTGATCGTGTTCTTTGCGCTGCAGCGCTACTTCGTGCGGGGGATTCTGGCGGGGTCGGTCAAAGGCTAAGGAGCCGGAGGGCGCTCGACGGCGCTTGCGCTCAACGGCGTGTCAGCACTGTCGCCAGCAGGGTCATGACCAGCAGCAACGGCAGGGCCATGACGGCCAGGACGAGTATCAGGAAGAAGTTCTGGCTATCCGAGGGCGTCCCGGGATCGGCCGCCGTCGCCTGCTGTGGCGTTGGCGCAATCGCGATCGCCTGGGCTGAACCGTCCGGGAAAGGGTAGCCGGCGAAGGGGAGCCTGCCGATATCGCCCGCGCCGGCCGGTTGGGCGACCGACGCTGACGTGGCCACAGCGGCGGGGACCCGGGCCGCAACCACCGCGGTCGCTGCCGGGGTCGTCGGCGGCGGTGTCGACGGTGGTGTTGCTGCGGACGTCGGAGGAGGCGTCGGCGCGGGGGTGGGAGGAGGCGTCGGCGGCGGCGTCGGTCGCGGTGTCGGCCGTGGCGTCGGTGGTGGAGGGGTAGGGGTCGGCGTGGGCGACGGACGATGGCGCGCCGCCACCGCGACGGCCTGGCTCGAAGCCCATGCGCCGCCGGCCGACATCGTCGCGCTCACCGCGCCACAAGCGGCGACGAAAAGCAACGCCGCGACGAGCGTACGCGCACGCTGGCGCCGGTGCATGCCTTCCCCTTGCCTCCTGCCGGAGATCTCCTGCCCAGAAGAATACCGGCTGTCTCAGAAAAAGAACAGATGGTGAAGCCGGCGACCAACCGATGATCTCCGCCTACGATTAGCGGTATGGCTTCCTCTGAGCGGGTCGCGGTGGTGACCGGTGCCAGCTCGGGCATCGGTGAGGCGACCGCCCGGGGGCTGGCCGGCGCCGGATTTCGGGTCGTGCTAGGCGCCCGCCGGCAGGATCGGTTGATGGCGGTCGCCCGCGAAGTGGGTGGGAAGGGCCTGGCCCTCGATGTTCGCGACCTCAGCAGCATCCAGGCATTCGCCCGCGCAATCGAATCCGAATACGGCCAGGTCGAGGTGCTCGTCAACAATGCCGGGTTGGCCGCCGGCCTGCAGCCTTTGGCCGAGGGCAGCGATGACGATTGGGTTCAAATGATGGAGACGAACGTCGCTGGCCTGTTGCGGGTGACAAAGGCCCTCCTGCCGCTGCTTCGGCGCGCGCCGCGGGCCCACATCGTGAACCTCGGCTCGGTCGCGGGGTTCGAGGTCTACCCTGGCGGCGTCGGCTATACCGCGAGTAAGCACGCCGTCCGGGCTATCACGAAGACGCTGCGACTGGAGCTCGTTGGGGAGCCGATTCGGGTGACTGAGATCGCACCCGGGATGGTGGAGACGGAATTCAGCCTGGTCAGGTTCAAAGGCGACCGCGAGCGTGCCGCGGCGGTCTACCAGGGCATGCAGCCGCTGACCGGCGCCGATGTGGCCGACTGCATCGTCTGGGCCGTCACCCGCGCGCCGCATGTCAACATCGACGAGCTGGTTGTGCGACCGATCGCCCAGGCTACCACCCGGGATGTCGCCCGCAAGCCCTAGCTCCCAGTCCGATGCCTTATACACAGGCGTTCCACATATGCACACGGTCTGTTTTTTCTCTGAGTGACCAGACGAGCCATCTCCTGATAGCCGCAGTGCGGCCTGCCGGCCCCTAAACTGCCAGAAAGCTCAGAAATTGACCTTTCGGCGACTCGACTGATATTATAGTCGCGGTATCAACTTCGATCATCAAGGTACCAGGGAGGTAAGTTCATGGCAGTCGTTCACGAGCACGACGATGGCGATGGTGGCTCAAGCGCGGCGGTAGTCGCGATCTTCCTGATCGCCTTGATCGTGATCCTGGCGATCCTTTTCTACGGCTTCGCGGTCGCGCACTGGTTTGGCGTTGGCGTCAACGTCACGCAGGTCGCGCCCTCGTCATCGGTGGCACCCTCGCTACCGGCGTCGGCATCCGCGTCGGCCTCGACGTCCCCGTAACCGAGAGAGCCCAGGAACAAAGACCGGCACCGCGCCGGTCTTTTTTGTGCCGGCGATCCCATCTAGTGGCGTTTGGTGAGGATTGCGATCTGGGTTACGACGCGTCGAGCTGCCACGACCCTGTAGCAGGCTGCGAAAGGTTCTGCCCGGACAATGGCCCCATGCATCTCGTAGAACTCATTCGGCGACAGGTCGAGCGTCTGATTCGCGGCGAGCGTGGCCAGGGCATGGTGGAGTACGCCTTGATCCTGGTCCTGATCGCCGTGGTGGTGATCGTGGTGTTGATCGTGCTGGGCAACCAGGTCCAGAACGTCTTCTGCAACATCAGCGGCGCCATGGGCCAGTAGCCAGTCGCGTTAGGCTCTTGCCATGCGGAGCGGCTGCAGCCTTGTGATCCTGGCTGGCGGTCGGAGCCGGCGCATGGGTCGCGACAAGGCTGAATTGCCGGCGGGCGACGGGATGCTGGTCGAGCACCTCGCCCACCGGCTGAGGCCGGTCGTCGACGAAACCATCATCGCAGGCGGCCCCGCCAGCTTGGAACTCGCCGGCGTGCGGCGGATCGACGACCGGCATCCGGGGATGGGTCCACTCGCCGGCATGCATGCCGGCTTCCTTAAGGCCAGGCACACACTGGTCTGGGTGGTTGCCTGTGACCTGCCCGATGTGGAGCCGGCTCTGGGACCGCTGATGCGAAGCCTGGTCCAGGATTGTGAGGCGGTCGTCCCCCTGCCGGGCGATGAGCCCGAGGGCGTGTGCGCCCTCTACCGCCGCGCGTTGGCGCCGCGCATCGAGGCGATGCTCAACGCCGGCGAGCGCAGCGTCAGAAGCCTGCTGGCGCGCTGCACCGTGCGCTACCTCTCGGCCATCGAGCTGCGCGCGGTCGATCCCGGCCTCCGCTCCTTTCGCAACATCAACACGCCGGCGGACTACGAAGCGTGGCTCAGCACCCGGTCGAGCTGACTGTCGAGCTCAGCGGGGTCGGTGGTGGGAGTTCGGCAGGTGAATCCTTCGCAGAGGTAGGCGGTGGGCGCCGCGCCGATGGTGGGACGGTCCGCCAACAACGGCAGCCCGGCCGGGTTCGCGCCTGATGTCGCCAGCGCGACCAGCATGTTCGGGAGGAAGCGCGAGCGGACACTATCGAGGAACTGCCGGGTCCTCGGCGCAGCCGGCGCGCCGATGACCGCCAACTCGACGGGCCGGCTCAGATGGAAATCGAGTGCGGCGAGCAGGCGGCCGAAGGCGAGCGGCGCCTTGGCCGCCGTCGGCCCAAGCTGCTCCAGGATTCGGCGCGCCGTTGACACCCAGGACTCCTGGCCCAGCAACGTCCCGGCACGCAGCAGGACGTCGACCGCCATCGAGGTCCCCGAGGGGCTGGCGTTGTCGGTCACGTCCTGCGGTCGAACCAGCAACCGCTCGTGGTCGACTGCGGTGTCGAAGAACGCGGCCCTCCCTTCGTCCCAGAACGCGATCAGCATCTCGTGCAGCAGGCGGCGGGCTTCGTCCAGCCACCGCGTGTCAAAGGTCGCGGCGTAAAGGCTGAGCAAGCCATCGGCCACCGCCGCCTGGTCCTCGAGGTATCCGGCTATGGTGGCGCGCCCATCCTTGTAGCTCCGTCGCATCCGGTCTCGCTCCAGCATCCGGGAGAGCAGGAAGCGCGCATTGACTTCCGCCACCGACACCAGGTCCGGGCGATCGAGGACCCTTCCGGCGTCGGCGAACGCGCGCAACATCAAGCCGTTCCAGCTGGCGATCACCTTCTCGTCCCGGTGCGGCCGGACGCGTCGTTCCCGGTAGGCGATCAATCGGTCGCGGGCCGCCTCCATGACGGACGATGCATCGGCTGTGACCGGATGCAGGATGCTGCGGCCTTCAAAGTTCCCCTCCTCGCTCACGCCGAAGGCGGTCGCCACCGCGCCACCTTCGTCGTCGCCCAGCGCGGCCTTCAGCTCGCGTGGTGTCCAGAGGTAGTAGCGGCCTTCTTCGCCCTCGCTGTCAGCATCAAGGCTGGAAAAGAAGCCGCCATCGGGCGAGGTCATCTCGCGCACTACGAAAGCCAGCGTTTGTTCGGCCACCCGCCGGAACACCGCCTCGCGGGTCAGCTGCCAGCCGTCCAGGTATGCGCGAGCGAGCAGCGCGTTGTCGTACAGCATCTTTTCGAAGTGCGGGACCAACCAGCGCTCGTCCACGCTGTACCGATGGAAGCCCCCGCCAAGCTGGTCGTACATTCCTCCCGTAGCCATCGCCCGCAACGTCTGTTTCGCCATCTCCTGCGCCGCCGCGTCATCGCGGCGCACGCTGGTGCGTAACAAGAATTCGATCAGCATCGGTTGCGGAAATTTCGGCGCGCCACCAAAGCCGCCGTGGACCGGGTCATGTTCCCGCTGCAGGCGCGCGTAGGCCTCATCCAGGAGCGCCGGGGCGAGGGTCCCGGCGGCGAGCGGGACGGCGGGTTTCTCCAGGAAATCGCGGACCTGCGCCGCTGTGGCTTCCACCTCGGCCGGCCGCCGCGAGAAAGCCTCGGCCACGGCGCTCAGCACCCGGCGAAACGATGGCATGCCGAACCGATCGCTCGGTGGGAAGTAGGTACCGGCGAAGAAGGGCGTGCCGTCCGGTAGAAGGAACACTGTCATCGGCCATCCGCCGGAGCCGGTCAGGCCCTGCACCGCTCGCATATAGACCTGGTCGAGGTCCGGCCGCTCCTCACGGTCCACCTTGATGGATACGAAGTCGCGATTCATCAGCGCGGCGACCTCTCGATCCTCGAAGGACTCGCGGGCCATCACGTGGCACCAATGGCAGGCGCTGTAGCCGATGCTCAGCAGGATCGGTTTGTTCTCGCTGCGCGCTTTGGCCAGCGCCTCGATTCCCCACGGGTACCAGTCCACCGGGTTGTCGGCATGCTCCAGCAGGTACGGACTGGTCTCCTGCGCAAGGCGATTGCCCATCGCATCACTCTACCGGCCGTCCTCCAAACGGATGCCGCAATGGGCCAGATGGCCTACCGAGCCGAAACGGACGGCCCCTAGCATGCAAACCATGCCCGCGGACATCGGCCTGGACCGGGGTCAGGCGTTTTCCGTCGCGACGGTCCTGGTCCTGTGCGCTGGCCTGGCCCTGTACCAGCTGACATCACTCGTGCTGGGTCCCGCCGGCAGCCGTCAGCTCCAGCTTTCACTCAGTATTCCGGCAGTCGAGACCCACGATCTTTCCGACCCACCGGCCGCGAGCAGCGGCGTGATCGGCAGCCTCGTCACGCTGGTGTCGGTAACATCGCGACTCACGGTGGCAGCGGGTCATCCAACGATCGGCCGGCCCGCCGGACAGCAGGGAACCGCGCCGGTCACGCCCACGCCGGTGGCCGCCCCGCCCGTTGTTCCAACGCTACCGCCGATCGCGCCCACCAGCGGTATAACGACGGGGCATCAGCCGGTGGGAAAGCTTCCACCACCACCCCAGCGGGATGACGCCGGGGACGATGAAACTGACTAACTATCATGACGCCGATGAGCGGCGCCCTGGACTGGCTCGCCGTCGGCGATGTGGCCGAGGAACGCGGCCCCGATAGCTCGGCCATCCTGGGCGGCGGCGCGGCACGGCTGGCCGCCCATGCAGTGGCGCTCCGGGCGCGCATCGCCCTGGTGGCCAAGGTGGGGGAGGACGACGCCGGTCGTCGTGTCCGCGACACGCTGGAGCGCCTGAAGGTCGATCTCCGCTGGCTCCGCAGCGGTCCTGCGATGCGGACCACCGTCTGGCATGAGCCCGACGGCCAACCGCAGCGGCGCCGGGTCGAGCGCGGCGCCGACCTTGCGCTGCGCCTGGACGAGCTGCCGCCGCTGTCCGTGCCGGCCTTGCTCACGGTGGTTTCCGGATACAGCCTTTCGGTTGAGCCGGCGCGGTCGGCTGCGCTCGGCGCATTGACAAGCGCCCGGGCCCGTGGCGGCAGAGCGGCACTGTTGCTCGAGGCCGACCTATTGTGGTGGACCAACGCCCGCATGATGCGTCGCGTCCTGGAGCCGGCCCTGGCCGGTGTCGATAGCGTTGCGCTGCAGACCAATGACGCTCGTGTCCTCTTCGGGGCGGTGAGCGGCCGGGAAGCGGTCCAACTGCTGGCGGCGATGGGACCACGCCTCGTCTACCTGGCGGAGGCAGACGGCGGCGTGGTGCTCAGGGAAGGCGGGCGCATCCACGCGTGTCCCGCCGATCGCACTGAAAGCGCGCCCCGTGACCGGTATGCGGGGGCTGCGGCGTTCTGGGTCGGGCTCGCCCGCCGGGTCCCCGCGCGTAAGGCGGCAGCCGACTCGGTCCGCTACGCTCAATCCGTGCGTCGCCCCGGCCCTCGACTGTAACGCCGCGATGGCGCGGCTGGATCAGCCCGGCGACGCCCGGCCGGTGCGACGAACCAGGGCCGTTGCGTGTGTGTGGGGGGTTCCTGGCGGCGCTGGCTGGTGGCCGCGCTCCTGTGCGCGGTCCTGCTGCCGTCGGCGGCCACGCTGCCCGCACGGCCCCGACCGGCGATGAGCGTGTCCTTCGTCGTGGAACCGGCTGCGCTGGATGCGGCTAGCCCTTCGCCAGCGCCGACAGATGTGGCTGGATCTGCGACCACGCAATAGGGTGTGTCGGGATTCCGGCCTGGCTCAAGTACCGGTCGCGCAAGCCGCTCACGTCCGGGTACCCGTGGACATAAAAGATGGCGTGAATGCCGGCGCTGATCAGCAGTTTGACGCATTCAATACAGGGGAAGTTGGTGCAAAAGATGTCGGCGCCCGAGGTTGACGCACCGCGGTAGGCGCTCTGCGCCAACGCGTTCGCCTCGGCATGGGCGCAGTACTTCAGCGAGAGGTCGGCGCCGCTGACTCCACCCACGCACGGACACGGCCGTGGAAATTCTTCTGGATGCCAGGTCCCTTTCGGCGTCCCGTTGTAGCCGGTCGCGATGACCTGGCCATCGCGGACGATGACACAGCCCACTTTTCGTGACAGGCAGGTGGAGCGGAGCGCCGCCGCGAAGGCCAGGATCATGGCGTAGGAAGCCTTGTCGGGCCGACCCTGCTGGTTCGTGGGATGCGACTCGACGGCGTCAGCGTTGGGCGCGGCCCGGCGGGCGCGCCGCGCCGCTGGCCGGGAGGGCCGAGAGGTCACGGATGGATGTTACCGCTGCTAGCTTGCCTTCAGGATCCGGGTAATGGTCGTCCCGCAGTGAGCACAGGTGCCGATTCGCGCCCAATGCCCCGACCGAAGCGCCGTCGTCGTGGCGCCCAGGTCGACCGCGCAGTGGCATTGGTAGCAGAACGTCAGCTGGGCAGGAGTGCGCGACGTGTGGGCGACCGCCGGAGTGGCGAAACGCAGCGAGAGGATATTTGCTGGCTCGTGCATCTCTCTAATCTTCGTAACGTCCAGTATTCCGCGGCTTGTTCGCGGTTAGTGGCCACGATTCGGTAACGCTTTCTCATCCGACTTTCACGATTACGGGCCGCCTTTCAACCGCTCGACTTGACGGCCTCGTCGGCCGCCACGCCTAATTAGGGAGGAAGTGGGGCGCGGTGGCGCGCGCCCGTGAGGAAGCATGAATCAATCGGGTGTTACGGGTGTGCCGCGCGCGACCGGCCCGTCGCGTCCCCAGTGGATCGCGATCAGTGCCGTACTGGTTTGTCTCGCCCTCATCATCGGCGGGCTGATCTATCTCCTGCCAGTGCTGTCGCTGCTGGGCAATCGTGACACGGCCCTGGGCCGGGGTGTCCCAGCGCCGGCTCATGCTCCCCCGCCGCTGGATTCCAAGCAACGGATCAACATCCTGCTGCTGGGGAGCGACGACGACCAGAAGTTCCAGGGGGACGCCCTGCTGTCGCAGACGATGATCGTGGTCTCGGTCGACCCGGCGCACCACCAGGTAACCCTGCTGTCCCTACCGCGGGATCTATGGGTCGACATCCCCGCCCATGGGAAGGCCAAGATCGACCTGGCGTATGCCCGCGGTGGCGCGCCACTGGCGCGGGCGACGGTCGAGCGGGTCTTCAAGATCCCTATCCATTACTACGCGTGGGTCGGTTTGAAGGGACTGGTTCGGGTCGTCGACCGGGCTGGCGGCGTCGACGTCGATGTCCTCCACCCGGTGCTCGATGACAACTACCCGAATGATTTCAGCGACAGCGGCTATGGGACCGAGCGGGTCTATCTCGCCGCAGGTCCCCAGCATCTCGACGGCCGTCACGCGCTGCAGTACGTCCGTTCCCGGCACGGCGATCTGCTCAGCGATTTCGGCCGCTCCATTCGCCAGCAGCAGGTGTTGCTGGCGCTCCAGCGGCGGACCGAGGGCATGGACCTGGTCACGGCGCTTCCCAGCTTCGCACGAGACTTGAACGGCCACGTCAAAACCGACCTCGACCTGGTTCGAGTGACGCAGCTTGGTCTGTTCATGCGCGGCCTGCGCGCGGCGGATGTGCGCCAGGCCTTCATCACCCCCTATGTCCGCGATAGCACCTCCCCCGACGGCCAGCAGATCCTGCTGGCCGACTGGCCCGCGGTCAACCGATATCTGCGTCAGCTGTTCGGCGGTGACCTTCTGCCGTGAAGCGAGCCCGCCGGGTCGTCACCCTTACCGCGGTGGCGCTGCTCGTCGGCTGCACCTCAAACGGTGCCGCCCCACACGATCCGGGAAAGGTCGTCCTTCCCGGCAAGCAGGTCGCGGTTCCGGGCAAGCTGTACGCGACCAAGGGGCGCAGCCTGTACCGGTTCTCGGGGA
>VBHC01000204.1 GCA_005889535.1 Chloroflexota bacterium
GCGCCCCTGCTTCTACTACCACCTCAATCTCTGCCCGGCACCGTGCGCCGCCTTCATCAACCGGGAGGACTACCACGAGCAGCTCAACCAGGTGGCGAGTTTCCTCGACGGCCGCTCCGACCACGTCGCCAAGCGGCTCAAACAGCAGATGCAGGAGGCGGCCGACAAGCTCGACTACGAGGCCGCGGGTCGATATCGCGATCGCCTGAACGCGATGGAGCGGATGGCGGAGCGGCAGAAGGTGCTGGCCATGAGCCGCTACGATCAGGACCTCTTTGGATTGGCCCGGGCGGATGGCAAGGGATCGGTGCGAGTCTTCAGCGTCCGCGAGGGCAGGCTGTCCGGCTCGGAGAACTTCGACCTGGTCGGCCTCGGCAAAGACCAGTCCGATGCCGACATCCTGAACGCCTTTGTCAGCCAGTACTACGCCAACGCCACTCACATCCCGAAAGAGGTTTTCGTCCCCGAGGCATTGCCCGACCGGGAGCTGATCGAGCAGTGGCTGAGCGAGCGACGGGGCAGCGCCGTCAGCGTTCACGTCCCGCAGCGCGGCAAGCAGCGGGAGCTCCTGCAGCAGGCGGCAGCCAACGCCGAAGAAACGATGCGTCAGTTGCGGATCAAGCTCGACTACGACGCGGAGCGGACGGCCTCGCTTCTCAACGATCTTCAGGCGCGGCTGGGGCTCAAAACACTACCGGTGCGGATCGAGTGCTACGACATCTCGAACATCCAGGGCAAGTATCCGGTCGGTTCCATGGTGGTGTTCGAGGATGGCCGCCCGAAGCCGGCCCACTACCGCCACTTCCGGATCAAGACCGTGCAGGGTGCCAATGACTTCGCCATGCTGCAGGAGGTCTTGCGGCGCCGGTTCAGCCGCCATGCCCAATCGGAAGAGGGAATTCCCGAGGAACCCAGCTTCAGCCGACTACCTGACCTGGTGCTGGTCGACGGCGGCAAGGGCCAGCTGTCGGCGGCGCGCGAGGTGATGGAATCGATGGGGCTGGCCTCGGTGGCGACCTTCGGCCTGGCCAAAGAGCACGAAGAACTCTTCAGGCCCGGCGAGGGCGAGCCGATCCGGCTGCCGCTCGACTCGGAAGCGCTCTTCCTGGTGCAGCGCATCCGGGACGAGGCGCACCGGTTTGCCATCACCTTCCATCGGGTCGTGCGAAAAAAGGACGCGTTCGCCTCGGTGCTGGACGGCATCAGTGGCCTGGGGCCGGTGCGGCGCCGGGCGCTCCTCCGCCAGTTCGGCAGTATCGAGAACATCCGCAGCGCCGGCGTCGAGGAGTTGATGGCGGTCAGGGGTATCACCCGGTCGGTCGCGGTCGCCATCAAGGAGATGCTCTAGCCCATAATGCAGACCGTGGACCGCCCGGTTCGCCGCTGCTCCTTTTGCGGGAAGAAACAGGGAGAGGTTCGTCTGGTGGCCGGTCCGTCCGAGGTGTATATCTGCCACCTCTGCGTCGCCCTCTGCACCGAAATCCTGGCGCACGAGGGGCGGCCGGAGCCGCCGGGCGCGCCTGGGCCGCTGATCCGAACCGAGGTCACCTCCTCCTAGCTCGCTTCTGGCGGATGCCGAAAGGGCCGTGAGGCGCCAGCCCGGCGCCAGCCCACCGTTATAGGAGGCGTGCCGGACTCGCCTAACCTGTCGAGCGCGCTCGGCGAGGCCGTCAGCCAGGGACGGGAGTTCCTGGCGCGGGTCGAATCGGTCGCGGGGGCGATCTCAACCGAATTGGCCGCCCACGACCAGGCAAGCCGTCAATGGGCGGGCGAACGTCAGGCGCTCAAGGACGAGGACCGGCGGCTCCGCGAGCAGCTGGATTCGGTCAACGCCACGCTTGCCGAGTTGCGGCAGGCGGTCCACCGGGTCGAGGAGGAGCGCGATCAGGTCGCCCGCGATCGTGATCAAGCCCGGCAGGGGCGCGAGGCGGCCGAGCGCGAACTGGCGACGACAGCTGCCGACATCAACCGCGTTCGCGAGCAGCTCGGGATGGTGACCAAGGACCGGGACGTGCTGCAGGCCGACCAGATCCAGTGGGGCCTGGATCGGGAGCAACTCCTGACGTCCGAAACCCGTCTCAAGGAGCGGGTTTCCAGCCTGGATGCCGACCTCGCGAACGAGCGCGCCGAGCACCAGGCGCTCCAAACCCGGCACGCGGAGCTGACCGAGCAGTCGAACAAGCTGGCCGCGGACTGGGTCGCGCGACGCCAGGCGCTGGCGGCGGAGATCGCCGCGCAGAACGAGGAGATGGAGCAGGTCCGCAAGACGATGCTGGAGAACCAGGAGCGCGAGCGGCGGCCGCTCTCAAGCCAGCCGAGCAGCCAGCCGGTCGCGACCAGTGGCGACCAGAACCACCAGATCAACTCGCGGCTCAATGCCCTGGTCGGATTCTCCAGCGTGCTCCTCGACGAGCGCTCGCACCCGCTGACCGTCGAGGAGCGGCGCGAGTACGTCAGGTACCTCCACGAGAGCGCGGTCAAGCTTGGCGAAGCCTTCCGGTCGATCACCGGCAGCCGTGCCGCGAGCACGGAATCGAACCTTCCAGCGGTCGATCACGAGCGGCGGCCGCCCGACATCCTGGTTGCCGACAACGACGCGGAATCACGCCAGCGGATCGAGCCGTTTCTGAAGCGAGCCGGTTACGAGGTCGTCTACGTCGACAACGGCCCCCGGGCCCTGGAAAAAGCCTCACACCTGCAGCCGCTGGCGATCCTGATCGACGGGCAACTTCCGCCCAGCGGTGCACCGGCGCTGGTGCGCGAACTACGCAAAGATCCGCGGACCCGTGATATTCCGCTGG
>VBHC01000019.1 GCA_005889535.1 Chloroflexota bacterium
GTTCTATGCGGTGCCCGATGAGCCCTTTACCGAACGGGTTCAGTACACGTTTCGGTCCAACCCGATTCCGGCCCTCGGCAACGGCGACCAGTTCAGCGGCGGGGGTGGGCCGGCGTTCCTGGACAACGTGTTCCAGGGTGTCAACGACGCCCGAGCCAACGCGGCCGGCATCAATACGCTCGACGGCGAGCACCGCATGGGCCACCTGGCCGCGCTGCAACGCTCTTCTCGCGCGGCCGACGGGACGCCCATCCACATTCGGATGGACGGGCCAGGCTACGACTCGATGGATGTCCCGGACGGCCGGGCGCAGCCGAAACTTCAGTTCACCGTGTTCGTGCCGACCGCCGACTTCTTCACCCGCATGCGCCGAAACCAGGCATCGCTCGACCTGGTCCGAAAGTATGGTGTCGCCGATGACGACAATGGGCTGGAGCGATTCATCACCGCCACGCGGCGGCAGAACTTCCTGGTCCCACCGCGGCGACACCGGGCGTTTCCGCTACTGGAGTTGGGTTATGGGCCACGTTCATGATTCGTCCCTGCTTGATGCCCTAAGCTGGAACCGAAGTGTCCTGACATTGGAGGTGCGGCATGGCTGAACAAGACGAGCCGCGTATCGAACCGAAGCCTGACATCGAGGCGGATCAGGAAGGCAAGGTTGGCGGACCGGATATTCGGATCGACGAGAAACAAGGGGTCGGCGTTCCCGATATCAAGCCCGACAAAACCTGAGGCGGACGCCGGGCGCCGTTAGACCGGCCGGAGATTCTCGCGCCGTGCCGGTCCCGCGAGGAGGCCTTTCAGGTGATCCTGCTCGGTGACGGACGCCGCGGCGCTTGAAAAGGCCTCCAGTGCCTGCACCGACTCCCAGCGCGAGACGGCGATCAGGTCCTCTTTGTCCTGGTCGGACTCGCAGGCTTGCGCCCCGAAGCAACCCCTAGCATCGGCGGCGCGCGCCGCCATCCGTTTCATGGCCGCCATCAGGTCCGCGCGCTTCCCAGGTGCCGGCCGGTAGCGCGACACGTTGACCACGGCGGCGTGCTCTGCCATGGGTGGAATTTTAGCCCCCACCCTGACCCTCCCCCGCAAGCGGGGGAGGGTACAAGGGTTGGGCGTGTTCTACGAGCCTGCCGTCGCCGCGATCAAATCCGGAAGAAGCGTGGCCGCGTTGGGCGATCCGAGCCCGGTGACCGCGTCCCAGCCTCTGCTCGATGGACAGCAGTTCCCCGACGTGCCACTGCCGGGCGCCGAGTTGGCGTTGCTGTTCGTGTCATCGTCGAAGAAGTCGGCGGCGTAGGTCGCGGCATTGGTCGAGAGGCCGTATAGCGCCGGGTTGATATAGCCCAGGTCACGGCCGGCCATCTGGTCCGCAATCGCGACGAGTCCGGCCCACTGGGGCGCGGAGGCACTGGTTCCGCCGACCACCCACCAGCCGGCGCTGCAGGTCTGGCCGCTGGGGCAGATCAGACCGCCGGTCGACTGGGATGGGAAGTTCGGCTCGGTCATGTACACGAGCACCCCCGTCCGCGAGCTGGCTTGATAGGCGATGTCCGGAACGCCGCGCATTTGGGCGCCGGCGGGCACCGGCATGCCCGGCACGCTGCCTACGTAGCTGCTACCCGGCGGCAAAGTGTTCTGGAAGGCGGGCTTTAAGAAATTGATCGAGTACCCACCCCCGGCGACGACCCAGGCGGGTTCGCGTTCGCCGCTCGGATTAGCGGCCGGCCGGCAATTCGCGGGCGGCGACACGAAGTCAACCCCGGCGCCGGTTACGGCGTTGGTGCAGAGGTAAGTGCCACCGACCGCGGTCACGAGCGGATCCGAGGCGGGCCAGATCACGCTCGCGTAGGGAATGGGAGCCATATTCTTGACCGGCTCCTTCATGCTGTTAAGGCTGCCGCCGTCTCCCGAGGAGGCGAACACCGTTACGTGGTTGGCCTGGGCGTCAACGAAGGTCTGGCGCAGTTGCTTGAGGGACGACAGGCCATTGTGGAAGGCGCCCTCGCCTGACCCGAAGCTCTGGCTGATCACGTCGACCTTATGGCTGAGGATCAACGCGTCCTCCGCGTTCATCATCTGTTGGAATCCCTGAACGCCGAGCACTTCGGCCGTGGGCGTCTCGACCAGCATGATGTTGGCGAGCGGCGCCGTCGCATGCGCCCACTCGACGTCGAGCGACACCTCGAGGTCCCAGAGGTTGTGGGCTTCGAGCCCGGTGCCGTTGCTCGGTGGCGGCGGAACCGGTGCGGGGCCGCCCTGGATCCGAATGATGTCGAAGCGCGGCGAGGTCGTCGAAGGGCAGTTGGCCGACGGATCGTTGGCTCCGGTTTCGCCACAGAGATGCGGCAGATTGAAGGCCGTATTGAAGACGGCCAGATCCTGTCGGATGGTGGACGAGCCGAAGGAATCGACCACCGCGATCGTCTTCCCCTGTCCCCGGTTGCCGGCCGCATGAAGTCCGGCGTAGTTGTAGGAGTTCGCCATCGCCGCGGGATTGAAGCACCGGCGGGCGACCGAGTTACATAACGCCTGGCTCGGCGGGTTGGCGTCCGCCTGCAGGAAAAGCGCGTCGCTGATCAACGGATGCGGAATCGGTAGCGTCGCCACGCTCGCGGCTGTGGGACTGCCGGCGAACGACGCCCCCAGCGCCGTCGCGCCTACAGCCAGCGGGGCGATTTTGCGCATCGCGGAACGCACGAACGATTGAAGCATGCTCCCTCCTTGAAGCCGGTAATGCCGTCGCTGCCGATCCAAACTATCAACGGCCGCCCGTAAAGTCAAGGAATCGTAAAGATTGGCAAAGGCGGCGTCAGATCCCCAGGTAGGCCTTCCGCACGGCTGGGTCCTGCCGCAGATCGGCAGCCTTGCCGCTCATCGCGACCCGCCCGTTCTCCAGCACATAGCCGCGGTCGGCGATCTCGAGGGCGAGTACGACATCCTGCTCGACCAGCAGCACCGCCGTGCCGTCCTGATTGATGGTCTTCACGATTTCCATCACCCGATCCACGACTTTGGGGGCCAGCCCCAGCGAGGGCTCGTCGATCATCAGCAGCTTCGGCCGGCCCATCAGCCCGCGACCGATGGCGACCATCTGCTGCTCGCCGCCCGACAGCGTGCCGGCTTCGCGGTCGAGCTTATCGCCGAGCGCCGGAAAGTACTGCAGAATCCGCTGCAGATCGTCGCGTACCTCGCGATCGTGGCGCCGGTAGGCGCCCAGGAGCAGGTTGCGCGCCACCGTCATGGTGCCGAAGAGGCGCCGACCTTGCGGCACGTGGACCATACCGCTGGCGACGACCAGCTCCGGGCGAAGATCCGTCACCGACCGCCCGCCGAACCGGATGGTGCCCTGGAACACACGGACCAATCCGGAGAGTGCGCCGAGGAGGGTGGATTTTCCGGCGCCATTCGCGCCGATCAGCGCCACCAGCTCGCCCGGCCGCAGCTCGAGGCCTACGTCGAACAGCACTGGCGTCATGCCAAATCCGGCAGTGAGCTTGTCAACCTCGAGCAGCGAGCTCATGCTTGCGCATTTCCGTCCCCCTTCGAGGGAGGGGCCGGTGGAGGTTGCTGCCGCCGGGCGTAGCGCTCGCCGAGGTAAGCCTCGATCACCCGCGGGTCATTGAGGACCTCCGCCGGAGGACCCTCGATCAGCGTCCGTCCGAAATTGAGGACGAGCGCGTGCGTACAGACACCGACGATCACGCTCATCACATGTTCGATGAGCACGATCGTCACCCCTCCTTCCTGAACGCGCCGGACCATCGTGAGAGCCTGCTCCACCTCGACCTGGTTGAGTCCGGCCATCACTTCATCGAGCAGCAGCAGCCGAGGATGCATGGCGAGCGCACGGGCAACCTCCAGCCGTTTGCGGTCCGGGACGGTGAGGCGGAGGACGGCGTGATGCCGTTTCTCGCCGAGTCCTACCAGGTCGATGACCTCGTCGGCCGCCTTCAGAGCCGCGGCCGGTTGCAACCGCCCGTCCGGTCGACCGAACAGCCCGCCCATGGCAGTGTTTTCGCGGACCGTCATAGACGGAAACGGCCGCACGATCTGGAAGGTCCGGCCGATACCCAGGCGGGCGATCCGGTACGCGGGCATGCCGCTGATCGACCGATCGTCCCAGCGGATGTCGCCCGCATCGGGACGCGTCAGCCCGCTGATGCAGTTGAGGAGGGTCGTCTTGCCGGCGCCGTTGGGCCCGATGATGCCCAGCACCTGGCCGGGCTCGACGGTAAAGGTTACGCCGGCCAGGGCCTTGACGCCGCCGAAGCGCTTGCTGAGGTCGCGGACGGCCAACAGGCTCATGCGCTGGTTTCGCGCAGGGTCTGACGCAGATACTGGAGTGACAGCCGGCTCTGGCCGCCGAAGAAGTCGATCACGCCGCGCGGGATGAAGATCACGCAGACCGCCAGCAGCACCCCCAGCCCAATCTGGGAGTACACGGCCTTGGAGCCGCCCCCGGCCAGCGTCTGGATGATGAGTTCCAGGGAGATGGCCCCGGCCACCGGTCCCAGCACGGTGCCGGCTCCGCCAACCACGGCCATCAGGATCATCTGCACGTTGTCGGAAATCGCGAAGACGTTCTCCTGGTTGATGAAGCTGTTCCATTGGGCGAAGATCCCGCCGGCCAGCCCGGTCAGCGCTGCCGCGATGCAGAACGCCGCAACCTTATAGAGGTTGGTGTTCACGCCGATGATCTTGGCTGCCTCTTCGTTCTCGCGGATCGCCAGCAATCCATAGCCGAAGCGGGTGCGCAGGATGAGCCAGGTGCTGAGCACGGCCACCGCGGCTGCGCCGAGCATCAGGTAAAAGAACAGGAGGTCAGAGCGAACGATTGGCAGGAAAAGCCCGGTCGACGCCCCGAGCGGCGCCAGGTTGTTGACGACTTCTCCGACCGCCACACCGATGCCCAGGGTCGCGACGGCGAAGTAATGCCCCCGCAACCTGAGCAGCGGGATGCCCACGATCAGCGCGAACAGGCTCGCCGTCACCGGCGCGAGGATCAGCGCCAGGGGGAACGGCCAGCTGCGGCTGCTGACCAGCACACCGACCGTGTAGGCACCGAGCCCGAAGAAGGCGACATTCCCGAAGCTGGCATAGCCAGTGAGGCCGCCGATGATATTCCAGGCGGACGCCATTACGACGAACATCGCCACAGTGGTGGCGATCCGGAACCAAAGCTTGTCGGCGAGCAACGGCAGGCCGGCCTGCTGGGCCGTATCGGTCGAGGTCAACGGCACAAGGATCACGTAGGCGAGCAGGGCGATCCCGATGGGCACGGCGAAGCGGCGCAAGCTTCGCGGCACGCGCTCCTCGCGCGCGATCATGCCAGCCGGCCGAGGAGTCCCCTCGGCCGCACGACGAGCACGATGACCAGCACCACGAACGCTATGGCGTTCGCGTAGCCCGAACCCAGGCCCGGCGCGCTCTGCCCCAGGATCTCGATCAACCCAAAGGTGAGTCCGCCCAGAACCGTCGCGCTCACCCGGCCCAGCCCACCCAGAATGACGACCGCGAAGGCTTGCAAGGTGTAGGGGTCACCAGCGGTCGGCGTGATCGATTGGAAGGTGCTGATGATGCCGCCAGCCACCCCGGCGAAGGCCGCACCGATGCCAAAGGTAAGGGCGTACATGTGGCGCAGATCGATGCCAACCAGCTGCGCGGCATCGCGGTCGGCGCCCACCGCCAGGATGGCGGCGCCGATCCGGGTGCGGTTCAAGATCGCCCAGAGGGCGCCGGCCAGCAGGAAGGCGACGACCAGTCCGCCAAACCGGATGTAGGGGATCGTGACGCTGCCGAGGTGCAGCCCGTTGCCCGAATACGACGGGGTGACCGAGCGGAAGTCTGCAGTGAAGATCAGCAGCAGCAGGCTGACGATGATGAGGTTGATCCCGAACGTCAGCAGGAAGGTGAACAGGAGCGGCGCGCGGATGACCCGGTTGATGACGCCTCGCTGCAGGGCGTAGCCGATGACGAACAGGACGAGGGCGTCGATGGGCAGACTCAGAAACGGGTCGATGTGCCAGCGTGTGAACAGGTCCCAGGTGATGTACGAGCCAACGATCACCAGCGCGCCATGGGCCAGGTTGACGATGTTGAGGATGCCCCACACCAGGCTGAAGCCGAGGGCAACCGCGACGTAGACCCCACCCAGCAGCAGGCCGAGGATGACCTGCTGGGTGAATTGGCTCACGAGCTCAGCTCGGCGGTGAGGACCTCTGTCCTAACGCGAGCTCCAGGACGGCGTCGGATACTGTGGCTTGCCGTTGGCCACATTCGCGGGGAAGACGGTGTAATGGGCGCCGTTCTGGATCTGTTCGACGACCATCGGCTTGAAGGTATTGATACCGCGGCTGTCGAACTTGATCTGACCGAAGAACGTCATCACATCCAGGCCGGCCAGGGCGTCGCGCACCTTGGTCGCGTCCAGCGAGCCCGCGTTCTCGATTGCCTTCTGGAATGCCAGGCAGGCCGCCGTTGACTCGGCGACATGGTAGTCAGGATCGTCGGTGGTGCTGTACTTCGTCTTGTATGCCTTGACGTACTCGCCGACTGAGAGATAGAAGGAGGGCTTGTATTTGACCTGCGGGGTCCACTGGGAGCCGTCGAAGACGTAGTTCGCATCGGGGCCCAGGGCCTTGATGAAGTCCGGCGTTGACGGACCGACCGAGTAGGCGAAGATCTTGGCATTCAAGCCGAGCTGCTTGGCCCCCTTATTGATCGCGATGGACTCCGCCAGGTGGCCCGAGTTCATAACGATGTCCGGATTGAGCCGCGCGGCCTGACTGATCAGCCCGCTGACCTCGGGCGCCGCCGCGGGATACTGCTTGGTGAAGATCACCTGGAAGCCCTTTGTGGGGGCGTAGTCCTCGACGGCCTTGGCCACCTCGACGGAGAAGTTGTCGTTGGCGGTTAGCATCGCAATGGTGGTCGGCTTCGGGCTCAGGGTGGCGGCCATGTCGAGGACGCCGGTCAGGTACTTGTTGGCTGGCGACAGGACGCCGAACGTGAATTTGTAGCCCTTGCTGAAGATGGACTGGGCGGCCCCGTTCGCCTCCACCATGGGGACCCCGTTTTTCTCCGCGACGATGGCATCGGTGGCGGTGGCGGCGCTCCCGTAGGGTCCCAGGATGAACTGCGCCTTCTCGTCTGTGATGAGTTTCTGGACCAGGGTTGCCGAGAGGTTGGGAGTGCTCTGGTCGTCCTCGTACTTGATCTCGACCGGGTGCTTGACGCCGTTGACGACGATCCCGCCGCGCTGGTTGATCCAATCGAGCCAGAGATCGTAGCCCTGCTTCGTCAGGCCCCCTTCCTTGGACTGCGCTCCGGTGAGCGAGACCGCGGCCCCAAAGACGATCGCCGCGCCGGTGGTCGGGGTGCCCCCACCGGAGGTGCCGCACGCAGCAGCCAGTAGGGCGGTGAGGGCCAGGACGACACCGAGCTTCTCCCTCCGCATCGGTATCACTAAATGTAGCGCTTTTAGAGCCGGGCTTGCTACCGGGCGGTCGAGCTCCGGTACTTGATCACGGAGAGGGGGATGAAGACGACGAGGATCGCCGCGATCCAGGCCACCGACTGAATCAGCGCCCATCGGGTGTCGGCGGTCGTGAGCGCCGGGTTCACGTGGAAGAGACCCCGCAGCGCATCCGACAGGACGGTCACCGGGTTGTGCTTCGCGAACGGCTGCAGCCAGCTCGGCATCGTCGTGACCGGGACGAACGCGCTCGAGGCGAACGTCAGCGGAAACATCCAGATGAATCCGCCCGACTGCGCCGCCTCGACGCTGCGCACGGCGAGCCCGATGAAAGCCGAGATCCAGGAGAAGGCGAAGCTGATTCCCATCAGGACGAGGATCCCGAGCATGAACTCGAAGATGGTGCCCTGAGGCCGAAACCCAACCAGAAAGCCGACGATCAGCATGATGGCTACTGTGAAGCCATTGCGCGCCAGGTCGGCCACGGTACGCCCGCTCACGACCGCCGATGATGACATGGGCAGCGAGCGAAAGCGATCGATCAATCCGCGCTGCATGTCCTCGGCGAGGCCGATGCCGGTGATGACGCCGCCGAAGGCGACCGTCTGGACGAAGATCCCGGGCATCAGATAGTTGACGTACTGCCCGCCGGGCACCTGGATCGCGCCGCCGAACACGTAGCGGAATAGGAGCACGAACATGACCGGCTGGATCGCCACGAAGACGATGAGCTCGGGCGCCCGCAGGGTGCGCAGCACGCTGCGTCTGGCGAGGACCATGGCGTCGAGGAACGCCCACACGAATGCCGGCCGTCCGGTGATCGGCTGGTAGCGCGTTCCGGGCGTGACGCCGGTCCGGGCGACAGCCATCAGCTTGCCCTCCGGGCCCAGCCCCGACCGGACTCATCGGTCTTCTCGCGTTCAGCCTCGTGACCGGTCAGTGTGAGGAAGACATCGTCGAGGCTGGGCCGGTGGAGCTGCAGGTCCGTGATATCGATCCCGGCGGCATCGAAGTCGCGCACGAGCGAGGCCAGCTGGCCCGTTCCATCGCGCGACGGACCGGACAACCGGCGCTGGGCAGCGTCTATCGTCAAGTCGGTCGACAGGTGACGGCGGGCCACGTCGGCGGCACGCGAGATATCCGCGGCTTTCGCCACGGCGACCTCGATCCGGTCGCCGCCAACTCGCGTCTTCAGCTCGTCGGAGGTTCCCTCGGCGATGACGCGGCCGGCATCAACTACGGCGATCCGGCTGGCGAGTTCGTCCGCCTCTTCCAGGTATTGCGTGGTGAGCAGAATGGTGGAGCCTTCCGCAACCAGGGAGCTGATCACGCCCCACAACTGACGCCGGCTCCGCGGGTCGAGCCCGCTGGTCGGTTCGTCGAAGAAGAGGACGGGCGGCAGGATGACCAGCGAGGCCGCCAGGTCGAGACGCCGCCGCATGCCGCCGGAGTATGTCTTCGCCATCCGGTTGGCGGCATCCGTCAGGTCAAACTGGACGAGCAGTTCGAGTGCGCGCCGTCGGGCATCGTGCGCGGAAAGGTGATACAGGCGCCCGATCATCTCCAGGTTCTCGACGCCGGTGAGGTACTCGTCGATTGCCGCCGACTGCCCGGCCAGGCCGATGTGCGACTTGATCCGCTCGGGTTCCCTGGTCACGTCGAATCCAGCCACTGTGGCGCGCCCGGCGTCGGGCTTCAGCAGCGTGGTGAAGATGCGGACCGCCGTAGTCTTGCCGGCCCCGTTGGGGCCGAGGAGCGCGAGAAGGCTGCCCTCCTCGACTTGCAGATCGAGTCCATCGAGTGCTCGAACGCGCCCGAAGTTCTTGACCAAGCCTTCGGCATAGATCGGATGACCGTCCACCATCTTGCACAGGTTACCCGCACGAAGCCT
>VBHC01000205.1 GCA_005889535.1 Chloroflexota bacterium
AGCGGCGATCGACGGCCTGGAACATGCAAAAGGCTTCATCCGCCGCGAGCTCGGCTTGCGACTGTCGAACCTCCGGTTCGCGCCCGATCTGCATTTCCAGCTCGACGAGGGGGTCGCCTACAGCGTTCGGGTCAGCCAGCTCTTGCGTGAGGTCCAGCAAGGGGAGTCAAACGCCGGCAGCTGAGCTCGCTCCACCCCGCCCGGAGGTGGCCGAGCTGGCGCCCCGGATCTGGCAGGTGATCGAAAACGCTCCGGTGCTGACGGCGGTCACGCATAAGGACGCCGACGGCGATACCCTCGGCTCGGCCCTCGCCCTGGCGCTGGCGCTGGAGCCGACGGGCAAATCGGTCCCAGTTCTGTCGTCGCCGCCCGTTCCGCAGGCCTGGTGGTTCCTTCCGGGCTTCGAGCGGGTCAACCAGCAGTCGGCACCGCCGGATACGCCCATCTTCATTTTTGACGCGAGCGATGCGTCGCGCGCCGGCAGCAATGAGCCGATCGTGACGCAGGCCAAGGTGGTGGTCAACATCGATCATCACGTCTCGAACACCCAGTTCGGATCCATCAACCTGGTCCGAACCGATGCCGCGTCGACCGGCGAGCTGGTGTATGACCTGCTCAAGGCGTGGAAGATCCATATTCCCGCGGGCGCGGCATCCTGCCTCTACGTGACCATCCTTTCCGATACCGGCGGCTTCCGGCACGACAACACCTCGGCCCACGCGCTGCGAGCGGCGGCCGAGCTGGTCGAGCTCGGCGCGGACCCGGTGATGATGGCCCGAGGCCTCTTCAAAAGCCGGCCCGCCTCGACGCTGCGGATGCAGGGCCGGATCCTGCAGGGGCTGCACTTTGAGTTCGGTGATCGGCTCGTCTGGGGATCGATCAGCCAGGCTGCGCTGCGCGACAGTGGGGCGACCACCGATCAGGCGGACAGTTCGATCGACCAACTGAACACGATCCGCGGCCAGGAGCTGGCCATCCTCTTCAAAGAAGCCGGCCCGCGGCTGACGAAGGTCAGCATCCGCAGCCGCGACCAGGTCGACGCCGCCGAGCTGGCCGCAAAATTTGGCGGCGGCGGCCATCGACGGGCGGCGGGGATCGAGGTTGCGCTGCCGCTGAAGGAGGCCGAAGCCAAAGTCCTTACCGAAGCGCGCTTGCGGATGAATGACATCGAGTGACCTCCGGCATCCTGAACGTCAATAAGCCGGCCGGTCCATCGTCGTTTGCCGTCGTCCGCACGGTTCGCCGGCTTCCCGGGATCATGAAGGCCGGCCATGGCGGGACGCTCGACCCGGCGGCCGACGGCGTTCTGCCCATCCTGGTCAACCTGGCGACGCGACTGGCCGACTTCGTCCACGAATGGTCCAAGACCTACCTCGCGTCGGTGACGTTCGGGGTCACTTCCGATACCGGCGACCGGGAGGGAACCCTGGTGCCCTCCGGCGATATCAGTGGGGTGAGTCCCGGTCGGATCGAGGCCCTGCTGCCGTCATTCACGGGCCGTATTGCACAAGTGCCGCCCGTCTACTCGGCTCTCAAGCAGGGCGGTGAGGCGCTGTACCGGAAGGCTCGCCGCGGCGAGGTCATCGAACCGCGGGCGCGGCTGGTCGAGATTCACTCGATTAGCCTGGTGGCATACGATGCGACGACGGCGACCGCTCGCCTCGAGGTCAGTTCCGGGCGGGGAATGTACGTGCGCAGCCTCGCCCACGATCTGGGCAACGCGTTGGGTTGCGGCGCCTATCTTTCGGGCTTGACCCGAACCGCGCTCGGCCCACTCACGCTGGCGGACGCGGTCCCCATGGCGCAGCTCACGGGAGCGGGCGAGGAATGGAGGCGCTGGCTGCTGCCCATGGACCTGCCCTTGCAGGGGTGGCCGGTGGTGGCGCTCGATGCGGCGGCGGCCGCGGCGGTCCGCCGCGGACAGGCGGTGGTCGCGCCCAGTGCGGCCTCCGGACGCTGCCGGGTGGTCGACGCCGACGGCCGCTTGCTCGCCTGGGGTGAGGTTGATGCCGGCCGGCGGCTCCAACCGCGCGCCGTGTTCCCTTGATGACGGCGGTCACCTTCGGCTTCCCGCCAGCCGGCAGCATCGGGCCGAGCCACGCAACCATCGGCACGTTTGATGGGATTCACCGAGGGCACCTTGTCCTGCTGAAACCGCTGATCGCCGGCGCGCGG
>VBHC01000206.1 GCA_005889535.1 Chloroflexota bacterium
GACATGGTGACGTCGCCCGGTGGCACGTCGGCCGCCGCGATCTATGAGTTGGAGCGAGGCCGGTTGCGCACCGTGCTTGCGGACGCCGTCTGGGCCGCCTATCGTCGGACGATGTCGCTGTCGGACAGCCTCAGCGCCGGAAAAGATCCCGAGCCCATGCCACCCGGCTCACGAAGCTGACAGATTAATGTGACGCCCGAGCCGCGCGCGATCGGGCGGCTCGGACGTGATCGACTCAGCCATCGTTGCTCAGACGAAGATGTCCAGGGGTAGCACCGCCGAGACAACGAAGTTCGGCACGTCCACCAGCTCGCTGATCTTCAGATCGACGGCCACGGAGCAGATGGCGTAGGCCTGCTGTCGGGAATATCCCCGCTCGGCGAGGTGATCGATCATGTTGAGCATCGCATTGCGGGCGGCAAGCGTCGCATTCTCCGATTGGTTCAGTCCGCCCTTCTCGATGGACATCCCGGTGGTCGCGTAGAACCGGCGAGGTACGGCGAGCTCCGGCGCCTGAACATAGGTTTCGCGGAAATAGGCGACGTCGTTCTGCCCGCTCCGCGACGCTTCGCCTTTCTGGACAAAGAACTGCGCGTGGAAGACCGATCGCATCTCGATCGCCGTCCCACAGATCTCGCCGTCGCCCTGGGCGAAGTGGGCGTCGCCAACCGAGAACAACGCGCCCTCCGCGTGGACAGGGATCAGCATGGTGGTTCCGGCGCAGAGCTGCTTGATGTCCACGTTGCCGGCCGTCTCGCGCGGCGGCACGGTGCGCAGCGCCTCCCCGCCGATCTTTCCGCCGGGGATAGCATCTGCCGATTCGGGAGGCAGCACGAATCCCCCGCGATCGAGGAGTTCCTTCTCGCGTTTTCCAATCGTCTCCATCAACCCGCGCGAAGGCGCCAGTCCGATAGTTCCGGGAAATGGCGCGCCCTTGATACGCACCCGCGGTAGATCCGGGGAGTCGGCAAAGCCGTCAACGATCCGCCAGCGCACAAGGTACGGTTCCGTGAAGACATCGCGGAGGAAGCCAAACCCGGGAATCTGGCAAGTAAACCCCCACGAGGCCGGCTCGACCTCGAGGATTTTGACTTCCAGGAGATCGCCGGGTTCAGCCCCGTTCACGTACACCGGCCCGGTCAGCGGGTGCACGACGTTGAGGTTCACGCTTCCGGCGTCGGACGACTTCGAATCCGGCGTCAGCTGTCCGTCCAGCGCGTCCCGGGTCTCGAGGATGACCTCATCCCCGGGGTCCACCCGCAGGATGGGAGCGATATCGGGATGCCATCGATTGTGGCCGGTGTTCGGCTCGGCCTTCAGGGGCTTCGAAGGATCGATTCGTACCTCATGCCGTTTCGCCGTGGTTACAGCGCGGGTCGGAGCTACAACGGCCATCGTGTGCACCTCCTCCATGCGACCAGCCAACAGACCCTCCTGTACTAGCACATCGGCATACGGGCTGCAGGGCGCTGGGCTATTCGAGCCACGTGCGGGCCGGCAGGACCGCGACGGCAATCGACGTCGATGGCGATCGGGCATCGGCGATTCGGCGAACCGTGAAGTCCGTGATTGGCCGGGGTAACCCGGTAAGCGGCCAGTAACCCCACTCCAGGATTTCTGCCGAACTTACTTTCGGTTCGGCGCCGGCCGCCAATTGGCAGCGGAAGACAAAGTGATGCTGGTCGACGTCGGCTTCGTAGTAGAGACCACAGAGGCGGGCCTCCGTGATCTCCACGCCCAGCTCTTCGCGGACCTCACGACCAGCCGCCTGCTCCACCGATTCCTTCGGCTCTCGCCCTCCGCCCGGGAGCTCCCAGCTGCGCCGCCCATAGCTGTGGCGTACCAGGAGCACGCGACCGTCTGCATTGAAAATCACGGCGGCGGCGCCGAGGCGAGCCCGCCGGCGGACCAGGTCGTTGTAGAGGCCGCCGAACGCGCGGAGAAAGGCGCGTCGAACTTGCACCGCTAGACCGTCAGGACGGTCGGGTAACCGCCCCTTCGCTCGCCGACGAGACAAGGGCCGCGTACTTCGCAAAGACGCCGTCCGGGTAGCGCGGAACCGGACGTTGCCAGTCCTGCATCCGCTGTGCCATGTCGGCCTCGGTCAAGTCGACATTGAGTTCCCGCTTGGTGACGTCGATCTCGATGGTGTCGCCGTCGCGGACCGCGGCGATCGGCCCGCCCCGGGCGGCCTCGGGGGCGACGTGGCCGACCATCAGGCCGTGCGTCGCACCGGAAAAGCGGCCATCGGTAATGAGCGCCACTGAATCGCCCAGGCCTTCGCCGGCGAGGGCGCCGGTCACGCCGAGCATTTCGCGCATCCCCGGACCACCGACCGGACCTTCGTAGCGAATCACGACGACATCGCCGGGCTGGATCTGCCTGGCACGTACGGCCTCAAACGCGGCCTCCTCACTGTCGAAGACGCGCGCCGGGCCCCGATGAAGGAGTCGCTCGTGCCCGGCGAGTTTGACCACGCAACCTTCGGGTGCCAGGTTGCCACGAAGAATGGCAAGGCCACCGGTCGGCTTCAGCGGCTTCGACAACAGGGTCACGACTTTCTGGCCGGGCGTCTCAACCGCGCTCTCCGCCACCTGCGCCATCGTCCGGCCGTCGACCGTGCGGGCGTCGCCGTTGAGCAGCCCACCCTCCGCCAGCCGCCGTGCCACCAGTCGAATGCCGCCGGCGTCATGCAGGTCTTTGGCGACATACTCGCCACCGGGCT
>VBHC01000020.1 GCA_005889535.1 Chloroflexota bacterium
AGGCATGCGCCCGCTCCAGTTCCTCCTGCAGCGCCCGCTCCGCGCGTCGGGCGCGGTCGCCGACGAAACCGACAAAGATGCCGGTGAGGGCGACGAAGCCGGTGCGCATCGCCAGGTTGGTGAGGTCGTTGGGCGTCAGCGCCGTGCCTAGGACGGTGTTGCCGTAGTAGACGACCGCGGTATAGCTCAGCGCAATCGTGAGGACGGCGACGATTGCCGCGAGCCCACCGAATCGAACGGCCGTGGTGACGGTCACCACGAAGTAGGCGAGGAAGAAGGGTGAGGCCAGGGGGCCTGCGGTGCCGCCGGTGACGGCCACGCCGCCGGTCACGAGCAGGACGTCGCCGATGGCCGAGATATACCCGCTCGTCAGCCATTGCGGCTTGTGCGGCAGCAGCACGACGAGCAGCGTCAGGTTGTAGATCGCACCCAGGCCGATCAGGGCCAGCAGGGTCACCAGTGACTGGCGGTTGAGGCTCGATGCCAGGAAGGGAAGGGCACCGAGCGAGACGAGAATCGCGAGCCAGCGGATCCAGATGATGCGCCGCTCCATCTCGATCGCCGAAGCGTCGGGGTGTCCCGCTGCGGCGGGCTTCCGCGCACCGAGCTTCAGGTTGATGGAGCTGCTCATGGTGTGGGCTAGCCGGCCTTCAGGAGGCGGTCGGGCCGGCCCTGGCGTGGGACTTCGTAAAAGTCGAGCAAGACCTGCGTGCTGTCGATCAGATGGCTCAAGAACGACTGGGTGATGCCGGTGCGGCGCTCGCGCGCGATCGCCTTCTTCAGCTGTTCGAACTCTTCCTCCATCAGGTGATGGACCGCCTCGCGCGCGCTCTCCAGTGTGCGGTCGCTGGGGCCGCTGAAGATCAGGTCGACGGAGTTGAAGCGGCCCTGCGCCGCCTCGCGCTCGTGCGTGCGGAGGTCGTTCGCCAGACGGACCACGCGCGCCGCCTGGCAGATGTGGCCGAAGATCCGGTTCTTCAACTCCTGCGAAACGTCCTGGTAGGAAAACGCCAGGATGCTGACCTGGACAATCGGGAAGGAACTGCTGTACATCCCGTTCGCCAGGTAGGCGTCGAGCGTGACCCGCTCATGGTGCTTCAGCCAGTGGTTCTCCTGGAGCATGGTCCAGATCGATTTCTCCCAGACCAGCCGGCGCATCGCCGTCCATTCCTCGGGAACCTCGTCCTCGCGGAACTGGTCCTCGATCTTGCGGGCCACGGTGGCGTGGACCAGCGGCATCTGGCTGAGGTCGCGGTTGTGCCAGAGCAGGAAGTTCTGGCACACCCGGCGGTAGTCCCCCAGGTCGAGCTCTGGATGATCTTCCTCCAGGTAGTCATCGATAAAGACGATGTAGGCCATGGTGCGGGCCAGCGTCAGGGACTGCTCGAAGCTCGCGCTTGGATGGAGCAGGACGGCGGCGCGGCAGACCTCGCCCAGCATGTCGTCGCCGCGCGGGTTGTCCTCGACCAGGTGGCGGATGACCGGCACCTCATCCGCCTGGGCCAGCAGCCGCTCTTTTAGCCGGTTAATTCGCCGATCTTGCATGTTCGCTCCTCGCCAGTAGGATCTGAGCCGAGAGCACCGCCGATCGGACCACCTCGGACGGGCCGTACAGCGTCTTGCCCACCCACATAGGAATGACGGGCTCGGCCTCGGTTTCATTCAGGTAGGCGGCGGCCCGGCGCAGCGGCTCGGTCATCCCCGCGAGCGTCTCGGCCGGGGCCGTCATCAGGGCCTGGACCGCGTAGGCCGTTTCTTCCGGCGTCCCCTTTCCAAACCAGCCCCAGGACCCATCCTTGAGCTGGCTGTTCTTGAACCAGGTGTAGGCCGGGCGGCACAGGTCGGGTGCCGACGCGGTGAGCGCGAAGACGGCGTGGGCGGTGGCATAGAAGGGGGAACCATGCCACTTGTCGGCCCAGTGGTCGCCGTCTACGCGCGCATCACGCAGGTACTTGATGACTTTCTGCTGGATCAGGTGCTGGCGGGGGAAGGGTGGCACGACCTGGAGGACTTCGAGCACATGGGCGTTGGCCGTGACTGACGCGTCCCGCTCGAGCGGGAAGGTGAAGAAGAAGCTCACGCCCTCGAAGGGCCGCAGCGGACCGGCCGAGATCGGGTAGCCGTAGCGGTGCAGGACGCTCAGCGTCAGGGCGGTATCGTCGGCATCCGGGCGCAGACCCTCCCTGGATACGCCCACCCCATCGTCGGTCAGCGCCTGGGCGAGGTAGCGCAGCAACGGCTGGGCTTCGGCCGGCCGCTGACCGCCGCGGGCCAGGTTGTAAAGCACCCAGGCGATTTCAAAGATCTCGAAGGGCGCCACCGTCGGCAGGCTGCCATCGCCGCGGTTGCGGAGGAGCATCGCGATGTACTCGTCGGCCTGCTCGTCGCGGGTCCGCAGCAGGAAATAGGCGGTGGCCGAGGGGGAGTTCGCAAAGGAGCCGTTGGGCGAGAGCTGTGCCCTGGCTGCCTCGAGGTCGATCCGGTTACCGAGGTACTCGAGGGAGTGGAGCAGTGGCGTGGCGACGTTGTAGATCAGCCGGGGTGGGATATGGCCGATCTTGGCGTCCCGCTGCGCGGAGATTCCCATGAATCGCTCGTAGGGCAGTGGCAGTTCGCGGGCCTTAGCCTCATCGAGCAATGCCGGGAGCACGAGCTCGAAGCCGGCCATGTCGGGCCCGGTCTGCCAGTTCCCGGTGTCTTCGTGCACGAAGCGCAGTGCCCGCACCCGGGCGCGGTGCGCGGCCCCATCCTGCAGGGGCTGCGGCAGGTCGGCCAGCGCCACCAGGGCGCTCAGGGTCGAAACCAGCTTGTCCTTGGGAATCGGAAGCGCCGTCCCGAAGCTGCCGTCGGCGTTCTGGCTGCGCAGCAGCCAGGCCAGCGTCTGCGGGTAGGCCAGGACGTTGGGATCGTCAGTCGCCCGCAGCCGGGCCACAAACGCGGTGTCGTAGGCGGCCGCAGAGATGGCCCCCTGCTGCAGCGATGCCAGCAGGCGGTGGATGGCCGCCGGCAGCGGCACGTCCGCGGGCCGCGGCAGCACGCCCCGGCCGGTGTACTGGACGTCGTTGATTTCCGTACTACGCCCCCTTTAGGCGGCGCTTGGTGTGCGCCTTAGGGCGAGGCTACTGCCGTCCCCTTTCGGGACACGTAACGCCTCAAACGCTCGCCTGGCACGAGTCGCGCCGCTCGCGTGGGCCGGCGGGCCCGTCGGCCGGCCGTCACCTGGCCGTGTTGCCGGTCACAGGGCAATGACCCGGGAAAGTGGCTGGGGGAGGAAGCGTTGTCCGGATACGGGTCTGCGGGACGGGCCCGAAAGAAGGGTCGGTTGTGCGGCGGATAGGGTTTTTTTTCGGGCTGGACCGGCGGGCCAGGTTCATGGTGCTGATCCATGGCGCCTACACGGCGGCGAACCTGCTGGCCGGGACGTTCCTGTCGATCTTCCTCTGGCGGGCGAGCCACGACCTGGTCCCGATCGCCATCTACAGCGGCCTGAGCGCGCTGATGATCCCCGCAGCGTTCGTGGCCAACGGCCTGCTCTGGCGGGGCATCGGCGCCGGCGCCTCGATCCGCCTGGGTCTCTTCGGCAATGGCGCGGTCTACCTGTTGATCCTGGTCCTCGGCAGCGCCACCCCCGAGTGGGTGGTGGCCCTCGGCTTGCTTCGGGGCGTGGCCGAGGGCTTCTACTGGTCGGGATTCCACCTGGTGAGCTACGACACCACCTGTGAGCGGGATCGCGACCGCTACTTCGGCGCGCAGGCGAGCGCCACCTGGTTGCTAACGGCGCTTCTTCCACCGGCGGCGGGCGCCGTGATCGTCGCCGGCACCCACGTCGGCGGACCCTATCGGGGCTATGAGCTCGTCTTTGCGCTGGCCGCCGTCCTGCTGATGGCGGCCATGGTGCTGGCCGGGCGGCTGCCGTCGGCGGCCCGGGAACGACTGTCAGCCCGACGGGTGATGACGCTGGTGCGCCGCAATCCGGACTGGCAATGGGTGACCCGGGCGCGCCTGGCCGACGGGTTTACCGGAAGCTTGATGGGACTGGTGCTCACCATCCTGACCTACCTGGTGCTCAAAAACGAGCAGCAGGTCGGCAACTTCAATGGCGTGATGGGACTGCTGGGGGTGGCGATCAGCCTCGGATTGGCCGCCTTCATGAAGCCCCGGCACCGGACCGCCTGCGCCCTGGTGGGTGGGGCCTTCCTGGTGCTGTCGACCCTCCTGCTGCCCCTCTACCTGACCGCCTGGGCGCTGATCGGCTTTGGACTGCTCCGCGCCATCGGCGGTCCACTGCATGGGAACGCGCTGGCGCCAATGGCGCTGCAGGTGATCGACCGGGACCCCACGCCGAAGGCCATGCGGTACGACTACATCGTGCACCAGGAACTGTGCCTGGGAATCGGGCGAGTGTTGAGCATCGGCTGTTTCTTGCTGTTGGCGGCGCCGGTGGACCAGATGTTGCTCGCCCGGATCGTCGTCGCGGTGGCGGGCGCGGCCCCGATCGTCGTCTGGGCCGCCTTCGCCCGCATTCCCCAGGCGGTGTCGATGCCCGAGGTCGACCAGCGCGCCCTGCCTGCCGCCGCCTAGCCCGGAGGGGCCCGCCGACTGCCGTTAGGTCGTCCGCAACACCGACGTGGTAACGAGTCGGACACATTCCAAACCGGACCGAACTCGGGCCCCTCGCCCGCAACGCGGACTGCAACTGGGTCCAACGTTAAGTGGTATAGAGGGCAGACCGTCAAGGTTTCGCCCGTCAGGAACATGATGAAGTCATCCCGACGACACAGCCGGCGGAAGGGCCAGTCGATGGTCGAATTCGCGCTGATCCTGGTCCTGGTCGCCGTGGTGTGCATCACCGCCATCACGGTGACCGGCAACCAGCTGGCGCTGACCTTCCAGGACATCCAGGAGGCGGTCGAAAACCCAGGGGACGCCGGGTCCCAGGCTGTCTACACCTGCGCTGACGGCACCACCGCCGTGCTGCACGGCCACAAGTACCACTGTCACTAGCCGGCCGAACCGCGCCCGGCCGGGGGAGCTTGGTGGAGCGTGTGCAGGTTCGGTTGATGCTTGACGAAGCTGATTCGGTTGATGCTTGACACTCCTCTGCAACACTAGCGCCGCGGGGCCTGCCCCTCGGCATTCTTCTTGCGGATCACCCCTTTCGTCGTTCGGGCCTCCGTCTTGACGAGTTGGCTGCCCACCCAGAACTGCAACAGCCCGTCTCTCACCAGGATGTCGCAGGCGCTGCCCGCATTGCGCTGACCGACGTTCACCTTCTGGTATCCGACACAGACGATGCCGTTGCTCGTCACCTTCCGGGAGACCCAGTCGTCGCCAGTCCGTTCCGGCTCGCGGACCTGCGTGGTACCCGCCTTGAAGCGGCTGGCGGGCGTGCCATCGTCCAGCGATCGATGGGGTCGCTCGGCGTTGTAGTACGCCACCCATTCATCCACGGCCTCCTGGGCGGTCGTGATGTCCTTGAACACCTGCCGGGTGTCGAGCTCCAGCCGCAGCGTCTTGTGGAACCGCTCGATCTTCCCGGTGGTGGTCGGCGAGCGCGGCTGGGTGAGGAGGTGCTCGATGCCGTTCTCCCGGCAGATCCGGTCGAACAGCACCTCCACCGGAGGCTGCGCGAAGCGCCCGGTGAACACCTTGCCGTTGTCGGTCAGCACCTGGTCCGGCACCCCGTATTTCCGCAGCGCCACGCTGAAGCCCTCACACACCTTGCTGGTCCGTTCCCGATGCATCAAGCAAGCCGCGACGCAGAACCTCGAGTGGTCGTCCAGCCCGGTCAGGGCCTTGGCGGTGGTGCCATCGGCGAGATGAAACCCGCCGACCACGTCCAGCTGCCACAGCTCCATCGCCGCGCCCCGCTCCCACCGTTTCCAGTCCTCGCGTCGCCACCGCCTGGGGACCGGCTGAATCACGCCCGCCCGGAGCAGACAGCGATAGATCGCGGAGGCCGACGGCGTCGGGGTCACGCCTTTCCTGGCCAACTCCAGGACCAGGCGACGCGGGCCCCAGAACGGCTTGTGGCGCCGCATCTCCAGCACCCGCACCTCGATCAGGGCCGGCATCTGATGCGGGCAGTGGGTCGGCCGGTGCGACCGGTCGCCCATCCCCTCCATGCCCGCCCGCTCGGAGCGAGCCAGCCACGCATGCACCGTTTGCCGGCTCACGTCCCCGTCCCGGGCCACCTCCGTCACCGTCCGCCCGCCGCTGAGGACCGCCATCACCGCCTGGTATCGCTGCTCTCCCACGCTCAACTCCTTCATGCGCGGGAGTGTCAAGCATCAGCCGAAACCCCTGTAAGGCATCAGCCGAATCTGGGTAAAGCATCAGCCGAACACGTTTTGTCGTGCCTCAGCCGAATTCGCACACAGAATCTGGAGCCGACGGCCGGATTCGAACCGGCGACCCGCTGTTTACAAAACAGCTGCTCTGCCAGCTGAGCTACGTCGGCGTGCGCCCAGATTATATGAGGCCAACCTGGCGGGACCATGCAACTGGCGAACTTCCCAAACGCACCCACTCGTAGATAGCCTGTCTACATGGCTGACACGGCTGGTTCGAACCGCGCCGTCGTTGGGCTCGCGGAGCAGGTCGTTCGCAGCCGCGGCCGGCGCGATCTCAAGCAGTTGGCTGGGCGGGTCGCCGCCGCGATGGACCGACATGGCGTCCTCACGGACGCGACGGCCATCGCCTTCCGTATGCTGTTTGCGCTCGCGTTCTTATCCTTGACGGGCCTGGCGTTCGCCGGCGCCGTCCACCTCGACGGGATCTGGCGCCATCAGATCGGTCCCAACATCGCGCGCATTGTCTCGCCAAACTTCTATCGCGAGCTGGACCACTCCGTTGACCAGGTGCTGACGACGCGACGCTGGTGGTGGTTGTCGATCGGCCTGGTCCTCACCCTGTGGCAGGTCTCGAGCGGCGTGCGGGCGTTGATGACAGCACTCGACAGCATCTACGAGGTGAAAGATCGGCGGCCATTCTGGCAGCGGATGGGCATTTCGATCGGCCTTGCCGGCTTGATCATCGCGGCGCTCTTCCTGATCGCTGCGGCGCTGCTGCTATCGGCGTCAGGGCAATCGACGCCATCCGTCTTGCGCGTAGGGGAGACCATCCTGCGGTCTGCCTTGAGCGCTGCTGTTCTGCTGTTCCTGGTTGCGATGCTGCTTCGGTTCACGACGCCCGCCCACCTGCGCGTCAAGTGGGTGACACTGGGCTCCACCATCACGATTGCGATCTGGCTCGCGTCGTCATGGTTGTTCGGGTGGTATGTCGCCAACTTCGCGTACCGCGGCTACCAGCAGGCTTTCGGGATCCTTTCCCTCCTGATTGTGGTGATGACCTACTTATATGTGGCATCAATCGCCTTCCTGGTGGGCGCGGAGCTCGATGCCTTACTGGTGACCGAGGCGAAGAGGCGACGGCGCTAGGACGTCGCGACCGTCGTATGAGCCGGCTCCAGCGGGTTGATGCTGATCGTGTTGACCGGCACGTTGTCGCTGAGAAAGGTCGTCACGAACGTCTTTCGCGTGGGGTCCCACCAGGTGATCAGATAGTTCTGGCCTGGTGGAATTCCCCCGACGACCGAAAACTTGCCACTGGCGTCGGTCGTCGCGTTGTACGTTGGAAAGCCTGAATCGTCGTAGGTATGCGCCTTTACGATCCGCCACTTAGTCGCGATCCGCACCAGCCGATTGGCCACCGGTGCGGGGTTCTGGTCGCTGACGATCAGGATTCCGGTGAGCGGCTGATTGGCGGCCAGGGCCGCCTTAGCCTGGGTCGCCCAGCTGGTCTTCGGATAGTTCTGGACCAGCTCCGTTAAGGTATCGCGGGCCTCCTGGTACTTGAGTTGCTGGACGAAGGCGAGGCCGGCGTTGTACAGCGTTTGCGGCAGGGCCGATGCCTGGGCCAGCTTCGCCTCCGGACTGTCCGGGAAATCCTTGACCAGGTTCTGGTACCAGGTCAGCGCATTCGGATAATCGGGCGGTTGCTGCAACGTGTACCACTGAGCAAAGTCCGAGTAGGCCGTGGCCAGCCCGGCTTCAGTCGAGGCCGCGAGGTTGCCGGTCGGGTCGAAGGCGGCGACTTGCTTGTACTTATTGATGCCGGCCTGAAACTGTTTGTCCGCCACGAGTGCTTTGCCCCAGGCGTTGAACAAGTCGGCGAGCGCCGCGTTGCCGCGAGCGCCCCAATCCGCGAACCCGCTCCTGACCGCGGCGCGCAGTTGCACTTCGCCGTCGGCGAACTTTCCCTGCTGCCGCAGCTGCACGCCCCAGAGGAAATGCGTCTCCGCCGTGCCGGTCTGCGCTCGATCCGCCAGTTCGCCGAGCAAAATCCGCGAAACGGGATTCCCGGCGAGCGACTCGACGGTCGCGTAGTCGCGAAGCGCCTGCGCATACGCACTGTTGGCTTCCGCCGTCTGCGCCTGTGACAGCTGGTTCTGGGAAAAGGCGTACGCCCCGCCCGGAATCGCCAGCAGAAGCGCCACGATCCCCAGAGGCACCAGCAAAAGCCGGGTGCGTCCACGTCGTCGGACAGGCTGTTCCGGACCGGCGGGCGTGTATTGCGCGGCCTGGCTCATCTCGACTGGCCGAATAACGCCTCATGGCAAGCCTTCCTGCGATCGAGCCCGCGCGGAGAACGCGCTCCGGCTTGACCGCCGCTGACGGCCCACCGTAGACTGTGAAGCCTCATTGTTGAGTTTGTGGATCCAATTAGTCAACTTAAGGAGAGGATTATGGCCAAGTCGGCAGCTGAGATCGCCCAGGCGGGCTATGCACATCCCGAAGTTCTGGTCGACACCCAGTGGGTGGCCGATCATGTCAGCGACCCCAAGGTCAAGATCGTGGAGGTCGACGTCGACACGGCGGCCTACGACACCGGCCACGTCAAAGGGGCAATCGGCCTCGACTGGCGTAAGGACCTCCAGGCTCGTCCCATCCGGGACCTGCTGCCGAAGCAGGAACTCGAGGCGCTGCTTTCCTCCAAGGGCATCAGCAACGAAGACACGGTGGTGGTCTATGGGGACAACAACAACTGGTTCGCGGCCTGGTTCGTCTGGAACCTCAAGTACTACGGCCACAAAGACGTCCGCCTGATGAATGGCGGCCGGAAGAAGTGGCAGGACGAGGGGCGTGAGCTCGCCAAGGACGCGGCCGCCGTCAAGCCCGCCAGCTACAAGGCCGGGCAGCCCAACAAGGCAATCCGGGCCTTGCGCGACGAGGTCTTCGCCGAGCTGGGCAAGGCCGGCGGGGTTCTGGTCGATGTCCGCTCCCCGAAGGAATTCAGCGGCGAGCTGCTCGCTCCGGAAAACCTGCCCCAGGAAGGCGCCCAGCGCGGCGGTCACATCCCGGGCGCGGCGAATATCCCATGGGGCCAGGCGGTCCGCGAGGACGGCACCTTCAAGTCGGCCGACGAGCTGAAGGCGCTCTACCAGGGCAAAGGCGTGACGCCGGACAAATCCGTGATCGCTTACTGCCGGATCGGCGAGCGCTCCTCCCACACCTGGTTCGTGCTCACCTACCTGCTCGGGTACCCCAACGTCCGGAACTACGACGGTTCCTGGACCGAGTGGGGGAGCCTGATCGCCGCGCCGATCGAGCGGTAGGCCAAAACCTGCCCGCCGGACAAAATCCCTCCCCCCTCCTGGGGGAGGGTGGGGTGGGGACGTGACGGCCGCATGACAGCCGTAACTTTTTGCCACTTGGCGTGACCTCGGGTTCGGCGTAACGTTATGCCAATCGGCGAGAGCGAACGGTCGGTGACCTGAGGAGGCGAACCGGCCCGAACGCTGCCTAACGAAAAGAGGCGTCCGTGCGGTGAGGGGTCTCCGGCGCTTCGTCTTGGCGAACAGCGTCCGCCAGGCAGAAGGCGCTTTCAGCCAGTCGCTATCCGCGGCCGTAGGCGGCGGCCTCCAGCAGGTCGAAGCCGACAGCCTCACGTGGGAATACAGCCAGGTCCAGGCGATCAAGCCCTCCGCCTGGTGGCAGGTGCCTGTCGCCGACCACGCCAAGCTCGACGCGATTGGAAAGCTTCAGAAAGAACTGGATACGGTCTACCAGCTGCAGCTCACCGACAGCCGCGATGCGCTCCAGCGGCAGCTGCACCGCTGGAACCTCATCATCGCCGAAGCGAGCAGCGACGGTATCTCAGCCGAAGGGCTCGAGCTCAACACGGCGCGGTTTACCGCGCCGGCCGAGTCCGCGACCCCGAACTCCCTCAACGCCCTGGCCACCGTTCTCAGTGAGCAGAGCGCGATCCTCGACAGCCGCGTGGCCGCCTACCGAACGGCACGGGACCAGGTCGACGCCGCCGCGCAGAATGCTCGCACCCTGCTGGCCAGCGCCGGCCAGTATCCGCAGCTTGGTATCGCCGGTTTCAAGGACCAGGTCACGGCCGCTTTGGCGGGCCTCGATTCGGTGCACAGCGCGGAGGCCTTCGCGCCAATCCTTGCCCGGCTCCAGCAGACCGCCGCCGGGGTCCAGGCGTTGCTCACCGCCCGCACTGGCGCGTACAACCAGCTGGCGGACACCCGCTCGACGCTGGCGACAGCCCAGAAAATTGGCGCCATCGTCGGCAACAGGGCCAGCATCATCAACACGCTGGCTGCCCAGCTGGGGACGGCCGTCGACCAGGGCGGCTTCCAGTCCCTGACCTCGCAGCTCTACCAGCAGAAGCAGGCTCTGGCGAGCGCCATCTTCACCAAGCAGATGGCGCCGGTCTCCTACAACGCCGGCGTGGGCAAGCTGATCGTGATCTCGCTGTCGCGCCAGGTGTTGACCGCTTACCAGGATGGGAGCGCGGTCCTGACCACCTTCGTGGCGACCGGCCGGCCGCAGCTGCCGACCCCTCCCGGCGTCTACCACATCTTCGCTCGCTACTCGCCCTACAAGATGATCTCGCCCTGGCCGTACGGCAGCCCGTACTGGTATCCCGATTCCTGGACCAATTGGGCGATGGAATTCGCCGGCGGCGGCTACTTCATCCACGACGCACCCTGGCGCTCCTGGTACGGCCCCGGCTCGAACATCTACAACGGCACGCATGGTTGCGTCAACGTGCCGTACAGCCAGATGTCCTTTCTCTGGAAGTGGGCACCGATGGGCACGACGGTCGTGGTCCAGTACTAGCCGCCGATACCTTACTTATATAAGGCGTCAGATACGGCGCCAATTTCCCTCCCACGCTGGCGAGGCAGGGACAGGGTGGGGGCTTTCCGTTTAGGCGAAGTCTGAATTGACGATCGGGCCAAAGTCTGCTAGTATTTGAAATCGCCTAGCAGTCGCTAGGTCTTTTTTGTGTCTGGACTCTTTTTCACCCTGGAGATCAATGCCTGCCCTAGCTTCGACCATCACCCTGCAGTGTCAGACCTGTAAGGAACGTAATTACACCACGGTCAAAAACAAGAAGAACGATCCCGACCGGCTGGAGATCCAGAAGTTCTGCCCCCGGTGCCGGAAACACACCGCCCACAAGGAAACCAAGTAGGGGTGGCAACCTTCTTATACTGGTGGCGCCGACCGGCACAGGGGTGTAGCTCAGTTGGTAGAGCAGCGGTCTCCAAAACCGCGGGTCGGGCGTTCGAGTCGCTCCACCCCTGCCAGACTCAGGTATAACTACCATGGCCAAGGCCGTTCCCACCGAATCGAGGTCGAACAGATTGCAACGCACGACTCCCTCACCCCGCCGGGGCCTCGTCCGGAATTTCGAGGACATCGTCGGCGAGCTCCGCAAGGTCATCTGGCCCAGCTGGGGCGAGCTACGGACCATGACCTTCGTCGTCATCGTGACGGTGATCGTCGTGTCCATCCTGCTTGGATTGATCGATTACCTGCTAACCCAAACCCTTGTCAAAGTGGAGTTCCCCAAAATTGGCTGAGACAGAGATGAACCAGACCCCCCAGAACGGCACGCCGCAAGAGGCCGCCGCGGCCGCCCCCGCCAAGGCACGCGGCCGTCGCCCCGCGCCCAAGGAAGCAGCGGAGGCCGGCCGTATCTGGACCGGCGAGCGAGTCAGGGTCGGCGAGGGGCACCCGGCCCCGCCGGAGACTCCGTCGGCCCCGCCCGCGGTGGTCCCCGCCGACGCCGCCAGCAAACCGGTTGCGGCGGAGGGCGAGCCCCACTGGTACGTCGTGCACGCCTACTCGGGTCATGAAGAGAAAGTGCGCAACAACCTGATGAAGCGCGTCGACTCGATGGACATGCACGATCGGATCTTCGAGGTGCTCGTGCCGACCGAGGACGTCATCGAGATCAAGGACGGCCAGCGTCGCCACGTGGCCAAGCGCACCTTTCCCGGCTACATCCTGGTCAACATGATCATGTCCGACGAGTCCTGGTACGTCGTGCGCAACACGCCCGGTGTGACCAGCTTCGTCGGCTCGGGCAACAAGCCGGTGCCCCTCCAGGAAAAGGAGATCAAATCGATCCAGAAGCAGATCAAGGCCGAGGCGCCCAAGGTCCGGGTCGAGTACCAGGTGGGCGAGAACGTGCGCGTCATCGACGGCCCCTTCTCAGACTTCCACGGCAAGGTCGATGAGATCAACGCCGACAAAGGCAAGCTCAAGGTGCTGGTCAACATGTTCGGCCGCGAGACCCCGGTTGAGCTCGACCTGCTCCAGGTGGAGCGGCTGAAGTAATGGGGAAGAAGAAGGTCAAGGCCAACGTCAAGATCCAGATGGAGGCCGGCAAGGCGACGCCGGCGCCGCCGGTCGGTACCGCCCTGGGCCCGCACGGCGTCAACATCATGGAGTTCGTCAAGACCTACAACGACCGCACGGCCTCCATGGCCGGCCAGGTGATCCCGGTCGAGATCACGATCTTCGAGGATCGGACCTTCACCTTCATCACCAAGACCCCGCCCGCCGCGGCCTTGCTGAAGAAGGCCGCCGGCGTCGAGAAGGGATCAGCCAAGCCGAACAAGGAAAAAGTGGGCAAGGTCAGCCGGCAACAGGTTCGCGAGATCGCCCAGCTGAAGCTGAAGGACCTGAACGCCTATGACGTCGAGGCGGCCATGAAGATGATCGAGGGGACCGCGCGCTCACTCGGCATCGAGGTGTTGGCCTGATGCCGCAGGCTCGAGGCAAGAAGTACAAGGAAGCAGCCAAGGCGATCCAGCGCACCGAGGCGTACGCGCCCGATGACGCCGTCCGCCTCGTGCTGAAGAGTTCGACCTCGAAGTTCGACGGCTCGATCGAGGCGCACCTCCGGCTGGGCGTCGACCCGCGCCACGCCGACCAGATGGTGCGCGGCTCGGTGGTGCTGCCCCACGGTACCGGCAAGAAGCGCCGCGTCCTGGTGTTCGCCACCGGGGAGAAGGCCCGCGAGGCGACCGAATCCGGGGCCGATTACGTCGGGGCCGACGACCTGGTCAAGAAGATCCAGGAAGGCTGGCTCGACTTCGACGTCGCGCTCGCGACCCCGGACCTGATGGGCCAGGTCGGCCGTCTCGGCAAAATCCTGGGACCACGCGGCCTGATGCCGAACCCGCGCGCGGGCACCGTTACCTTCGACATCGCCCGTGCGGTCAAGGACATCCAGGGTGGCCGGATCGAATACCGGGTCGACAAGACTGGCATCATCCACACGAACATCGGCAAAGCATCCTACAGCGAGGCGCAGCTGCGCGATAACTTCGTTGCGCTGATGGATGCGGTGGTGCGGGCCAAACCAAGCTCCGCCAAGGGGCAGTACCTCCGCTCGGTCTACCTGTCGCCCACGATGGGTCCGAGCGTGCCTGTCGACCCGGTCGCCGCCGGCCGGATGAGTTAACCCGGCCACCCGTCGAATGGCGAACGAGAAGACCGGCGACCCCGCGGTCGACACCTTCCTGAAGGGCTACTCGCCGCAGGTGCGGGTGATCGCGGTCAAGACCCGCGAAGTGATCCTCTCGGTCCTCCCGGGCGCCACCGAAAAGGTCTTTCCCGGGTGGAAGGTCATCCAGTACGGCGCCGGGGCCGGGCGGGAGGGCGTCTTCGCGGTGATCTCGCCGCAGAAAGAGCGGGTCAATCTCGGGCTGACCAACGGCGCCGGCCTGGCGGATCCGCAGGGGTTGCTGGAAGGCACCGGTACCGGAATCCGGCACGTCAAGCTGACCTCCCCGGAGGCGGCCGGCGCCCCCGCCCTTCGCCAGCTGGTCAGTGACGCCCTGCAGGCATTGCGCAACGGCGGCTGATATACTCACGATCCGCGACGAATAAGCGGCCCCAGTGTGGAAAGGCCGCGTGAAGTGAATAGCCGAAGACCGCTGGTGCCGGAGATCCGGCTCAATGTCCAGCGCAGGCGAGCAAGGGTCTGACAGCCTCCTCGCCTGGTGCGAAGGAGGTTTTTTATTGGCCACGGCGCTCAAGAAAGAAGACAAGATCGATAAGAAGGCGGAGAAGGCGGCAACCGTCGCCGATATCACGGCCCGCCTGAAAGCCTCGTCCACAGCGGTGCTGGCGGACTACCGCGGCATGACGGTCGGTCAGATGCGCGACCTGCGCAGCAAGCTGCGCGGCGGTGGCATCGAGATGGTCGTGGTGAAGAACACGCTGGCGCGCCGCGCGGCGAAGGCCGCCGGCTACGAACCACTCGCGGCGGAGCTGGTCGGGCCGATCGCGATGCTATTCGCGACGGATGACGTGTCGGCTCCGGCCCGGATTCTCAACGACTACATCCGGGCAAACCGCAAGATGGTCATCAAGGCCGGGCTTCTCGAGGGCCAGCTGATCAAGGCCGACGCCGTCACGGAACTCGCCGACCTTCCCTCGCGCGAGGTGCTGCTCAGCCGCCTGCTCGGTGCGATGCAGGCTCCGCTCGGCAACCTCGCCAGCATTTTGCAGGCTCCGATCGTCAAACTCGCTCGCACCCTCGATGCGCTTCGCAGTCAAAAGGAATCACAGTCGCCGGCCCAGGCGCCGGCCGCAAGTTAGGAGGAACTCATGGCAAAAGTCAGCGTCGACGATTTCGTATCCGCGTTGAAAGAGTGGACCGTGGTGGACGTGATGAACGCCATCAAGGCCATCGAGACCGAGTTTGGGGTCACGGCCGCCGCGCCGGTTGCGGTGGCGGCGGCACCGGCGGCTGGCGGTGCGGCGGCGGCGGCGCCGGAAGCCGAGCAGACCGAGTTCCAGGTCGTGCTCACCTCGCCGGGCGACGCCAAGATCGGTGTCATCAAGGTGGTCCGGGAGATCACCGGCCTCGGGCTGAAAGAGGCCAAGGACCTGGTCGATCAGGCGCCGAAGCCGGTCAAGCAGGGCGTCAATCGGGAGGAAGCGGAAGGCGTCCTCAAGAAATTGAAGGATGCGGGCGCTGGCGCGGAAATCAAGTAGGAAAACCACCAAGCCGGCGCGGTCCAGCACCGCGCCGGCCAATGTGGCCGAGCGCCAGGGCGACCGGGAGCAGGGCTCCATCCGGCACCTCGTCGCCACCGACGGACCGCAGCTCGACCCAACGCCCGACAGCCTGCTGGCCTGTCTCAAGGCGGGCAAGCAGGGTTTCTGGCTCGACATCGAGAACCCGGGCGATGCCGACTTCGAACTGCTCCAAAAGACCTTCAAGTTTCACCCGCTGACGCTGGAGGACATCCGCAACCGCAACCAGCGACCCAAGGTCGAGGAATTCCCCGGCTACGCCTTCGTCGTCCTGTTTACGGCTGAGATGGTCGACGAGCGGGCGGAGATCCGCGAACACCACATTTACGTCTCGACGCAGTACCTGGTGAGCGTCCACCTCGAGCCCTCGGAACCGCTGGCCGACCTCCGGCAGCGCATCAAGGACAACCCCGACCTCACCCGCCGGAGCTTGCCCTTCCTCTTCTACCTGGTGGTGGACCAGCTGGTCGATGCCCTCTTTCCCGTCCTCGAGCAGGTCGACGATGCCACGGACCGGCTCGAAGACTCGATCATCGACCGGCCGGATACCGCGGCCCTGACGACGCTGTCCGACCTGAAGCGGACCGTCGTCGACCTGCGAAAGGTGCTGGGTGCGCAGCGCGACGTCTTTCAGCGGTTGACCACCCGGGCGATCGGCGATCCGCAGGACAAGGAGATGTCGATCTACTACCGCGACGTTTACGACCACCTGGTCCGCCAGTACGAGACGGTGGACTCTCTGCGCGACCTGCTGGCCAGCGCAATGGACGTCTACCTCTCGACGGTCTCCAACCGGCTCAACCTGCGGATCACCCGGCTCACCGTGTTCGCCACCCTGTTCCTGCCCTTGACCTTCGTGACTGGCTTCTTCGGCATGAACTTCGCCTGGCTGGTGGGTCACATCGCCCCCGCCTGGACGTTTTGGATCCTGGCCGTCGCGGTGATGGCGGCGACGGCCGGGGGCCAGCTCTGGTACTACCGCCGGCTCGGCTGGATCTGACCCAAGGTTTGCCCCGCCGCCGCCGTTGTGCTTGGCGGAGGCTTGATCCATGTTCCGGTGGATGCTCATGTTCGTGCTGGTACTCGGGGTGATCACCGGATTTGTCCTGTTCGTCCTGGGGGTCCCGATTCCGGGGCTGTCCTGGTTTGGCATTCAGCAGCCGTCCTCGCCCTTCTCGCCCTAGGCTCCTCGGTTCAACCTTTAATGAGGCTCAAGATCAACCCTCTTCCGCTTCGCCAGCTGGAGTGCTAGACTACGCCCGATTAGGCTGATCGAGTTCAGACCGGCGACCTGACGACCTCCCCAATCCCGGGGACCCCGCCCCGGGCCCGCTCGCGAAGCTCCGGTTTCGCGACAGAGATGTTTGCGTGCTTGACACGCTGGGTACCCTGATGGTACTATCGCTGTTCGGTGCTTCCTGGGTTGCCTTTCCGCGTCCCTAGCACCATTTGCCTGCCCACCATTTTTTCCTGCCTCATCTGAAAGGAGAGTCCATGATTCAGCCTTCCTCTAACGGCTCTCGCGTCAGCTACGGCCGCATTCCGGAAATGCTCCCGGTCGCCGATCTGATCGAGACCCAGATCCGCTCCTTCAACTGGTTCAAGCGTGAAGGGCTGCGAGAGCTGTTCGAAGAGATCAACCCGATCACCGACTACACCGGCAAGAACTACGAGCTGAAATTCCTGGATTATGAGTTCGGCCAGCCCAAGTTCGACAAGGAGGAGTGCCGCAACCGCGACATGACGTTTGCGGCCCCGCTCCGGATCAACACCCGGCTGACCATCCGCACCGGCGAGAATGCCGGCGAGATCAAGGAATCGGAAGTCTTCATGGGCGACTTCCCGATCATGACCGAGGAAGGCACCTTCATCGTCAACGGCACCGAGCGGGTGGTCGTCTCCCAGCTGGTCCGCTCCCCGGGCATCTACTTCACCAGCAGCGAGGACCGGGCCTCCGGCCGGATGCTCTACGCCGCCAAGCTGATCCCCAACCGCGGCGCCTGGCTCGAGATCGAGACCTCCGGCAAGGACGTCCTGACCGTCAAGATCGACCGCAAGCGGAAGATCCCGGTCACGACCCTGGTTCGGGCCCTGGGCTACGGCAGCAACAACGAGATCAAGGCGCTCTTTGCGGACGTCGACAACAACGCCGAGCACAAATTCATCCAGTCGACGCTGGACAAGGACTCCTCGACCGACGTCAACGACGCCCTGGTCGAGATGTACAAGAAGATCCGGCCCGGCGACCCGCCGACGGTGGACAACGCCCGGGCGCTGATGACCTCGCTCTTCTTCAACCCGCGCCGCTTCGACCTGTCGAAGGTGGGCCGGTTCAAGCTGAATCGCCGCCTCGGCCTGGGCACGGACATGAACATCCGCACCCTCTCCAACGACGACTTCATCGCCATCATCCGCAAGCTGGTCGAGCTGAATAACGGCACCGGCGAGCCGGACGACATCGACCACCTGGGCAACCGCCGGGTGCGGGCCGTCGGCGAGCTGCTCCAGAACCAGTTCCGCATGGGACTGATCCGGATGGAGCGGATCATCAAGGAGCGGATGACGATCTGCGACGCGGCCACGGTGACCGCCGCCTCCTTGATCAACGCCCGGCCGGTGGTGGCCGCCATCAAGGAGTTCTTCGGATCGAGCCAGCTCTCCCAGTTCATGGACCAGACCAACCCGCTCGCCGAGCTGACCCACAAGCGCCGCCTCTCGGCGCTGGGGCCCGGCGGCCTGTCCCGGGAGCGCGCCGGCTTCGGCGTCCGCGACGTGCACCATTCTCACTACGGGCGCATCTGCCCGATCGAGACCCCGGAAGGGCCGAACATCGGCCTGATCGGGTCGCTGGCGACGTTCGCCCGGGTCAACGAGTACGGCTTCATCGAGACGCCGTTCCGGCGGGTGTTTAGCGAAATGCCGGCGGACAAGGCACACCGCGACAAGCTGGTGGGCCGGACGCTGCGCGATGATGTCTTCGAGTCCGTCAACCGGCGGACCAAGCTCGGCAAGAAGGGCGACGTGCTCGACCGCGAGACGGTGGACGCGCTGGTCAAGGCGAAGGCCGGCGACGTGCCGATCAAGGCCTGGGTCTCCGATGAGGTCCAGTTCCTGTCGGCTGACGAAGAGGACCGCTACATCGTGGCGCAGGCGAACGCGCCGGTCGATAGCGACGGCCATTTCCTGGAAGAGCGGACGACGGCGCGCACCAAGAACCTGTTCCTGGTCGCGGACGTGAACCGCATCGAGTACATGGATGTCTCGCCGAAGCAGACGGTCAGCGTCGCGACTGCGCTGATCCCCTTCCTGGAGCACGACGACGCCAACCGGGCCCTGATGGGGTCGAACATGCAGCGCCAGGCGGTGCCGCTGGTCGTCACCGAAGCGCCCATCGTGGGCA
>VBHC01000196.1:0-5394 GCA_005889535.1 Chloroflexota bacterium
TACCGCGAGCGGCCCGATCAACGAGATCATCGACTCGACAGTCCAGATCCTGGCACCCGCCGGCCGCTCACCGTTCGAAGCCATCTTCGTCCGGCGGCCCGCCGGCTATACGGGCTTCACGATCGCCGCGATTGCATCCGGGCCTGCAATCCAGCAGCCCGCGCACAACTTCACAGTGGCCATCGACCCGTGCCTGAGCACCGATCCAGCCCAGGAAGTGTGCGGCCACCTGACCAGCAACAGCAGCGCGACGCAGGACGACGTCACGGCCATTCTTACCTTCTATAACGCGAGCGGCGGCACGGTGGCGCAGGACCGGGTCTTGCTCAATGACGGTAGCGGCGGCGGCACCGTTGGTCCCGGCCAGACCCGGACCTTTAAAAAGGACCGAACCGGCGATCCGACATTCAGCACGATTGCCGGTCAGGCGGAGCCGAGCTATCCAGTCGACGTCAACGCGGCGACGCTGTCATTCCCGGCTCAAATGGTTGGATCGGCCAGCGCGAGCCAGGAGATCACCCTGACCAACAAGGGTCCACGGGCCCTGGCAATCGACCAGATCGTGCTCAGCGGCGACTTCCGTCAGACCAACACCTGTGGCACAAGTGTTGCCATCGGTGCGAGTTGCCGGATCAACGTGTCCTTTGCGCCGGCGGCTCGCGGCACGCGCAACGGTACGTTGACCATCAACGATGAGGCGGCGGGGAGCCCGCAAGCCATCCCGTTGAGCGGCGTGGGATTACAGTCCACCGCCGACCTCAATACGTCAAGCCTTGCGTTTGCCCCGTTGCTGATTGGCCAGGTCAGCGCCGCCCAGTCGGTGACCGTCAGCAATAACGGCAACGCGCCGTTGACGATCGCGTCCTTGCAGGTCGATGCCAACTTCCTGATCCCGAGCACCGACTGCCCGAGCGCACTCAGTACCGGATTGGCCTGCCACATCCGGGTGAGCTTCAGCCCGAGTCAGGGCGGTGCGCTTTCCGGGAAGCTGTCCCTTTTCGACAACGCGGTCGGAAGCCCGCAACAGGTCAACCTGACCGGGACCGGGCTCGGGCCTGGGATCGGCCTGGCGCCGTCGAGCGTCGACTTCGGCAACCAGTCGGTGGGGGTCACGAGCTCGGTGCGCCAGGTCACGCTGACCAACAGCGGCACCACCACCCTGGTGCTCAACAGCATCGCGGTCTCAGGTGACTTCCACCAGGCCAACGACTGTGGCACGCTGCCAGGTTCGGCGCTGGACGTCGGCGAGGTCTGCACGATCAGCGTCACGCTGATGCGGGAACCTGACGGTGACCGGGAACGCCGTCTCGCAGCAAATCGCTCTCTCCGGCACCGGCGTCGGTCCTCGGGCGGCCAACCAGGGCGTCTCCAGTACGGCGCAATACACGCTCAACGGGGGCAACGGGATCGACTGGACCGACATCGATCCGGTCAACCTCGCGCTAACCATCCCGACGGTGGCCGCCAGCGGTACGGTGGTTTTGAGCGGAAACGCGGACCTCTGGACAGAGCAGGCAGGGGTGAACCAGGACCTGGCGATCTTCGTCAGTCCGAACGGCGGACCGGAGCAACTGGTTGCCTGGAAGGAGAGTGGCGGGCGCGCCGGGACGTTCTCACCGAATGCGGCCTTCGTCCAGACGGTCTACCCGATCAATGCCGGCAGCAGCTACCGGGTAAAGCTGAAGTGGAAGACCAACGTCGACACCACCGGCCGCATCCACGCCGGCGCCGGCATGCCACCGACGTTCTCACCGACCACGCTGACGGCGAAAATGCTGCCGTCCGGAATCCAGAGTGCCAGCAGCCAGGCGCAGTACCTGCTGGCGGGGAGTGATGGAACGACCTGGCAAGACATCGATGCCGCGACCCTGGCGCTGAACATTCCATCCGGACCGGCTCCGGCGACGGTCGTCCTGAGTGGGAACGCTGATCTGTGGACGGAGCGACCCGGTGTCAACCAGGACATCGGCATCTTCCTCAGCGCAGCCGGTGGCGGAGACCAGCTGGTGGGGTGGAAGGAAAGCGGGGGCAATGCCGGGACGTTTTCGCCCAATGCCGCCTTTGTTCAGGCGGTCGTGCCCCTGGCGGCCGGAACGAGCTACATCGCGAAGCTGAAGTGGAAAACCAATGTGTCGACGCCGGGCACGATTCGCGCCGGCGCCGGGCTCGGACCCGAGTACTCCCCCACGACGCTGACGGCACAGGTGGTCGCCTCGGGTACCAGTACGGCGAGCAGCTCCAGCCAGTACATGCTGAGCCGCAGCGATGGGACCACCTGGCAGGACATTGACCAGACCGCGGCGCTCACCGTCGCGATCCCGGCGCTGCCGGCGGATCAGACCATCCTGATCAGTGCCAACGCCGATCTCTGGACCCAGAATCCCGGGATCAACCAGGACCTTGGCATCTTTGTCAACGACCAGCTGGTGGCCTGGAAGGAGAGCGGGGGCTTTGCCGGCACCTTCTCCCCGAACGCGGCGTTCGTGCAGATCGCCTTTCGGGCGGTTGCCGATCAGCCGTACGTCGTGAGACTCGAGTGGAAGAGCAACATTCCGACTGCGGGCACCATCCGGGCCGGCGCCGGACTGGGCCCCCAGTACTCGCCGACCAGCCTGACCGTGGAGATCCCTCCCGCCGGCTGATCGAGGCGCCGGGCCGGAATATTGCCGGCCAAACGCATCTTGACGGCGCTCGGAGCTGATGTGATGCTCGGCCCCATCAGGTCGGGGAACTTGCTGGCGGCAGTGGCCGTTGCTACGGCCATGCCCCTGATGGGGTTGGAAGGCGTCGCCTCGCCGGCGGTGGGCCATCCTGGAACGAACGCCGAGTGGATGGCCAGAGTCCTTCACGGGCCAGCGGCGGTGCAGAAAGCATCGGGGATCGGCGCGCGCGTGGCCGGTTCGGCGACCGCATCCCCCGTTGGGCCGCAGGTCCTCGACGATCCCGGATTCGAGCGTGGCCATCCCAATCCCTACTGGACCGAAAGCTCGAACGAGGGTTACGCCGTCATCGTTCGGGCGGGCGCCCACTCCGGCGCGTGGTCAGCCGCGTTATGCGGAGACAACAGCTGCAGCGACGGCGTCGAACAGGGTTACCTCTCGCCCGAGCTCACGCTCACCGCAACGCTGTCGGTCTGGTTTCGGATGATCAGCCATGATCCCAGTGCCGGCTGTGGCGATTACTTCACCTTCGGCATCGCCGATGACAACGGCAACACCAGCCCCAGCATGGCCTCTGCATACTGCACCGACTGGGCCGACGGAAACTGGCATCACGTCAGCATCGATGAAACCACACCAATGCGAAATTTCAACGTCTACCCGTTCCATGTCTTTGCCGGCGGGGTCACCGACGGCGACGGCTTGTCAACTCTGAGCTTTGCTGACGACCTCGATCTGGCCGTTACTGCGTTGCCGGACATTCCGCACGCGGTCCTGGCGGAAGCCGATAACGGGGCGGCCACCATCAAATGGACGATCGACACCCCGACCGGGTCGGGGACGACCAGCTATACGATCGACGCCTACACGAATGGCGGTGCGACCATGGCCGGCACCGAGAACTATGCCAACCCGACAACCACCGAGGTCTTTCATGGGTTGACGAATGGGACGACCTACACGTTCAAGGTGACCGGTCACAACCCATACGGCTCATCGGTTTCAGATGCGTCGAACCCCGCCACGCCGGATCCGGCCTACCCCTTCGTCGCGGTCAGTGACCAGCAGTATCGCTTCGCCGGCAGCGACGGGACGGCCTGGAAGGATATGGACCCCACCTATCTCGCCACCACAATCACATCCCCGACCGATGCGCTGGCGCTGATCAGCGGGAACGTCGACCTGTGGACCGCGAACGCCAGCTACAACCAGGACATCGGCATCGCGGTCGACGGCGCGGTGGCCGCCTGGAAAGAGAGCGGCGGCTTCGGCGGAACCTTCTCGCCCAATGCCGCCTTCGTCCAGACGGTGGTTCCCATCGTGGCCGGCACTGTCCACACCATCAAGCTCGCCTGGAAGACAAACCGCCCGGCGGGCGGGGCGACGATTTTCCGACTCGGCTGACGGTCCAGCTCGTCCCGGGCACCGGGCTGGTCAGCCCAAACCTGGCAACGGATGTGAGCCTGCAGCAATTCCGACTGACCGGCAGCGATGGCGTCACCTGGGTGGACCTGGGACCCACGAGCGCCCCGGCACTTTCGTGGTCGGCTCCGGATGACGGCACGGCAATCATCACCGGCAATGCCGATCTCTGGACCACGGTCGCCGGCTACAACCAGGACATCGGGATTACGGTCTCTGGACCGGGATTTCCGTCCGTCTCAGGCCAACCGGAAAGCTGGAAGGAGAGTGGCGGTAACACCGGGACGTTCTCGCCCAACGCGGCCCTGGTGCGGGCCAGCATCCCAGTGACGAAGGGGGCCGCCTACGGGGTCAAGCTTCAGTGGAAGACCAACCAGCCATCCCCGGCATCCGTCAGCATATTCGCCGGGGCGGGAGTGACCGGCCGGTTCTCGCCGACGCGTCTGACCCTGCTGTTCGTGCCGAACGGGAGCGGTTACACCGAAAAGATCAGTACCCAGCAGTATCGGACCGCCGGCACCGACATCGGCTTCCGCTGGGTGGACATGGATCCGACCGGGCTGAGCCTCACGATCAGTCCGCCGCGGAGCTGCCTTGCCCTCCTCTCCGCGAATGTCGACCTCTGGACGGATACTGCCGGCTATAACCAGGACATCGCCATGGTCGTGGTCGACGACCATACCATCTATCACAGTCCGGACAAGTTCGGCTGGAAAGAGAGCGGCGGACGTTCCGGCAGCTTCTCCCCCAAGGCCGCCTTCTTGCAAACGCTCTACCCGATGGTGGCCGGCGTAACCTACACCGTGCTTCTCGATTGGAAGCCCAATCGGTCGCTCCCAAACGGCAGCAATATCTGGGCCGGCGCAGGGCCGATCGGCGCCCGGTTTTCCCAGACCCGGCTCGACGCCCTCCTCGTCTGCCCCTGACGCGGGGAAGACGCCTTTTCTGCCTTGTTATCCTGACTGGGTTAGCTGAGCCCTAGAGGAGGATTTCGCATGGCCGTCACCACACAGGCACGTCCCGAATCGCGCGCAACCACCCGGAAAAAGTGGGTCTACCTCTTCGAGGAAGGCAACAAAGACATGCGCGACCTGCTCGGCGGAAAAGGCGCCGGGGTCGCCGAAATGACGCGCGCCGGCCTGCCCGTGCCGCCGGGATTCACGATCACGACCGAAGCCTGCAATGCCTACTACGCCTCGGGCAAGAAATTTCCCGATGGCATGTGGGAGCAGGCGATCGAGGCGCTGCACCATGTCGAAGAGAAGGCCGGCAAGAAACTCGGCGACGTCAAGAATCCTCTCCTGGTCTCGGT
>VBHC01000196.1:5413-5618 GCA_005889535.1 Chloroflexota bacterium
GTTCTCCATGCCCGGGATGATGGACACGGTCCTCAACCTGGGGTTGAACCCGCAGACACTGGAGGGCCTGGCGAAGCTGACGAACGACCGGCGGTTCGCCCTCGATGCCTACCGCCGGTTCATCCAGATGTTCGGCAAGATCGTGCTCGGCATCGAGGCCGAAAAATTCGAGAAGCGATTGGAGCTGGCCAAGGAGAAGGCGAAG
>VBHC01000197.1 GCA_005889535.1 Chloroflexota bacterium
CGTCCGGTTCAGCATCCACAAGCGCGGCGCTGCGGTGGTCCAGGTGCGGCGATCGCAGGACCTCGCGGAACAGGCGCCGGAAGAGAACCAGTTCCTCATTCGTGTCGGCAGGTGACGCCCAGCCGGCCGCCTGGCCGCCGGCCCGCTTCAGGGCCTCGACCGTAAACGCGATCGCCTCGTCATACGACACGTCTTCCAGCCGCCCGTCCCGCCGGATGCGGGGCCGCTCCGGCGCCTGGCGCTGGAAATTGGGGAAGCTGAAGCGGCCGAAGTCACACAGCCAGCTGTCGTCGACCGCGGGATTCTCGCGCGACTGAAAACGGCCGATCCTGTTGTTGCGGGCGTCGATCTGGATGTTGCATCCCATGCTGCAGCCCGGGCAGACGCTGGGTGTGCGATCCAGGTCCCATGGCCGGCTGATGAACCGGTACTGCCGCGAGGTCAGCGCCCCCACCGGGCAGATCTCCGTCCAGTTGCCCTGGTAAGCGGATTGGGCCGGCTCATCGTTGAAGGTGCCGATGATGGTGTGGACGCCGCGCTGGATCAGGGCCAGCTCCCGCTCCCCGGAGATCTCCTCGCTGAAGCGGGTGCATCGCCAGCAGAGGATGCAGCGCTCGCGGTCGAGAAGGATCTTGTCGGAAAGCGGCACCGCCTTGTCGAAATGCGCTTTGTCGAACTGGAAGCGGCTGGCGCCCGGACCGTACTGATAGGTCTGGTCCTGCAGCGGACATTCGCCGCCCTTGTCGCAGATGGGGCAGTCGAGCGGGTGATTGATCAGCAGGAATTCGAGCACGCCCTTCTGGTACTTGTTCACCTGGTCCGTAGTCGTCTTGACCGCCATGCCTTCGGCCACGTAGACGGCACAGGCCGGCTGCAGTTTGGGCATTTTCTCGACCTCGACCAGGCACATCCGGCAGACGGCGACGGGCGCCATCTTCGGGTGGGAGCAGAAGATGGGGATGTCGATGCCGATCTTTTTGGCGGCGTCGAGGATCAGCGTTCCCTTCGGCACGGTCACCGACTGACCGTTGACCGTGAGCGTGACCTGGTCGGTCTGCACGGCGGTCATCAGGCGACGGCCTCCTGCACCGATTTCTTGAACGGGCAACCCTTTTCCGAGATGTGCTCCTGGAACTCGTCGCGGAAGAACTTGATCACGCTGCGGGGGAACCAGGTCGAGGCATCACCCAGCGGGCAGAACGAGCGGCCGTCGATGTTGTAGCCGATGTCGAGCAGCAGGTCGATGTCGCCCGTCTTGGCCTCACCGGCTTCGAACTGGTCGAAGAGATTCGCCATCCAGAAGGTGCCCTCCCGGCATGGCGTGCACTTGCCACAGCTTTCATGGTGGAAGAACTTCACGTATCGGCGCGCCGCGTCGACCATGCAGGTGGTCTCGTCCATCACCACCATTGCCCCGGCGCCGGCCAGCGAGCCGGCCTTCTGAATCGCGTCGAAGTCGAGGGCCACGTCGAGGTGCTCGGGCAGCAGCACCATCATCGATGCCCCGCCGGGCTGGAAGGCCTTGAGCTTGCGGTTCTTCCAGACACCGCCACCGTGCTCCTCGATCAGCTCCCGGATCGGAGTGCCGTTTTCCAGCTCGTAGTTGCCCGGCCGGTTGACGTGCCCGCTCATGCACCACACCCGGGTCCCCTTCCCGGTCGGCGTTCCGATCGCGGCAAACCAGTCGGCGCCGTTGAGCACGATGTGCGGCAGGTTGCAGACGGTCTCAACGTTGTTGACCACCGTCGGCTTCCCGTAGAGTCCCTTGACCGCCGGAAAGGGAGGCTTCAGCCGCGGCTCGCCCCGGTATCCTTCCAGCGAGGTCAGCAGCGCCGTCTCCTCTCCGCAGATATACGCGCCGGCGCCGCGGTGCAAGATGACGTCGATGTCGTAGCCCTTGCCCAGCACGTTCGTGCCCAGGTAGCCCGCCGCCCGTGCCTCATCAATCGCGGTTTCCAGCGCCTCGGTCTGCGGGAGGTACTCGCCGCGGATGTAGATGAAGGCCAGGTTGCAGCCGATCGCGTAGCTGGCGATCAGGATTCCCTCCAGCACCTGGTGCGGGCTCTTCTCGATCAAGTACCGGTCCTTGAAGCAACCGGGTTCACTCTCATCGGCGTTGCACACCAGGTAGCGCGGGTACATACCCTTGGGCAGGAAGCCCCACTTGTTTCCGGTCGGAAAGCCGGCCCCGCCGCGGCCCCGCAACCCGCTCTTCTTGACCAGCTCCACCAGCTCGTCGGGCTGCATCTCGAGGGCCCGCTTGAAACCGGCGTAGCCGCCGGTCCGCTCGTAGACCGACAGCTGGTGCAGGTTGTCGGTGGCGAAGTCCTTCGTCAACAGCGGCTTGATCGGCATCAGTTCTGGGTCCGCTTGGCCCGCGGCCGGGCACTTGGACGTTTCGCGGGCTCGGTTGCCGGTGCGGCCGCGGCCGCCTTTGGTGCCACGCCATGCGCCGCTGGTGCGCTCCGCAGCCGCTCGAT
>VBHC01000021.1 GCA_005889535.1 Chloroflexota bacterium
TGTCGTAGCGACAAAAGCACGAGGTGGCAAATTTCGGACCGCAAACAAAGCCAGCCCGCACGAGGTGCAGGCTGGCCTGTCCAGCGAAGCGCTATCGAATGTTGGTCAGTACGAGGTGGAGCCGCGACGCCCGACGAACATCCGATAGAGAAACAGCAGAACCAGCGCGCCAACAACGGCGACGATGATCGAGCCGAGGTTCACGCCGGTCACTCCGCCACCGCCGAAAAGGCTGAAGATGAACCCGCCCACAATGGCTCCGGCGATCCCGATCAAGATTGTGACGATGATCCCGCCCGGGTCGCGCCCCGGCATGATGAGCTTCGCCAACGCGCCTGCAATCAGTCCCAGAACGATCCACGCAATAATCCCCATTCGATGACCTCCTGTCGAAGTAGTGTCTTTCTTATACCGCGAACGGACAAAACCTGTCAATGATGCTATCACGGTGGTCGGAGCGTCGATCCCGCCGAATGGGGGTTAGGGCCCGATCGAGCAGCCTGAGTCCTTGGTGACGCTTACTCGGCGTGGTCCATCAGCGTCTGCTCGAACAGCTTGCTGCCGATGCCGACGTCATCGAGCGGCCCGTAGTTGTTGGTCACGTCGCTGGTGTCGACGACCCGCGGACCCTTCCAGTGCTGTTGCGTGCCCTGCATCTTCAGGATCCAGACCTCGAGCTTGCCATCCGGCCGAACGCCGCCCACCCGCGCGAATGGATGACCCCGTGACTTCAGGCGGACAACGTCTTTGACGGCGAATCGCTGCGCCAATCCCCTCGCGGCAAGCTCGCCGGCCGGGCCAGCGGCGACTGCGGCGGGCTCCTGTCGCGGACGAAGCTTGCGAAACATCCGGGCGATCGGGTCGTAGACGTCGCTGGCGGTGCGCTCTTTCAACGGGATGATGGCATTGTCCGTGATTTTGATGTGTTCCGGGCAGACTTCCTGGCAGCATTTCGTGATATTGCACATGCCCACCCCGGCCTTGCCATGTAGCAAGCCGGTGCGGTGCTGCGTATCCAGCGGATGCATCTCGAGGGCCGCGATGCGCACCATGTAGCGCGGCCCGTAGTACAGGGACTTGTCCTCGTGATTGCGCAGGACGTGACACACGTCCTGGCAGAGGAAACACTCGATGCATTTGCGGTACTCGTAGACGCGCTCCGTGTCCTCGGGCAGCATTCGGTACGGCACGGGCTCGTTGGCCGGCGGCGTGAAGCCGGGGATCTGCTTGTTGACCTGGTAATTCCAGGAGACGTCGGTTACCAGGTCCTTGATCAGCGGGAAGGCCCGCATCGGCCACACGTGGATCTCGTCCTTCCCGAACTCGTCCACCCGCGTCTTGCACATCAGCCGAGGTCGGCCGTTGATCTCCGCACTGCAGGATCCGCACTTCGCCGCTTTGCAGTTCCAGCGGCAGGCCAGGTCGTTGGCGTAGTTCGCCTGGATGTAGTGGATCGCATCGAGAACGACCATGCCCTCGACCGCCGGCACCTCGAAGCGCTCTTCACGGCCGGCCGCAGTATCTCCGCGAAATACCTGAAGAACGATCGGACCGTTCGACGTGCGCGCCTTCGTGCTCACGCGGGAATGCGCTTCGGTGCCGGCGGCCGCGACGCGGGTGGTTGTGCGGTCGCCGCAGGTGTTGCTGCGGGCTCCTGGAAAAGCTTGGCCAGCTCGGGCGGCATCTCCGGCACGGGCCGCCGCTTGAGCCTGACGTTGCCACCGTCGCTGTAGGCGATGAAGTTCACCCGGCCCAGCGCCGCGTCCTTATCCAGGTAATCCAGCCGCCAGTGCGCGCCGCGGCTTTCCCGTCGCTCGATTGCGGCGCGGACGATGGCTTCGGCGATCGTGAGCATGAAGCGCAGGTCGCGGGCTGTATGCCACCCAGGGTTGTAGCGGCGCGACCCCGGTACGTGAATCCGTGCCGTCCGTTGCCGTAACTCCAGGACGGCGTCGAGGCAGGCCTTAAGGCCGTTCTCGTCGCGGGCAAGCCCGGCGCCATCCTGCATCGCTTCCTGAAGCGCCTGTTGCAGCAAGTACGGATTCTCTTTGCCGTCCTTGGCCAGGGGCAGCAACAGCGTCTCCTGCTCCTGCCCAACCTGGCCCTCGTCGATCCGGCCGAGACCAACCTCGCGCTGATAGGCGCCGGCTGCAGCTCCGGCGCGGCGGCCAAACACCAGCAGGTCGGACAGCGAGTTCCCGCCCAATCGGTTCGCGCCGTGCAGCCCGGCCGCCACCTCGCCCGCCGCGTAGAGGCCCGGCAGCGTCGTGGCGCCGGTCTCAGCCTCGACCCACAGCCCGCCCATCGCATAGTGGATGGTCGGCGCCACTTCCATTGGTGCTTTTGTGATATCGACGTCGGCCAGCCGCAGGAACTGCTCATACATCGATGGCAGCTTCTTCTTGATCTTCTCGGCACCCAGGTGGGTGACGTCGAGGTATGCGCCGCCATGCTCGGTGCCGCGACCGGCCTCAACCTCTTTGTAGATCGACCGCGCGACGATATCACGAGACGACAGTTCTTTTTTCTTGGGGTCGTACTCGAGCATGAAGCGCTTTCCTTCGCGGTTCTTCAAATAGCCGCCTTCGCCGCGGACCGCCTCGGTGACGAGGATGCCCCGGACGCCGGGTGGCCAGACCATGCCGGTGGGGTGGAACTGCACCATCTCGGGGTCGAGCACCTCGGCGCCGGCGTCAAACCCCATGGCGACGCCGTCGCCGGTGCCTTCCCACGAGTTCGAGGTGACTTTGAAAATCCGACCCCAACCGCCGGTCGCGAGGATGATCGCCTTGCACCGAAAGGCAACGAAGCGGCCGTCGACCCGGTTGTAGCCGAAGGCCCCGACCACCCGGTCGCCATCTTTGAGCAAGCGCGTCAGCGTCACCTCCATGTGCACGTCGATGCCGAGCTGGACCACCCGGTCCTGCAGGCTCCGGATCATCTCCAGGCCGGTGCGATCGCCGACGTGACACAGGCGCCGGTAGGTATGCGCGCCGAAGGCCCGTTGCATCACCCGGCCATCGGGTGTGCGATCGAAGATCGCGCCGTAGGTCTCCAGCTCGTAGACGCGGTCCGGCGATTCGCGCGCATGCAGCTCCGCCATGCGCCAGTTGTTGATCATCTGGCCGCCCCGCATCGTGTCCTGGAAATGGACCTGCCAGTTGTCTTCGGGATCGACGTTCCCCAGTGCCGCGGCAATGCCGCCTTCGGCCATGACGGTGTGCGCCTTGCCGAGCAGCGACTTGCAGACAATGTCGACGCGCGCGCCCGCGGCCGCGGCCTCGATCGCCGCCCGCAGCCCGGCGCCGCCGGCGCCGATCACCAGCACGTCCGTGGTCAGGGTCTCGTAGGCCTCGCTCAGAAGATCACCCGTGGTTCGTGAATGACGCCGGCCATCAAGAGCCGGATGTAGACATCGGTCAGCGCAACGGAGAACATGCTGTACCAGGCCCAGGCACCGTGCTGGGGGTTCAACCGGTTCAGTGTCATCGTGGCGCGCTGCCAGAGGCCGCCGGCACGCGCTTTCGAGAACCGGTCGATCCGGCCGCCCATCAAGTAACGGAACGAGTGGCAGGTGAAGGTGTACAGGCCCAGCAGGATGACGTTGACCAGCATGACGAGCGAGCCCAGGCCGACGAAGAAATGGCCCTGGTAGATGAAGGCACGGACGACGTCAACCCAGAGAAAAACGATCACGACCAGGCTCAAGAGCAGGAAATAGCGATGGTAGTTGTTCAGCACCCAGGGAAAACGCGTTTCACCGCGGTAACGTCCGCGCTTGAGTTCCTGGATGGCGCAGGCCGGCGGATCCCAGAAGAAGGACCGGAAATAAGACTTTCGATAGTAGTAGCAGCTTCCCCGAAGGCCCAGCGGGATGACGGCGAGGATGGGAAGAAGAATCCCGATGATCGGAATTTTGAGCAGCCCGAAGCCGAGCCACGTGGAGAAGAAGGGTGAGACGTAGGGCGCGTACACGACGTTGACTTGATCGAACACCGACCAGGTCGCGTAGATGACGAAGGCGCTGTAGCAGATAACGGTAAGAGCCGGCTCGATCCACCAGGCGCGGCCAGGGGACGCCTCCTTGGCCGATGATGGCCGCGGAGTTAGAGCTTCAACCGCCACGAACTAAGTGTAGTTCGCGCTCAGTCAGTGCTTGCGCTGCGCCGGCCCAACAGGATTCCGACGACCGATGCGACGACCGCCATCCCAAGGGCCGTGCGTGCCGGGATACGACGCCGTCCGTCGTGGGTGCTGCCGTTGCGGCGCTCCCGGGTCCGGCCGGCGACCAGCTGGCCTTCGCCGTCGGGCCCCGACTCCGGCGGCGCCACCACGTGGGCATCCTTGCCCGGCGCTGTGATGGGGACCGGATAGATCACGCTGTTGACCTCGACGCCGATCATCGTGATGAGTCCGAGAAAGAAGAAGAACGTCATCAGCAGGAAGAAGAGCCCGAAGGTCTTGCCGTACTGGTTGATGCCTTTGTTGATCTCCAGGTAAAGCGGGAAGAGGAGGGTGATCGCCTCGAACAGCACGCCGGCGACCAGCGCGCCAGGCCAGACTTTCTTGAATTGTTGCGTGCGGTTGGGGATGATGAAGTAAATGCTGAGGAAGAGGACGAAGCCGGCGATCAGGCCGATGATCGCCTGTAGGATGAGTGCCGCAACGCCGGAGGTGAGAAACGAGGGGACGTCGGGGAGATGCTTGAGGGCCGGCAGGATGGCCGAGCTGGCGACAGCGAGGCCAACCAGCACCGTAAACAACACGACCATGCCGATGGCGATCAATTTCTGGCGCACGAAGTCGCGGGGCCTCGTGTGGTAAATCACGGCGAACGCCTGCTCCATCACCCCAAAGAGGGCCGATCCACCCAAGAGCAGGCCAACCAGCCCGACGAGCAGCAGGATGCCCGATTGGCTCTTCACGCCGCTCACCGCCTTGAGCAGTTCGTCCTGCTGCCTGGTGTCGCCAGGGATGGCGGTGAAGATCGTCTTGTACACGACGTCGTTGGCCTGGCCGAAAAGACGCAGCGCATAGCCGAGGATCGACGCGGCGAAGATCACGATCGGAAACATGGCAAGGAGGGCGTTCCAGGCGATGAGCGCCGCCCAGTTCGGCGCCTGGTCTTCGATGAACTTCCGGACGACGCGGCCCGCGACGCTGTCCATCAGCCCGCCCATCGATCGATTCTAGCTGACACCAGTGCTATCACGTAAATGACAATCGGACAAGCGGAAGTCGAAGCGCAGAAGAAGGCGGCGGCCGATCGGGCGCTGGAGCTCGTCAGGCCTGGCACCGTTGTCGGGCTCGGCAGCGGGAGCACCGCGCGCTACTTCATCGCCGGCCTTGCCGACAGGGTTCGCGCGGGCCTAAAGGTGCGGGCGGTCCCGACGTCCGCCGAAAGCCGGCGACTCGCCGAAGAAAGTCGAATCGCCATCACCGAGGGGATCGATGGCCCACTCGACCTGGCCATCGACGGTGCGGATGAGATCGACCCCGAGGTCAACTGCCTCAAGGGACGCGGAGGGGCGCTGCTCCGGGAGAAGATCGTGGCGCATGCCAGCCGGCGCTTCGTGCTGATTGCCGACGAGACGAAACTCGTTGGCCGCCTGGGCCGCGGCCCGGTGGCGATCGAGGTGCTGCCGTTTCTGTGGGAGGCGACCAGCCGGGCTATCGAGTCGCTTGGCGGCCGCCCCCAGCTGCGGATGGCGAACGGCCGTCCGTTTCGGACCGACAACGACAACCTGATTCTCGACACCAGCTTCGGTGCTGTCGATGCGCCGTTGGGCACGGCCATCCACGCGATCCCGGGCGTCCTCGAGCACGGTCTCTTCTTCGGCATGGCGCGGGCCGCCTTCGTCGGTTCCGCCACGGGCGTTCGAGTTCTGGGCGAGCTCGCCTGAGCGGCGCTATGCTTAGGCGCTGATATGTCGTTCGAGTACAAGGTTGTTCACACCGTCGAGGAGGCTAATCAGCTTGGAGACGAGGGCTTCGAGCTCTTCACAATCCTGCCGCCCGGGCCAAATGGGGGTCCCGATCGAATTTACCTGCGCCGCGAGAAGCGCCGCGGACAGACGCCCGGTTTCGCCCGAGAGTCCAAGTCGGGCTAAGGCGGGGACCCGATTGACCATTTTGGCGAGCGAATATATACTTAGTTAGTCTGGATTCCAGCAAGAGGGGCGGACTGTCCGCCCTCATTGTGTTTATTGGGGATCTGGATCGGGTAGGAGTGACAGGCCCCACCCAAGGGCGTTCACAGGGAGTAACTGTGCTGCAAGGAATGACGATGTCGACCAAGGCGGCGCCCCACTACGAGTCGGCGGTCCGGGACATGTCCCAGGCTGCGGCCGAGGCGGAGCTGACGCACGCCCCAGTCCGGCTCGCCTACTGGCGCATGGCGGCGCTGGACACGCTCCTCGACCGGCTCGAGGAACTGCGGGTTGCGGGTGAGCGGGGTCTCCCCGAGGATATCTGGGAGCAGGTGGTCGCCTACGCCGGGCGCCACGACGCCGAGCTCGCCGAGCGGATCCAGGCGACCACGGCCGACGATCTCAACGCCGTGCACGACGCGGTGTTCGAGGCGCAGGGCCGGGTGATGCTGCAGCTGGCGGAGCTGCGCCGGGTTCCCAACTGGCAGGACCTCGACCTGACGCTCGCCCCCGGGGACGACGAAGCCGCCTAGGAACGCCGCAGCCCAACCACGCTGAACCCTGGGAACGGCGAACCAGCTGACCGCGAGCGCCCACTCGACATCCTCGCCGATCGGGCGCGGCGGTTATTGACGATCCAGTGGGCTGACGGCCACCAATCGGCGTACGACTTCGAGCTGCTGCGCTGGCGCTGCCCATGCGCCGAGTGCGCCGGCGAGGGCGGTCGCCCGGGGAAGTTGGCGAGCACCAGCGAGCTCAAAGACGACCAGGTCGAGCTCGACCGGATGGAGGCCGTCGGGCTTTTTGGTATCCGTCCCTACTGGAAGGATGGGCACGACACCGGCATCTACGGTCTCAGCCTGCTACGGGCGATTTGCCCCTGCGAGGAATGCGCGGCTCTGCGGGCCGCGCATTGAGCTTCTAGGCCAGCTTGCCGTTGAGGCCGAGACCGGCCTCGAGGGCGGCCTTCGGCCGGTAGCCGACGACCTGCTCGGCCAGCTTGCCCGCCCGGAACATCGCGACGTACGGAATGCCCCGAACCCTGTAACGCTCGGCCAGCGCTGGCTCCTCGTCGACGTTCACCTTGGTGATCTTGACGTCGCCGTGCTCCGCGGCGATCTGTTCCAGCACCGGTGACAGCATCTTGCAGGGGCCGCACCAATCGGCGTAGAAGTCCACGATCACGGGCTGGTCTGAAAGAAGGACCTGGTCCTCGAACGTGGCGGTTGTAACTTGGACTGCTTTGCTCATGACTCTCCCTTACTTGAACGCTTCGTATTCAGAATAACTCAGAAAGGCCCCCGGAAATTCCGGGGCTTTTTGAGCAGCCCAGGACCAAGCTGACGCTAGTTCGAAAACACCTCGACCACCATCGTTTTGGCGCCGTTGGATGCCACGCCGAGTCCAACCCGATGGTAGGCGGCTTTGAGGATGTTGGCGCGGTGGTCGGGGGAGTTCATGAACATGGTGTTGATCCCGGCCATCGACGGGTTTGTCGACCAGGCGATGTTCTCACCGGCTGTGCTGTAGGGAATCCCCCAGAGGTGCAGCAGCTGGACGAAGGCCAGCTGGCCGGTCGCGGGGTCGGTGTGGGAGAAGTAGTTCCGGTTGAGCATGTCCTGGGCGCGGTACTGGGCAACGCGTGCCAGCGACCCGCTCCAGGCCAAGGGGCTGACGCCATTCGCGGCCCGGTCCTGGTTGACCAGGCTGAACTCCACGCCGGCGGCGCCGCCGACGCTCGATACGGGCGGAGCCGGCTTCGGCACCGGCTTCGGCCGGGCGGCGACCGGCGGCCTCGAGGCCGGGGCGATCGCGACCACCGACGCCGGCGTGGGCGTCGGCTGTATCTTGCCTGCCAGAACGGGATGCCCGGGATACATCGAGGCCACCCTGGCGGTCGCGAGCGGATGTGCGGTTGCCGGAGGACGCGCTGTCGTCTGAGGCGTCCGGGGCGACCCCAGGACGCTAATCGCGGCGAGCGCCAGCAGTGGAACCGCCGCGACCAGAGCCGTTTTCGTAACTGAACGTGACAATCAGAATCCCCCTTGTGGTCTGAATTGGCGTCGGCGGATTCTAGGGCCGCTCAGCCGGACCCGCCAAGCCGTTAGCCGCCCGAGAAACCCGCCCGCGCGCCTATCGGATAAGGGACAGTGTCGTTGTCAGGCTGAGGCAGCGATGAAGAAAAGCAGCTGACCCAGCAGCTGCCCCGGCAGGATCGCGATCATCGCCAGGTAGAGCAGGCCGGTGGTCGACATGAAGGACCGAAGCCGGCCAGTCGGCAGCGCGAGCCCGGACGCGACGAGCGGGAGGACGACCGCGGCGAGCGCCCAGAGGATCGATAGCACCGGGCTGAGGCCGAGCGCGCCGGTGACGGAGCCGGAACCGTGGGTCAGCCCGGCCAGCGTCAGCGGGAAGAGGATCGCCTGCAGCACGAGGCTGCCCAGGAGCACAACGATGGCGCGCAGCAGCGGCGCGTTTGTCAGGGCCGGGGTGACCAGGTACCAATGGCCCAGCAACATGCCGGTCGTCGCGGCGCCGAGCACGGCCGCCGAAAGCATCACCGTCAGGGTGATGCCCGCCGCCTCCAGCGGTGAGCGGGCTAACGGCCAGAGCGCCGCCACGATCCCGGCCAGGAGCAGCGCCGACGCGGCCAGCGTCGGGACCCAGCTGCGAAACGATGCGTCCGGGCGACGCCAGATCACGACAACCTGGGCCAGCATCACGATCACGAGCAGACCCTGGAGAAAAACCAGGGCGCCCGCCGCGGACTGGTTGATGGCGAACAGCCGCTGGTACGAGCCGGGTGGGGCCGCCAGCACGACGAGGAATGCCAGCGCGGCCAGGATCGCGTAGGTGACGGCGATGAATTTCAGGAAACCGCGGGTCAGGCCGCCGGTCAGCGACAGGTATGCGACCGTCGCCACGCCCCCAATGGTTGTCTCGGCCAGTAACAGAAAGAGGGCCAGCGGCAACGTCAGCGTGGCGACGCACTCGTGACACGAGGTGATGGGAACGGAATCGAGCAAGGGCATGCGCGCCGATATAGATTAGGGACAGTCATGACACCGGAACCCGACAACCCGCACGGATTCGTGCCCGTCAGCTTCGACAACGGAAGCTGGAAGACCGCAGCCGGCGACGTGGTGCCCTGGTACGAGGTGGAGACGGACCTGCTCCCGGAGTCGGAAGTCCAGGGTGCCCTCGAGCGCGTACTGAGCGTCTATGGGGTCAGCGACGTGGTGGTCGACGCCTTCGACCAATTCCGCAAAGAGCTGAAGCGGCCGGTCCAGGCCGAAGGCTGACCCCGTGCTGTTCCGGCGCGACCGCGAGCAGGACCCGCGGGTCCTCAAAGACCCGCATCGGCTTCCACCCGGTCAGGTCCTGACCCAGAAGTGGCCGGTCCTGTCGTACGGCAGCCCGCCGCGATACGACATGACGCGCTGGCGGCTTCGGCTCTACGGCGAAGTGGAAGCACCGGCGACCCTGACGTGGGACGAGGTGGGGAACCTGCCGAAGACGGCGCTGACCGCCGACATGCACTGCGTCACGACCTGGAGCCGGCTGGACAACAATTGGGAAGGCGTCGCCTTCAAGGAGCTCGTGGCCCTGGTCAAGCCGCGCACCGACGCGAAGTATGTGATCGCCCACTGCGACGCGGATTACACGACGAGCTTGCCGATCGACCTGCTCGCCGACGACGATGTCCTGATTGCCTATCGCCACGACGGTGCGGCGCTCACCCCGGACCACGGCGGGCCGCTTCGGCTGGTGGTTCCCAAGCGCTACGCCTGGAAGAGCGCGAAGTGGCTCGAGGGCCTGGAATGGGTCCAGCACGACCGGCTCGGGTTCTGGGAGCGCAACGGCTACAACAACGCCGCCGATCCGTGGAAAGAAGAGCGCTACTGGTAGCTATACTCGAGTAACGGGGTGCGTTTGGAACGCTGAGAGGTGGACCGCTCCACCAACCCTTCGAACCTGATCTGGGTAATTCCAGCGGAGGGACAGATGAGTACCGTTGACCAACAGGTGGTCGAGCAGAATGCTCCCACTGATGCGTTTCTCAAGGTCGAGACCCGTGGGATCGAGCCCATCCCAACTGGCGAGCGCAAAGGATCGTCGCGGGATGTGGCCTGGCTGTGGGTCGCCGCGTTCGCGAATTTTGTCTCGCTGATTACCGGTGGACTGCTCGTCACGTTCGGCCTGGGAGTGGGGGAGGCCATGGTCGCCGTTGCCGTCGGCTCGGTGCTGGCCGCCATCCTGCACTGCCTGCTGAGCGTGGCGGGACCGCGCTTTGGGACCACCCAGGTGATCGCGTCGCGACAGACATTCGGGGTTCGGGGCGCGTATGGGGGCGCCTTCTTCACCCTGTTCCTGGCGGTTGGATGGTTCGCCGTCGACTGCGTGATCGCGGCCCAGGCGATCGGCCAGCTGGCCCGGCTGGCCGGCCTTCCGCAGGGCAATCTGCTGAACGGAGTCGCCCTGCTGGTCGTCGTCGTCATCTCGATCCTGGTTGCGGTGTACGGCCACCAGACGATCGCCGTGTTCGAGAAGTACGGCGCCTTCGTGTTTATCGCCTTTTGTGCCGTCCTCGGCCTGACGCTCCTGCCGAAGATCGACTGGAGTCTCCAGCCAAGCGTCCACGGGGCCGACCACGTAGCGGCCTGGGTGCTCGGCACCAGCGTCATCTTCGCCCTCGTCGCCTCGTGGTTCAGCTTTGCCTCGGATTACTCGCGCTACCTGCCGCAGCGACACTCCGTCCGAAGCGTCGCCGGCTGGATCACGGCGGGCACGGCGGCATCGATGTTTTTGTTCGGTGCGCTTGGGGTTCTCGTGGCGAGCATCGACCCCCATCGGGGAGGCGACCTGATCGGCCTGATCTCGGCCAGCGCGCCGCTCGCGCTCGTCGTCCCATTCCTGCTGTTCATCGCCGCCGGCGAGATCTGGGCCAACTACCTGGACGTGTACACCGCCGGATTGTCGGCGCTGGCTCTCAACCTCCGCGCGCGCCGCTGGGCCGCGGCCCTCGGCGTGGGCCTGCTGGGTGGCATCCTGGCCTTTTTCGCGATGTTCCTGTCGAACTTCAAGGACCAGTACACCAACTTCCTGTTGATCACCTACCTGTGGGTGCCTTCGTGGGCCGCGGTCATGCTCGTGGACATGTTCGTCTTCCGGCGCCGGGCCGGGCCGCCGCTGCGGTTCAGGGGCCGGGCGGTGCTGGCCTGGCTGATCGGTCTGGTTCTCGCGGTGCCGTTCGTCGATTCGACCCTATGGCAGAGCCCGCTGGCGGTCGACCTGCTCCACAACACCGACATCTCCGGGTATGTCGGCGCACTGACCGGTGCCGGCGCCTACCTGCTCCTGGGGCGGCGGTGACGATGGCGGTCGCGCTCACCATCGCGGGGTCCGATTCGGGCGGCGGCGCCGGCATCCAGGCGGACCTGAAAACATTTGCCGCCTTCGGCGTCTACGGGCTGACTGTCATCACCGCCGTCACGGCCCAGAATACCCAGGGTGTCCGTGCCATCCAGGAAATCGATCCTGCAGTCATCACCGGACAGCTCGACGCCGTCGCCGAGGATTTCTCTATCGGCGCCGTGAAGACCGGCATGCTCTCGAGCGTCGCCACCATCGAGGCCGTCGTGGCCGGCATCACCCGGCAACGGCTACGGCCCCTGGTGGTCGACCCGGTGATGGTGGCGAAGAGTGGCGACCGCCTGCTGAAGGCGGATGCCGTCGACGCCCTGAGGCGTAGACTCTTGCCGATCGCGCGCGTCGTCACGCCAAATATTCCGGAGGCCGAGGTGCTCTCGGGGCGATCGATCCACACTCGGGAGGACCGGGTGATCGCGGCCCGGTTCATCATGGAGTTTGGTGCGTATGCCGTGGTGATCAAGGGTGGCCATAGCGACGACGATCCGGTCGTCGATCTGCTCGTCGACCCGGAGGGCGTCCACGAGTACGGGGCCGACCGGATCGCGACCACCAGCACGCACGGGACCGGCTGTACTTTCTCGGCGGCGATCGCCGCCGCCCTGGCTCGCGGGGTCGACCTCCCCGGCGCGGTCGGTCAGGCCCGCGAGTATCTCAGCCGCGCACTGGCCGCCGCCCCCGGTCTCGGCCACGGTCACGGGCCGATGAACCACTTCCACTCCCTGGAGGCTGCGCGTGCCGGCCGTTGACACGGACGTTGAGTACCTCGAAGGCGTTCACCCGCCGCTCGGGCCCGTGCTCGAGGAGATGCTGAAGACCGGCCGCAGTGAGGGCGTGCCGATCGTCCAGCCGGCGGTGGGGCGGCTCCTGCGCGTGCTGGTGACGGCGGTGGCACCGAAGCGCGTGCTCGAGATCGGCACCGCCATCGGGTTCTCGACGCTGTGGATGGCGAGCGCGCTCCCGGCGGGCGGCCGCATCGACACCATCGACCCTGATCGCTCGCGCACCGACCGGGCCCGCCGCTACTGGCTGCGCGCCGGCGTCACCGACCGGGTCCGCGTCATCAATGAACCGGCGCTGCGCGTGTTGTCCCGCCTCGCCCCAGGCATCGAGTTCGCCTTCATCGATGCGATCAAGACGGAATACTCGGCGTACCTCGACGCGCTGCTGCCGAAGATGGCGCCAGGCGCGGTGATCGCCGTCGATAACCTCACCTGGAGCGGGCGGATCGCGGCCGGCGAGCATGACGAGAACACCGATGCCCTGCGCGCCTTCAATGAGAAGTTTCTGCACCACGAGCAGCTGGAGGCCACCATCCTGCCGGTTGGCGACGGGGTGGGGCTCGCCGCCGTGCGTCCGCATGGGTAAACCGGCAGCGCGCTAGAGTTTGTCGGTTGCCGACCGACGATCGAACCCTGACGCGGGAGCAGGTCCTGGACGCCTATCGGACGGTGCTGCGCGCCCGCACACTGGACGATCGGCGCTTTGTTCTCAATCGCGCCGGGAAGCTGGCCTTTATTATTTCGCCTCGCGGGCACGAGGTGGCCCAGGTGGCGGCGATCACGGCGCTCCAACCGGGCGGCGATCGCTTCTGCCTCTACTACCGAAACTTCGCCGCCGCGCTGGCCTGCGGCTTCACTCCCGAGGAGCTGATGCTGTCGGCGTTCGCCCGGGCGGCCGACCCCTCCAGCGGCGGCCGTCAAACCCCGGGCAATTTCGGCAGTCGCCGCCGAGGGGTGATCATCGGCTCCAGCACGGTCGGTCCGCAGATTCCGAAAGCGGCCGGCATCGGCCTGGCCCTGAAGTGGAAAGCGGAGGGAGCTCTGTGTTACGTCAGCTTTGGCGAGGGCGCAACCAGTCAGGGCGACTTTCACGAAGGGCTCAACTTCGCGGCAATCCATCGCTGCCCGGTGATCTTCTTCTGCGAGAACAACCGCTGGGCGATCTCGGTGCCGCAGCCGCTGCAGGTCGCCGGTCCCGGGGTTGCCGAGCGAGCCGCCGGCTATGGCATCCCGGGCGTGCGCGTCCATGGTGATGACTTCTTCGCCGTCCACGCGGCGGTGCGACAGGCGGCCGAGCGGGCCCGCGCCGGCGATGGCCCGAGTTTGATCGAGGCCGAGGTACTCCGCCTGCAATCGCACTCGACCGATGATGACCAGCGGGCCTACCGCGATGCGGTAGAGCTCGCTGCCGAAGCTGCGCGCGATCCGATCCCACGGATGCGGGAGGCGCTGATGCAGCGAGGCTGGCTGACGGCGGAGGCCGATGCCAGCCTGCGCGAGGAAGTCAACCGCGACGTCGAGCGAGCGACCGAGTCGGCGGAAGCGGCGGCCGATCCCGAACCGGGGTCCCTCGGCCGTCACGTGTATGCGGATGCCTGAGCGCAACCTCGTCCAGGCGGTGCGAGACGCCCTGTACGAAGAGATGGAGCGCGACGATCGGGTGTGCATCCTGGGTGAAGATGTCGGCCGAAAAGGTGGCGTCTTCAAGGCGACCGAAGGTCTCCAGCAGCGGTTTGGCCCCCAGCGCGTGCTCGACACGCCACTGGCCGAATCGAGCATTGCAGCGGTTGCCCAGGGTCTGGCCCTGGAGGGATTTCTGGCGGTGGCGGAGATGCAGTTCGCCGACTACAGCTTCCCCGCCTTCAACCAGATCGTCAACGAGATCGCCAAGGTGCGCTACCGATCGAACGGTGACTTCGCCTGTCCGCTCGTGATCCGGGCGCCGACCGGCGGCGGAGTCCGGGGCGCCCTCTATCATTCGCAATCCCCCGAAGCCTTCTACTGCCACGTCCCCGGGCTCAAGGTCGTGCTGCCGTCGACCCCGGCCGACGCCAAGGGACTGTTGAAGGCCGCGATCCGGGACCCGGATCCGGTGATCTTCCTCGAGCCCAAGAAGCTGTACCGCGCCGAGCGGCAGGAAGTGGGTGATGGCGAGGCTGCCGTTCTGCCCATGGGAGTGGCCAGCCTCGTCCGGCCGGGGACCGACCTGACGGCGGTGACCTACGGCTACATGCGCGCGGTGACGGTCCAGGCCGCAAGCCGATTGAGCGCGGACGGGATCGAGGTCGAGATCATCGACCTGCGCACGCTGCGGCCCTGGGACGTCGAATCCTGCATCCGATCGATCGAAAAGACGGGTCGGGTCGCGGTGGTCTACGAGGCCAACCGCACCGGTGGATTTGGAGCCGAGGTTGCGGCTGAGCTCGCTGAGCGCTGCTTTGCCAGCCTCGACGCCCCCGTCAGTCGGATTGCCAGCCCGGATGTTCCCGCCATGCCCTTCAGCCCGCCACTCGAACACGCGTTCATGCTCAATCCGGACAAGGTTGCCGATGGCCTGCGAAGGGTGGCCCGCTACTGATCCGCGAACTCCGTCTAAGAGCGTCTTAGAAGAAACGGGGTGGAAAAGCGCCTGACACTTTTCTATACTTGCGTGTGGGGTTCTTGTTCCAAGCCCCCCGGAACCAGGACCCCACTTTCCCCCCTCAGTCCGGCCCACGCCGGCGGCTGCCAAACGTTTGCCCGAATGGGCTAATCCCGCTGTAACAACTCGATCCGATTGCCGAACGGGTCCTCCGCATAGAACCGGCGATATCCTGGGATTTGACGGTCGTCGACGATCGGCACGGCGCTCGCTGTCAAGCGGGCGCGCAGCGAATCCAGGTCATCGGTGAGCAGGGCCGGATGTCGCCGGCTGTGTGACACCGCTGGCTCGACGCCGCAATGCAGTTGTTGCTCGCCACAGGCAAACCAGACGCCGCCACGGTCGCCCAGGCTGGCCGGTTTCTCAATCTCTGCCAGCCCGAGCAGCTCGGAGTAGAACCGTCGCGCCGCCGGCTCGCCCCCGGGTGTGATCGAGACCTGGACATGGTGCAGGCCGGAGATACGCACGCGCCGAGTGTAATCCGGACCGCTCCTTAGAATTGGAAGGCTTTGGCCACAAACGCGACAGCGCGACCATCTGAACGCAACGGGGTCTTTCTCTCCGTCGACATGGAGGGCATGGCGGGCGTCGTCCACCTGCACCAGGTGATGCGTGGCACGCCGGAATACGACCGTTCCTGCCGGCTGATGACCGCCGAGACCAACGCCGCGGTCGCCGGTGCGCGGCGCGCGGGGGCGACCCGCTTCCTCGTCAACGACTCCCACGGTGACATGCGTAACTTCCTGCTCGATGAGCTCGATGATGGCGTGGAGCT
>VBHC01000198.1 GCA_005889535.1 Chloroflexota bacterium
TTGCCCGCCCCGTTGGGGCCGATGATGGCAACGATCTCGCCGCGGCCGACCGAGATCGAGACGTCACGCACTACCGGAAACCCGCCGTAACCCGAGGTCACGCCGTCGGCGCGTAGGAGCGGCGCCGGCCGCCCATTTTCGACCACGTGGTCAACCGACAAGGTACGCCTCGGCGATCTCGGGCTGCTTGCGAAGGGCGGCCATCCCGCCCTGGCCGATCACCTTCCCCTGGGCCATCACGACCACTGGATCGCAGAGCCGGTCCACCATGTGCAACTCGTGTTCGACCATCAAGATGGTGAGACCCTCGTTCCGCAGGGTCTCCAGGTAGCCGGCGATCTCGTCGACGGTCGAGGGATGCACCCCGGACATCGGCTCATCGAGCAGCAGCAGCTTTGGCCGCAGCATCAGCGCCCGCATGATCTCGACCAGCCGCTTCTGGCCGCCACTCAGGGTGCCGGCATAATCCGATTCCTTGGCGGTCATGCCAAAGCGTTTCAGCAATCCACGGGCCTGTGCGACCAGCCGCGTCTCATCGGGCATCCAGTAGCGTTTGCCCAGCAGCGCGCCCAGCAACGATTCACCGCGATTGTCCGGCGCCGCGACCATCAGGTTCTCGAGCACCGTCAGCTGGGCGAACTCTGACGGCAGCTGGAAGGTCCGCACCAATCCCCGGCGGGCGCGCTGATAGGCGGGCAGACGAGTGATGTCCTCGCCCTGGAAGACGATCGTGCCCGATGACGCCGGCAGGGTTCCCGCGAGCACGGCTAACAGGGTCGACTTGCCGGCGCCGTTCGGCCCGATCAGGCCGGTGATGCGCCCTGGCATCACCTCGATCGACACGCCGTCCACGGCGTGCATGCCCTCGAAATGCCGGTGGATGTCGCGGGCGGCCAGCATCGGCTCGTTAAGAGGCAGGGGTTCCCTCCACCCAGCGCGTGTCCTCTCGAATCGGCGCGCCGGGAAAAACGTGTCGAGGCTCGGGTGCTACGCCCCTGGGCCGGAACCACAGGAAGCCGAGGATGAAAAGGCCGATGCAAACCCATTCCAGCGCGGGGATCAGCTGCGGCGGACCGATGTTCAGCCCCCCCAATAACCGCGTCACCTCCTCGAACCCGACCGGCACGAGAAGGGCGCCGAGGATGGCGCCGACGTTGTTGCCTCGGCCACCGACGATGACCGCGGCGAACAGGATGATGGTCTCGGGATACAGCCAGGTCGACGGCGCCCAGACCGTCAGGAAGCCGACCAGAATCGCTCCCGAGAGCCCGGCGATCGCGCCGCCGACGATGAAGATCGTCATCTTCAAGGCGGTCGGATTCTTCCCCAGCGCCGTGGCCGCGACCTCGTTCTCCCGCATCGCCCGAAGGGACCTACCGTATGGCGAGTTGACGATCCGCGCGGCGATGAACCAAACGATGGCGACGCAAATGGCGGTCAGGCCGATATAGAGGTACTGATAGGTATGGGTGTCCGCGTTGAGCTGCTCCTGCAGCGGCTGCGGGACCAACGCGACGCCGGCCGCGCCGTTCAGCCACGGTCGCGCGTTGTTGATCACCGTGTTGGCGATGATCGACGTCACCAGCAGCGCGATGGCCTGGTAGTCGGCACGCAGCCTGCGCAGTACCACCAGGCCAATCGGGAGGGCCAGCAGCCCGCCAGCGACCGCGCCGCCGATCCACGGGATGGGAAAGGGAAGCTGGTAGCCGCCGAAGTAAATCTGGAAGGTGTAGTCAGGCGCCGTATCCGGTGGCATCGACAGAATCGCCGCGGTGTAGGCGCCCGCCGCCTGGAAGACGATGAAGCTGAAGTTGACGATGCCCGACACGCCGAACTGCAGGTTCAGCGCCAGGCAGGCGATGATATCGACGCCGGCGAAAATCAGCAAATTTGCCGCGTAATAGGTGTTCATCCAGCCGCCGCCAGCGCCCCACGCTTGGCGAGTAGCCCCTGCGGCCGCAGGAGCATGACCGCAACCAGGATGCCGAAGGCAACCACCTGCTTGTAGTCAGGTGCCCACACCGCGGCGCTGAGCTCGGTGATCAGGCCGATGACCACCGCGCCGATCATCGCCCCGTACGGCTGGCCGGCGCCTCCGAGCACGGCCGCGGCCAGCGCGGTGATCAGAAAACCGGCGCCATTGGCGATCGTGAAGGAGTCGGAGTCAAGCGCCGCGACGACGCCGGCCAGACCGCATAGTGCTCCGGTGATCAGCCACACGACATCGATCACCCGCTGGGTTGGGATGCCGCAGTTGCGGGCCAGCGTAGGGTTCGCGGCGGTGGCGCGCATGGCCTTGCCCAGCCGCGTGTAGCGCAGCAGGGCGTGAACCGCCAGCATCACCCCGATGGCGAGGACGATGATGGCGATCTGATTGACGGTCAACGCGAGGCTACCGAAGTGCAGCAGGCGGCTGAACCTCTCGCGGTAGGCCGCGCTGAAGTATCCAACGATCGGCAGCATGGCGTTGGAGATCATCAAAGACACAGCGAGTGACACGATGACCATGCCCAACAGTGCGGTGCCCTTGCGTTGAAACGGCGCGTAGACGAACCGGTTGATCAAGAAAGAGAACACCGCCCCGAAGGCTGCGCCGCCCAGCATCGCGATCCAGATGCTGACGCCCGCCTGGTTCACGTAGTAGGCGAGATATGCCGACGTGATCATCACCTCGCCGTAGGCGAGATTGAT
>VBHC01000022.1 GCA_005889535.1 Chloroflexota bacterium
GGTCTGGGTACTCGGAACCATGGCCTTGCTTGCGAGGCGACGATTCCCTGCGGCCATTGTCTATACCGTGTCTGCTTTTGGGGTCCTCGGGATCACCTATGCGATCATCGAGGCGCCCGCCTACACACCACAGTTTGCGCCGGTCAACTTTCTGACTTCCCCCGCGTGGTTTGATGCCCTCTTCTTTCTGGCGATCGACGCAGCCGTGATCTACCTGGGCTGGACCCGACTTTTCAGGATCGACTTCGTTCAGCCTGCGTCGCATAGTGCGACGTAGGCCAGACGGCCAACTGACCGAAGGTGGTGGCATTCTCCCGCCACGGCGTGCTAAGCCGGTAACCGTCCTTAAATATCCGCCCTAGCCGTTGTAGCTTTGCCCGGCTCTGGCGGGCCCCTGTGGAAAATGGTGCGTTTGCTATTGCCCTCGTCCGTTGTTCCACGAGGACTGCTTCAAACCTTTCGGGGCTCTGGCATGGCTGCGCAAGTAAGCCGACGCAAGGGCCTGACGAATGCCTCGCCGACTTCGGCCAAGAAAGTTGCCAAACCTGACCAGTCAACCCAGCCATCGCCTTCAAGGGCACGCACGGCTATCGTGCTCGCGACGTAGCCGAACCTTACGCGACAGCTAGTTGGAGCCGACTGGTCCCCATCGGTACATGGGTCCATCCGCTTGGACCTCGACCGCATAGCCGAAAGCCCGGGGTGTCACATCTGACCGGCGGCCAAATGTCCGCGCAATCTCAGCAAGCTCGGGAACGAGACCTCTAGCAGCCTCATCGAACATGATGGCGGGATCGGCGCCGAGCCGCCTAACGCAGTCATGAAAGGGAGCGAGGCCGACCATGACGTCGCGGGCGTCCTGAACAGGTTCGTTGGACCGAAGGTAAGCCCCTAACCCTTCACTGAGAATCGGGAGCGACCGGAGACGCAATGCTCGGGTGCACACCTCGAGCGGGTTGGTGCTTGGCCTCGGCATCGTTACTTAAATCAGCTTAGAGCCCACCGTATGGCCGACCCACATTCGCCCCTGGCCGAGGGGGTGTGCCTAACTTGCTGCGATTTCGACGTTCAGGTAGCCGACTTCGGCTTCCGCCAGTGCGGCATCGTCGTCTCCCTCGAGACTGAAGGCAACGGCTTCGACGACCTTCCGTTCGGCATCGTCTCGCGTACCGGCGCCGCCCACGATCCCAAGGCTCGGAACCCGGAAGCTCCAATTGCGGCTCTCGGAATCGTAAGCATATTCGACACGAAGTTTCATAATCATTTGCCTTCCTACAAGAGTCTACGCGGCGGTGCGAACCGCGTTGCCGGATTTGTACCCAACCATCGCGCTTGAGCGCAGCCAGTACCTGGGCGGCTTTCGGCATGTCTCACGCATCACGGTACGAGAGGCGCGTGACAGCTGTCCGTCGCACGTGCGAACCCCCCTCAGCCCAGTAGACGGTCCCAACGGTTGGACACCACACGGCCGATGTCGGCCAGCAGAGTTGCCAAACCTGACCAGTCAACCCAGCCATCGCCTTCATCGGCCGTACCGTTGTCATGCGGCTGAGCGTCGCCTTTCAATCTCTCGATAACCTGGGCGGCGACTGATCCCTTCAGGGCTAGTGCGTGATGTATAATGCATACATCGTGATGAGACGAACCCAGATCTATTTGGACGACCGGCAGCGCCGGAAACTTGATCGCGTAGCAAAGCGAACGCGCCGGACCGTCTCGGACTTGATCCGCGAGGCGATCGATGCCCGTTACGCGGCAACCCCCAGAGAGGACTTCCTTGAAGCGCTCCGCGCTGGTGCGTTCGGCGTATGGAAAGAGCGCACCGATCTGGGGCAGACCGATGCTTACGTACGGCGCCAACGTCGCGGCAGTCGCATCAACCGGCTTGCGGGATGATTCTCGACTCCGACGTGCTCATCGAGGTTCTTCGTGGCAATGCTCAGACTGCTCGCTGGGTCGCCGCGGAGGCATCAACTGGAGAGGCTCTTCGATACTCACCTGTGAGCCGAGCTGAGATAGGAGCCGGCATGAGGGCGGGAGAGGAGATGGGAATCGCGGCCCTGTTTGCCGGCTTGGACGCTATCACCATTGATGCCACCACTGGCGAGCTGGCCGGTGAGCGCCTTAAGCGATATCGCCGGAGCCATGCTCTGGAACTTGGCGACGCCTTAATCGGCGCATCTGCAGCGCAATACGGCGAAAGGCTGGCGACGTTCAATCGCCGCCATTATCCGGGGATCGCCCAGCTAAGCTCGCCGGATCGCTGAGCCGACTAGGTCTGAAGAAGCAGCTCGACCGAGGCTGCTAGCCACCGCCTTCGAGCGTTGGCCAACCGCGGAGGCGGCCAGCCATCAAGCGAGGGAGTTCCTTGGCACGACTACCAGAGGTGTACTGTTAGTGGCGCTCGCGATCATGCTGTGCGGCCAGGGGAGGCCACGGAATGCGTCGCGCCATGTCGGGCCGCTTCTACCTGGGGTAAAACCCATCCGGTGGAATGGCCAGGCGTAAGAGGGAGGACGGAGATGTTGAAAGGGTCGTGGCTGCGGCGGGTCGGAGCGGCGGTGGCGGTGGGATGCGTTCTGGCCGGTTTGGTCGGCGGGTCGGCCGCGACGGCAAGCGTCGCTGCTGCTCCGGCAACACCCTGGGCCTGGGGCTACAACGGCTCTGGCCAGCTGGGCAACGGCACCTCCACGAGCTACAGCGCCATGCCGCTGCAGGTCAGCGGGCTTGGAGGGGTGACCGCCATCGCTGCTGGCGCCAGCCACAGCCTGGCGGTGAAGTCGGACGGCACGGCCTGGGGCTGGGGCTTTACGCCACGCCGGTGCAGGTCACCGGTCTCAGCGGGGCGACCGCGATCGCCGGCGGCTACGCCCACAGCCTGGCCGTAAAGTTCGACGGCACGGCCTGGGGCTGGGGCCTGAACAGCTCCGGTCAGCTCGGCAACGGCACCAACACCAGCAGCTCCACGCCGCTGCAGGTCAGCGGCGTCACCGGGGTGACCGCGATCGCCGCCGGCTACGCCCACAGCCTGGCGGCCAAGTCGGACGGCACGGCCTGGGGCTGGGGCCTGAACAACAACGGTCAGCTCGGCAACGGCACTAACGCCAGCAGCACCACGCCGGTGCAGGCGAGCGGCCTGAGCGGGGTGACCGCCGTCGCCACCCAGGCTGAGGCCAACCATAGCCTGGCGGTGAAGTCGGACGGCACAGTCTGGGCCTGGGGCCTGAACAACTACGGTCAGCTTGGCAACGGCACCACGAGCGGCTCAACCCCCAACCCCACAGCGGTACAGGTCAGCGGCCTCAGCGGGGTGTCCGCTATCGCCGCGGGTGCCAACCACAGCCTGGCGTTGAAGACGGACGGGACGGTCTGGGCCTGGGGCTACAACGCTACCGGGCAGCTCGGCAATGGGACCACGACCAACAGCTCCATACCGGTGCAGGTGAGCGGCCTGAGCGAGGTGACCGCGATCGCCGCTGGTTCCAGCCACAGCCTGGCGGTGAAGTCGGACGGTACGGCATGGGCCTGGGGCTACAACGCCTGGGGCCAGCTCGGCAACGGTACCACGGCCAACAGCTCCACGCCGGTGAAGGTGAGCGGCCTCAGCGGAATGACCGCCATCGCCGCTGGTTCCAGCCACAGCGTTGCGCTGACGCTGACCGGCGCGCCGGCGGCTGTGCTGCCGGCGATGGCCAACGGCGCCTACGGCGGCTACACGACGGTGACCTACGTCCAGAATGTGGGGAGCGCTCCGGCGCATGTCGCGATCCAGTACGTCGACACCGCCGGGACGTCGGTCGGGGTCGGCGACACGACCTCCGGGCTGGCCGTCAACGCCGTTTGGACGGTGCGGCAGGATAACGGCAACTCATTCGCCGTAGGCGCCGCCGGCTCGGCCATCATCTCGAGCGATCAGCCGGTCGTCGCGTTCGTCAACGAGTTCGCGGCGAACAATGCCTCGGATGCCACCAGCTATACGGCGATCAAGACCACCTCCGCCGGCACCGCCGGGACGCTCTACGCGCCCGCGATCGCGAGCGGCGCCTATGGCGGCTATACGACCGGCATCGGGCTGGTCAACGCGGGCACGAGCGTGACGGACGTGACGATCAGGTACCGCGACGTCACCGGCGCGATTTTGAAGACCCAGATCCTGAGCGCGGTCCCAGCCGGTGCCTATCGCGCCGTGTACAGCGGGGATAGCGGTCAGCCAACCGATGCCAGGCTCGTGGCAGGCTTCGCGGGGACCGCGACCATCAGCGCGTCGGCCGGCGGGAAGCTGGCGGCGATCGTTAACGAGGTCGGGCCCGGTGGGCAGTTCTCATCCTATGACGCGGTGCCGAGTGGGAACGCCCAGCTCGCCGCACCGGTTGCCTTGAACGGGGGATACGGTGGCTACTTCACCGGGATGGGTGTTCAGAACACGACGGGTACGACCGGGGTCGTGACCGTCACCTACTACGACACCGCGGGGGCGGCTACCGTGAAGACCTTCCAGATCGCGGCGAACGGGTACCTGGGGATTTACCAGGGGTATGCGACCGAGGGTCCGCCCCCGAGCGACCAGGGCTACACGGCAACGATTTCGAGTACAGTCGCCGTCGCGGCGATCGTGAATGAGGTCGCGCCCGACACGGGCGGCGCCCGTCAGTCGACTTCGTACAACACTTTCCCGGCCGGGTTCCCTACCGTACACCTACCCTTGCTGGAAAACGCCGGCTCCGATGGCTGGAGCACCGGGCTTGGGGTGATGAACACCGGGATCACCGCCACCACGGTGACCCTCACCTACTATGACGCCGTCACGGGAGCGACGGTGGGCACGCATCAGACCCAGACCATGCAACCGAAGGCCTTCTGGGGTCCGTATCAACCCGCAGCCGGACTTCCACCCGGGACCCGGGCCACGGCGGTGCTGACGACCTCGTCCGGTGGTCAGGTGGCGGTGATCGCGAATGAGAGCAACCCGGCCTGGTTCATGAGCTACGACGGGCAGTAATGGGGACGGCGGAGTAACACCCAGGGATCGGTGATCACAGCAGCAAACACCGGAGATCTACCTCGCCGTCACGCCCCTCTTCAGAGTTAGCCTGCAGGCCGTCAGGGACGGAAGTCCGGTCGCGTTGCACCGTCGAGAGTGCTCACGCCTAGCGGGAGTCAGCCAGCCAGCGAAAGGAAAGGGTCCAGTTGCGTGACAACCGGCTTGCCGAGGTCCGCAAGCCCTTTCCCGGCAAACCCCTTCTCGATGTTTGCCAGCAGAGTTGCCAAACCTGACCAATTGACCCAGCCATCGCCTTCAACCAGGGCTGGTTCAAACGCGCCGCTGGCATGGGGGACGTCTCAGTCGAGCCCCGGCGGCAGCACTCCCAAAAATCTAAGCAAGTCCAGCCGACGACTGGCGACGACGGAAACGGATACGCCGGTGCGGACGTCCAGGACCCTCAAGTCAGTCGGACAGCAGTAGTCGGTCAGCAGATGGCCAGAGTCGAGCCAGCCCATTGGGAAAGCCCGGACGTTGGTCGGAGACTCTCCGGCCGGGGAAAACAATACAACCTGCGGAGCTTGCGACGGGAAATTACCTTTCGCGGCAGCCGCCATCTGAGTTCCGTCCGGGGAGAGCAGGGGGCCTCCTGATAGGCGAGGATTTTCGGCTGGCCCAAGGTCAGGCCCAGACAACATTGTCTTGAGGCCCTCCCAGGACTCGAAGCCAACCCGCCGCGGCGAGACCTGATCGGCATAGCAGGCGCTGCCGGCGGCCACCAAGGGACCATCGACGCATGCAAGGTCGGCTGTCGACTTCCCGGTTACTGAGTCGATCAACCTGTAACTCGATGCTCCGTATGGGTTGCGTCCAAAGTTACCGACAACCGGATCACCTACTGCCAGCACGAGTGTGTTGCCTCTCCAACCGACCGGCCATTGGGTGGGGCTCGTTGAAGATGAGAGGTCTCTGTGGTGGCGGGCGGTCTGCAAGTCCTCAACGTAGAGCTGGAGCTTCGCGGGCGCCTCGAAGGACGTTGTCAGTTCCATTACCGAGACCGCAATGCGTTTGTTATCCGGGCTTACGGAGAAACCAACGATCGTCGAAGGCCCGCCTGGAAGCCGGGACACGAACGCTTTGGACCCGTCGGGCTTGACTGAGAAAAGGTCTGAGTCCCCGTCTAGATAGAAGACTCGCGAGTTTGAGGCGCTGATCGCCGGCACCGCCACGGGGCCATTTTCGACCACGTGGCACGTGCGCGGCTCCGGGCAAACTCCTGGGTTGTAAAAAGTTCGGAGCGAGCGGGGCCGCGCGGTGACCGACGCGACGACTCGACCCGCGGAGCTGACGAGCAAGACTGCGTAGTTGGAGTTGTCGGACGTATTTTGGATCAGGACGGCGAGCGGTGCTGAAGCAGCCGGACGACTCGTTCTGGAAGTTGATGAAGTGGTCTCGGTCGCGCTGCAGGCTACGAGCACCAGTGCCAGGAGGGATGCGATAGGAACCGGGGCGAGCATGCTCCTCGAAAACGTGTGCGCGAGGACGCGGTTACGGTGGGGTTGGACTGAGTCCTGCCATGGACCCATGATTTCTAATTGCTCAGAGTCTGACAAGTGACCAAAGTGGAGCAGGAGGAATCATGAATAGAGCGCAGTCCAATGATGGAACACAGATCGCGTTCGACCGCGCGGGAGCTGGGCCAGCGCTCGTCTTGGTCGTCGGGGCATTTTCTGATCGAGCCTCGACCAAGACTCTTGCCTCCGGCCTGGGGCCCACCTTCACTGTCTACGAATACGACCGGCGCGGTCGCGGCGACAGCGGCGAGGCCGGCCCGTATTCGATCCAGCGTGAAGTGGACGATTTGGCCGCGGTGATCGAGGCAGCTGGCGGCTCGGCGTTCGCGTTCGGTCACTCCTCAGGTGGCGCCCTCGTCCTCGAGGCCGCCGCCAGCGGCGTCCCGCTTCGAGCGCTCGCGGTCTACGAGCCGCCCTACACGGAGGGGCCGAGCCACGAGTTTGCCGCCCGGCTGGCGGACATGGCGGCGGCCGGCCGAAAGTCTGACGCCGTCGAGGCCTTCCTGGCGCTGATGGGCACTCCAGCCGGGGTGCTCAAGCAGATGAAGGCAGGGCCATATTGGGAGCACATGGAGTCGTTCGCTCACACGCTGGCGTATGAGGTCGGATTGTGCAACGACGGGTCAGTACCGGTGGACCGGCTCTCGAAGATCTCGATCCCCACGCTCGCCCTCGCCGGTGGTGCGAGCCCTGAGTGGGCCCGCGAAGGAGCGCACGCGATTGCTGCAGCAGTGCCGAACGGCCAGGCTCGCGTGCTCGAAGGACAGGGCCATGGCGTTGCCGACGACGTGCTAATTCCTGTGTTGAAGGAGTTCTTTATGTGACCCGCGAGGCGAGCGCATAAGCCCCGGTTCTGTCATCAAGGCAATCCAGCAGCGCGAAGCGCCGCTCCGACCGCGTCCGAGGCCGCAGCCAGATGTTCTTTACCAGGGTTGGGGAAGCGCGCCTCGAGAAAGGGCAGATTCCGCCAACCAAACTGCGGGAGTCCATACGGCCGCGGCACGAAGTGGACATGAAAGTGTGCGCGGCCATCTCCCCAGCGATAGAGGTGCACGCGAGCCACTCTGCCGAGGTTCATGATGGCGTGCTCAATCCCTGCGGCAATGGGCCCGAATTCTCGTTGCCGCTCAGGCGGCATCTCGCTCAAGGTGTCGACGTGTGCCTTGCTGAGCAGGAGCATGCCTCCGGGGAGGGGTGACCAATGGCGTGCCATCACCCGCCAGTGGGCGTTGGACCACACGGCGTCGGTGTCCTCCAGCTTGCAGTAGGGGCACGGTGGTCCACCCGGATCACCCTCTCGCGGTTGCTCGACATCGACCGGGTCACTCAACAGCATGGTCGCTGCCGCTGCTTCGAGGACGTCGGTCATGATCCACCTCCTTCAATGCTTATTCGGATTGAAAGAGAGCAAGGGTATTCCCATCCGGGTCTTTAAACCAGGCCGATCGGCCTATTCCAGGAGCCGTGGCAATATGATCGACTGTTTTTATTGCGCCCATATCCAGCTCGTCGAAAACAACGCCTGCTGCCGCAAGCTCCTTGACATCCTTTTCAATAGCAGTCGACCAAAAGCGCAGCTGCGTGTGGTCAGCCTTACTTGGTGAGGGACGACCGTAGATGACGAGAGTTTCACCACTACCAAACTCGTACACAAGGTGATTCCTAATCGTTTTTGGTGACGGGACAAAACCTAGTCGTTTTTCATAGAAATCTCTGCTTCGTTCTAAGTCGGTTGAGCACAGCACGGCGGAAACTCGATTGCGAGATAGCATTGACGATAGAGTCTAGCTCGATCGGAGGTCAGCCCAGCCATCGCCTTCAGAGACCGGCTAGCATGCTGAGATGGCTGACCACCACGTAGAGATCGTGACCGTGGCTGCCTGCCCGACGGCGGTGTCGCGCGGAGTAGCTAAGACATGGGATGAGTTCGCTTCACGATGGAAGTCGATGCTCGACGGCGTCTGGGCATTCCTTCGGGGGAGCGGGCTGCACGCTGATGGCCACAACATCATGGTCTACCGAAACAATGTGCCCGACCTGGAGTTCGAAGTGGGAGTCCAGGTGGCACGGACCTTTGAGCCCGTCGGAGCCGTTGTGCCGTCCAGCCTGCCGCAGGGGCGAGCTGCCCACACAATTCACAGAGGCGACTACGCCGGTCTGGGAGAAGCGCACGACGCCATAGCCCGCTGGTGCCGGACCAACGGCCAAACTCCCAGTGGGACCCGTTGGGAGGTGTACGGCGACTGGGATGAGGACCCGGCCAATGTGCAGACCGCGGTCTACTGGTTGCTAGAGAGCTAATCCACCTCGGCCGGCTACTCGGACATCGGGCGGCCTGTTGAGTGGTCAGCTCACCATTCACTGGACTGCCAGCTCCGACGCTGGCGGCGCCGGGCTTGCGGGCTACCAACTCAAGGTCTTCCTCACCGGGACGACGATTTCTCCACCTCAATATCCGACCCCCCAGCTGGTTGGACCGGCCGCGACCAGTTTTCTGTTCACGCTCATCAGCGGACTGGGCTATGACTTTTCGATCACGGCAAGCGACAACGCCGGAAACAACGGCAGTTCGGCGACGCGGACCAATGTCCGGGCCCCCTAAAGGGCATGGCTACGCGTCATGGGCAGAGGTCTACGCCCTTTGCGGCCAGCACTCGCCCGGCGGCAGTTTCGAGAGCGGCCCGGCCAAGCGTGCCGGCGTTGACAGCTGAAACGATGGCCGACACCGTCTGGCTGGTGACCGCGGCAACCGTGCTCGGGCCGGCGTTGTAGAGGACCATGTCGGCGCCCGCGGCCAGGGCGGCAACCGCGGCTCTGGGTACCGTGTAGCCGCTTGCGCTCAGCGCCACGGCCGAGAGTGAGTCAGTGATAACCAGGCCCTGAAAACCGAGCTGCCCGCGCAAGACGCCGTTGATCACCGCGGCCGAGACGCTTGCCGGCTGATTGGTCAGGCCCGGCACCGTCGCATTCGCGACCATCACGGCGGGAACGTGGGCAGCAATGGCGGCTTCGAATGAAAGGAGGCCGCCGCTTTGCAATGCGCTCCACGACTGAGTCGCTGCAGCGGTGACATCGGTGTTGCCGGTTGCGCCGCCCAGCCCCGGGAAGTGTTTCACGACCGGGATGATGCCGCCCCTGCGCAGACCAGTGGCAAAAGCAAGGCCGTCGTTTGATGCCGTCGCCACGTTCGCACTGAAGGAGCGGGTGCCGTCAGCATTGAGGTTGTTCGGTCCCTGGCCGCCGTCGACATCGAGGACGGGAGCGAGATCCATCGTCACGTTGGCGGCCCGCATGCGCTGCGCCAGGCCGAAGGCGAGCTGTTCGATCTGCGCCGGCGTCATCGTCGCGCCCATTTGTCTCGCCGAGGGAATCGACCCCACCAGGTTTGCCATTCGCTGGACCACGCCGCCTTCCTCGTCGGTCATGATGAAGGGCTTGATCCCGCCCGGGGCCACGGCTTCCAGCGCTTGCAGTTGGGCGCCGAGGTTGGTGGGCGCCGACGAGCCGAATAGGATCACCCCGCCGGCGCCAGCCGCCACTTCCGCCCTCACCGACATGACGTTGGTCTCGTCGACGGGGACAACGACCGTCTGCTCAGCAAGGCGGGTAACGGTCCAGGTGGCGAGCATCGATGCCGTTGTGCAGGGAGTCGGCGTCGCTTCGACGCCGATCACGATCACAACCGGCGCGGTCGGTGTGGCCGTTGGGGTACCACTTGGCGACGGCGTGATCGCCGTCGGTCTGGGGGCAATCAGGACGCTTGGGCCCTCGCCGACGCCGGCACAGGCCGAGAGAACGAGGGCACTGGCGATGGAGAGCCAGCGAGCTGCCGCGCCGAGTCGGTGCGGCATGTCTCATCACTCTCCGTGTACACAACGAAGAGCGACCTGTATTTGTTTACAGCTCAGCTTGAGCCGTTATTAGGCCGTCACTTAGCCGTAATGCTACGGTGAGTGGCTCGATCCGGACGCGTGCCCTAACAGGCGCCCTGAGTCGCGTGGCCGTGGGATGGTTCCGACTGGAAAGCGGCTGCGTAGCCGCGTCCAGCGCGCACACCGTGTAACCGCCGAGGCATCAACGGCGTTGTCGTTGGCGTGCTGCGATTTGCCGCCGTATCTGTGGCCGTTCTACTTGCGGCGTGCGGATCCCAGTCAGCGAGCCCACGCCCGAGTGCGTCAACAACCGTCCAACCGTCAAATTCGGCGACGCCCCGAAGCGCGTCCCCCATGTTCGCGGTATTAGAAACGCGCCGAGCGTGTACTCAGGGCTGCAATCAGGCTCATGACTTGGTGGCCATCGCTAACACCGATGGTTACGCCGTCGCCAAGGCGACCTTTTCTCCGCGGTCGGTGCCGCCGCTGTTCGATGCGGCAACCGTTATGCAGCCCGAAGCTTACGTTGCTGCAGGGGCTGTCTACTACGCGGACGCGAGCGGCGTGGTACGTCGCCTTGATCCGACCGGAAAGATCGGCTCCGTGGCCACCTTTCCGCTGACGTCGCCTCAACAAGAGCTGTCTTTTGCTGTCAGCCCGGACGGAAGCCAGTTGCTGGCCGCTCGGCTAACCTTCCCAAAATTGGTGTATCCGTCGAGCGGACCACCTCCCACACAATCTGGAAACTGGGTGCTGGACATCATGAAGGCATCGAGCGGCGGGGCAGCGACTCAGATCCAGCACTGGCAAGCCGGCCCCAACAGCTATCCCGGCAGCCCAGGCGGTTTTACCACGGTCTTCGTAGTCGGCTGGGACTCGACCGGACCGATCGGACTCGTCGGAGCGAACTTTGGCACGCAGCAGGGTCAGTTTGGCGGCCAGCGCTTCTTTGGCGGCCGGCTGGCACACCTTAGTGTGGACGGGCGGCCTAGCGCGACGATCGGCGGTCCCGACTGTCAACCGTTTGCGACACCGTCCGCGGGGAGGGTAATCTGCGCCGAAAACTCCGGACAAGCGGTCACGGTCAGCGTCCGCGGACTCGACGGCCATCCGATTTGGAGTGGTCAACGTTCTAATCCTGCCAATACTGCGGTGGGCGTCGGTGGCTTCGTCCTTTCGCCAGATGGGCAACGGTTGGCAATGGACGGCGAGGTTCTCACCCTCGCGTCAGGCGCCATCGTGTCGCTGCCACCTGCCTTCACGCCTGCCGCGTGGCTAGGCACGACCGATTTGATTGGGACGACCCAGGGCGGCCAATCATTGGCAGTCGTGCACATGTCGGGGGCCCCGTCCCTCGAAAACTGGGGATTTTCGGGGCTTGTCGTCGGCGACCTTCTGCCATAACCGCCAGGACCACCGATGGCGGTCAGACAGCGACCGGCTTCACATGCTGCTAAGGCAGGATCTCGACGTACCCCTCCGTTCCATGCACACGAATCCGCTGCCCATCGCGGATCAGCCGGGTGGCATGTTCCACCCCCACCACGGCCGGCAAACCGTACTCCCGTGCGATGACTGCGCCGTGGGTCATCAGGCCCCCGACCTCCGTCACCAGGCCCGCGATCGCGACGAAGAGCGGGGTCCAGCTCGGGTCCGTGTAGGCCGTGACCAGGATGTCACCCGGTTCGACATCGGCATCCGCCATGTCCAGGATGATTCGCGCCCGCCCTTCGATGGTCCCGGCGGAAACCGGTAAGCCGACCAGCGCACCCCTCGGCACGCCATCGCGTCGGTACGCCCCGGCGATGATCTCGCCATCCGACGTGAACACCCGGGGCGGCGTCAGCGCTTGATACGACCTGAACGCGTCCTTGCGCTGGGCGAT
>VBHC01000207.1 GCA_005889535.1 Chloroflexota bacterium
TTCCGCATCCATCTCTACACGGCCGACGGCCGGCAGGACGAGATCGAAGTGCTGGTCGAGATTCCTGGCAGCGAGGACGCTAACGCCGATCGCATCCTCGCCGAGCTCGGAAAGTCGCTCTCGCAAGCCCACGAAGGACTCCGCTTCGGCGTCAAGAAGGTGGAGAACGGCAGCCTGCCTCGGTTCGAGCTCAAGGCGAAACGCCTGCAGGACGATCGCATCGTTATTGGTACGGCAGGTGAGCGGAGGGCCACGGCATGAAAAACTTAATGGGCGCGGAGTTGAGCGAATCCGAGCGCAGCCTGGTGGAGTGCTACCAGGGCCTCGTTCGAGTCCTCAATGACGGCAAGGACCTCGCCCCCTTCGAGCGGCGCAATGCCTTGAAAGCCGTGGCGGCCTTGTGGCAGGTAGTCAATGGTCTCGATCTTGACCCGGGCAACATCTACGAGATCGGCGCCTAGACATCCGGCCGGATGACCGACTCGCGGCCGTGCTGATCCGCGGCGGCCGGGTCGTCACCGCTCGTGGCGAGGCGGACACCGACGTGCTCGTTCGTGACGGCAAGATCGTGGACGTTCGGGCGGGGATCCCGGCCGACGATCCGGTGATCGATGCCCGGGATCACCTGGTACTGCCGGGCATCGTCGATCCGCATACGCATTTGCTGCTCGACACCGGCACCGCCAGGACCGCGGACGACTTCGCCAGCGGCTCGGCATCGGCGGCTGCCGGCGGCGTCACAACCTATCTCGACTTCGCGCCGCAGCGGCGCGACCAGACGTTTTCTGAAGCGCTCCAGGCGCGGCGCCGGCTGGTGGACGGTCGCTCTCATGTCGACTACGGAATTCACCTGAACATCACCCATCTGCGAGCGGGCTGGGAAGGTGACCTGGATGAGCTGGTTGACGCCGGAGTGACGAGCGCGAAGATCTACACGACATACCGGGACACGATCTTCTACGCGGATGACTGGACCTGGTACCAACTGATGCAGCGCTCCGGCAAAGCAGGCTTGTTGGTACAGGTCCATGCCGAGAATGATGCGATCGTGGAGGGCCGCGCACGTCAGCTGCTGGCGGCGGGATCGCGATCCCTCGCCTTCCATGCCGAATCCCGGCCGGCCGTGGCCGAGGCCGAAGCGGTTAGCCGCGGGTTGGTCTTCAGCCGCGCCACCGGCAGCCCCGTCTACTTCGTCCACCTGTCGACCCCGCTGGCGGTCGACCTGATCGCTGAGGCGGGTGACCACCCCGTGCCCGCCCTGGCGGAAACGTGTCCCCACTATTTAGTCCTCGACGCCTCGCTCTACTCGCGGCCCGACGCCGCCCGCTACCTGATGACGCCGCCGCTTCGCGACCGCGATTCGCAGGCAGCACTCTGGAGCCGCCTCGAGCTTGGCTTGATCCACAGCATCGGGAGCGATCATTGCGGATTCTCGCTGGCCGAACGCCAGGGCGTCGATGACTTTACGAAAGTCAGCCCGGGCATTCCCGGCGTCGAAACCTCCCTCTTGCTCATGTATTCCTTCGGCGTCGTGCCGCAGCGATTCGGGCTGGCCGACCTGGTCCGACTGCTGTCCACCAACCCGGCGAAGATCTTCGGCCTCTGGCCCAAGAAGGGGGATCTGGCTGCCGGCTCGGATGCGGACATCGTCCTCTTCGATCCGCGCCCCGAACGCGTGCTCGCGGCGACCGAGCTTCACAGCCGGGCGGGGTTTTCACCGTACGAGGGGCTGACCGTGCGCGGCCGGGTAACCGCGACCATCTGTCGCGGCCAGGTCGTTTATCGGGACGGCCAGGTCGTTGGACCGATGGGATTTGGCGACTTCGTGCGATGCCGCCCATTCGACCCATCAATGAACCTCTCGTGACCGACATCAATCGCGACCGGCTGCTGGAAGACCTGAGGGCGCTTTCAGCCATCGGTGGACAACCGGACGGCGGCGTCGACCGGCTGGCCTGGTCCGATGCCGACCTGGCCGGCCGGCGCTGGTATGCCGAGCGGATCCGAGAGGCGGGGCTCGAGCCGCGGGTGGACGCGGCGCTGAATGTCTTCGGCCACGTAGCCGGCAGCCCCGGCCCATGGCTGCTCACCGGCTCCCACCTCGATAGCGTCCCCGACGGAGGGCGGCTCGACGGCGCTTACGGTGCGGTGGCCGCCCTCGAAGTTCTGCGCACGCTGGCCGAGTCAGGCGATTCGATGGCGGAGCGGGTGGAGATCGTCGGGTTTTCCGACGAGGAAGGCGTTCGCTTCAAGGTCGGGCTCCTCGGGAGCCTGGCCCTGGTGGGCGAGCTGGATATCGGCCGGCTGCGCGGCGGTCAGGATTGGACGGGCGTTCCCGTTCCGCAGGTCCTGGCAACGGCAGGTCGGGACATCGATCGTCTCAATGAGGCGAAGCAG
>VBHC01000208.1 GCA_005889535.1 Chloroflexota bacterium
CGGGCGATTGGGGTCACCGAGGTGAAGGTCGACGGCTACCGGCTGCGCTGCCTTGTTTGGGGCAGCTTTCAGCCATTTCTCGAAGCACTGCACGGTTACGAGGTCATCAGCCTGACCTCCATGCCGGCACATTCCATAGGAGATGAGTGATGAACCAGCTGAACAGTTACACGGAGACCGGTCGCAACGAACCTACACCAATCGCCTCACTCGACGCCCAGCTAACGGAGTTGATCGAGTTCGTCTGGGCCTGCGAGGTTGCGGCCCGGAGCGAATCCCGCCTCGACCGGTACGGGAATAACTGGGGCTCGAGATGAAGGCGTTCACATTGGGGAGGTGGTTGATGTCGGCAGATTGAAGCACTCCACGTGAACATCAATCAGTGGTCGTCGCGTCGATGACCTTATCAACAAGGAGTTTCAGATGAGTCCTCTTCGAAAGACAGCGTTTGCCGCGGGCGCGCTCTACCTGCTCAGCTTCGTCTCCATCCCGACCCTCTTTCTCTACAATCCGCTGCGCGCTTCCAACTACATCGTCGGGCATGGCTCGAATACCGGCATCATCGTCGGCGCCATCCTGGAGATGATCGTGGCGCTCGCCGGGATGGGGACGGCGGTCGCCCTGTTCCCGGTGGTCAAGCGGCAGAATGAGGGAGTCGCCCTCGGCTTCGTCGGCTCACGAACCCTGGAAGGCGCCGGCATCCTCGCCGGCGTGGCCTGCGTCCTGTCGCTCGTGACCCTGCAACAGTCCGCAGTCGGAACGAGCGGGTTGGCCACCGGCCATGCGCTGATCACCATGTATGACCGGATCTTCCTGCTCAGCGGAAGTTTCTTTCCGGCCCTCAATGCACTGCTGATCGGCTCACTGCTATACCAGTCGCGCCTGGTTCCGCGGTGGCTTCCGCTGCTCGGATTCACCGGCGCGGCCCTGCTCGTCGCTTCCGACGCCGCCGTGCTGTTCGGTCTCATCGGGCAGCGTGCCCCTGCAGCAGTGCTGCTGGCAATCCCGATCGCCGTATGGGAGTTTTCGCTGGGCGTTTATTTGGTCGTCAAAGGCTTCAGGCCCTCGGCCATCGCCGCCCTTTACAGCCGAACTGTCGGAGTGGACAACGGTTCCCTGGCCCCGGTGGCCGCTGTTCGGTAAAGTCTCGCGCCTCGACCCGGCAGTACGTAGGAGCCCGGCTTCGGCCGGGCTCCTACGCATTCAGCCAATGTTGGGGCCCGGCGAACCGGGGGTTGAACTGGCGAGCGGTTGGGTATAGGAGGGATAGCCCCAACACGGGTGAGGGCATGGGCCGTCAGGCTCCCCGCATGAGGTCCGCTCGACAGGCTGGGCCGAGAGTTCTTAGAAGGATTCCAAAGGAAAGCGCTATGCCTACCGTTACCACTGATCCCAAGGTCCTCGCAGCCAAGTTCAACCAGACGTTCAACGCTCACGACGAGAAGACGCTGAGCTCCCTGATTGCTCCGAACGCCACGTTCACCGCTCCGGGCGACATCCGGCTGGAAGGCAAAGAGGCGGTCCTCGCCTACACCTACGGCTGGCTCAAGGCGTTCCCTGATGCGAAGATCAACGTCACGCATGAGATCGTAAGTGGCCCCTGGGTCGTCCAGGAATTTATCTTCGAAGGCACGCACACCGCGCCGCTGACCGGCCCGATGGGCACCATCCAGGCGACCAACCACAAAGTGGCCGGCCGCTCCGTCTCGATCAACCGGTACGAGAACGATCTCGGTGTCGAGACGCGCCTCTACTTCGACATGGTCCAGCTGCTTAGCCAGCTCGGCTTGATGCCAGTTCCAGCCAAGAACTGACGAAGCGCGACCTGTTTTTCGGACTCTGACGCGAGAGCGGCGCCCTGTCGGTGCCGCTCTCTTCCTGACCACCGGGTGACGCGAATTTAGCTCTCCGTACTTCGACCTGATCTGTTCGGCACTCGTGCCCCGCCAGTTGCACGCGGGGTACTGTCGGCGCAAGATTAGGTGAGGAAACTGCTTAAGGGTTATTGGCCAGGTGCAGAAGTCGAAGTCGACACTGCAGGCGCTCGCTGCGGTTCTTCAGGCATCGCCTGAGTCGGACGCCCTTGTCATCCTCGGTCGGCTCCTCGATTCCCTTCCGATCGGCTTCCACGTCAGCGACTGTGGCGACCCGTTTCACATCCTCTACGCCAACCGCGTGTGGGAGCGCTGGCTCGGACGCGAAAAGCTGCCGATAACGGGCAAACCGCTGGGAGAGCTCTTTCCCAGCGCCGAGCAGGCCGGCATCCTCGGGATCATGCGCGAGGTATGCAAGACCGCCCAGCCCAAACACCTCAAGGGTTTCGAGTTTCGTGAGCTCGGTGTTGTCGAGCGGGGCAAGCGGGGCGAGACCAGCAGGTGGGATTGGGAGATCTATCCACTGAGCGGTCCGACCGGTGAGGTCACCCATTTGCTGAACGTCATCATGGACGTCAGCGAACCAAGGCCGAGCAGAAGCGGACCTTCCAGTGAGGAGCGGCAGGCCGCGAATCGCCGCCGCGAGCAGGCATCGGGCGTTCTGCGCATCTTCGGTGTTGCTCCGGACACGCGGGCCGACCGCGGCGAGGAGAAGCTGAGTGAGCGGGAATACCAGGTGGCAGAACTGCTGGCCATGGGATTTACGAATGCCGCCATCGGACAACACTTGC
>VBHC01000209.1 GCA_005889535.1 Chloroflexota bacterium
GGTCGGCGATGCTGCTCGGCCCAGATCTGACCCGCTTCAATCTCATCCCGGTTCAGCAGCCGAGCGTCTCCTCGGCGGGAAACCTCATCTACAACGTCTTCGATTCAAACGGCGGCTCGACCGGGCAGGCCGGGATCATCACAGTCACCGGGACGCCGCAGGCGCAGGACGTGAGCTGGAATGAGGCTGACGTCGATATCACACCGACCGCTCCTCCTCCCGGGGCCAGGCAGGGCCCGTCGGCTCCGTTGCTGGCGACCAACGACGACGCGTTCGAATCAGCGGTGGTGTCGAATGGCAATCTCTGGCTGGCGGGCAACGATGCCTGCCAGGTTCCCATCGACTCCACCCCGCGGTCCTGCGTCCGCCTGATCCAGCTCTCGCTGACCGGCACGCCGGGCCTGCTCCAGGACGTCGACCTGGGGCAAGCCGCCAGCTTCATGTTCTTTCCGGCGCTATCCATCAACCCGGCCGGCGACATGGTGGTCGTGTTCACCAAATCCGGGGACGCCTCGTTTGCCGGAGTCTTCGCCAGCGGCCAGCCCGCAATCGGGCCCGGGACGTTTGCGCCTCAGCGAGCCATCCAGGTGGGGACAGGCGCCTACAGCTGCGGATCCTGTGGGGATCCCTCGTTCAACGGAAACCGCTGGGGCGACTATTCCGGTGCCGCGCGGGATCCGGTTTCCGGTGACGTCTGGGTGGCCGGCGAGTACGCCACGACGACCACCGGTCCTGGCCCCACCAACTCCGACTGGGGCACGGCAGCCGGCAGCCTCAGCTTTACCTCCTCGGTGGTGAAGACGGCCTACAGCACGTTGCAGTACCAGCTCCCAAATAGCAACGGCAGCACCTGGACGGCGATGGATCCGACCAGGCTGGCCCTGACGCTGGCTCCGAGCACAAACGCCACGGCGATCATCGATGCCAACGCCGATCTCTGGACAGCCAATGCCGGCATCAACCAGGACATTGGGATTTTCGTCGACGACAATGGCGCGGGTCCGGTTCTGTTGGCCTGGAAGGAGAGTGGTGGGAAGAGCGGCACCTTCTCGCCGAACGCGGCCTTCGTCCACGTCGTCAAGGACCTGCTATCGGGACACAGCTACGCGTTCAGCCTCCGCTGGAAGAGCAACGTCCCGGCCAACGGTGGCACCATCTTCGCCGGAGCCGGAACGGGTCCGGTTTTTTCACCCACCCGGCTGACGGCGCGGCTGGTGGAGACGGGATCGGGCGAACAGACGATTGCCAGCACCAAGCAGTACTCGCTGCCGACCAGCCAATCGTGGACGGCGATGGACGCGACCGGCCTGGCCCTGGACATACCCGCCACAGCAAATGCGCTCGCTATCGTGCACGCG
>VBHC01000210.1 GCA_005889535.1 Chloroflexota bacterium
CCGGGGACCTGGTCTATCATTCCAGCCTGCTGGTCGCGCTGCTGCTGACGGTTGGTCTGCTGGCTACGCCGGCGGCCCGGCGCGGAAGCCGGAGGTCAGCATGATTGCCGAAGAACATCGTCGCGTCATCGAGAACCCGATCAGTGGCGAACGCATCGTGGTTCGTCAGACCGCCGCAGAAACCGGCGGCCAGCTCTTCGTCTTCGATCTCTTCCTGCCGCCCGGGGCGCACGTCCCCGCGCGCCATGCCCATCCAATCCAGGAGGAACAGTTCACCGTTCTCGCCGGCCGGATGCGTTTCCGCCTCGGTCGCCACACCATCGACGCCGGACCTGGTGAGAAGGTCGTGGTGCCGGTTGGCAAAGCGCACTGGTTTGGCAATCCTGGCGCGGACGTCTCGCAGGCGCGGGTGGAGGTGCGACCGGCGCTTCGGACCGCGGAGTTCTTTGAGGCGAACGAGGCGATGGCCCGGGCAGGCCACTTCCTCGGCACCCGGCTGCCGCGGCTCTCCGACCTCGCCCGCGTCCTGCTCGAGTTCGAGCGCGAGGTGTCGGTTCCGAATGTGCCGCCGTTCCTGGTGAAGGGTTTCCTGGCGCCGCTCGCCTGGCTGGCGCGCCGTCGAGCCGGCGGTCGCGACTGAAACGACTGCTGCTCATTCCGGGCGCCGCGGTTGCGCTGTGGATGGCCGCGGTCCTGTTGATCACAGATCGATCGGTACCGGTCCGCGACCCCAGACGATTCAAGAATGTGCTCGCTGTCTTTCCTCACGCCGACGACGAGACCGTCCATTGTGGCGGCACCCTTGCCCGGTTTGCGAAGACCGGAGCACGCGTGACCCTCTTGTTGCTCACAGGAGGCGAACGCGGCAATTCGGCAGGCGTGATCGATCCGGCTCTTAAGGCCGTCCGCCATCGCGAGGCCGAGCTTGCTGCCGCCATCCTGGGTGTCTCGCGTGTGATCCAGGAGGACTTTGGTGATGGCCGGCTAGATCAGCAAACCGGGCCGGTGGCATCCGCCATCGCGCGACGGGTCACGGAGATAAACCCCGACCTGATCCTCACCTATGACCTCGCCGGGTTCGATGGTCACGTGGATCACGTTGCGTGTTCGCAGCTGCTCACCGACCTGCACCGAAGGCAGTTTCCAGCCGTATCACTCTGGTACGTGGCGTTGCCGGCCAGGCTGCTGAGACTGCTGGTCCTGGTCGGCCAGGTCGCCGATGACTCGCGGGCGGCGTCGCCCCGAGCAACTCCGACTCACCGCCTCTTTATCGGACCGGCGATCGTGGCGAAAATCCGCGCCTGGTCTGCCTATCGGAGCCAGCGCGGCGGGATCGGCAAGGGTTTAGGACGCGTTGTTCCCGCCTGGCTGCCGCTCAGCATGCTGCAGTTCGAATATTTCGCGGACGCGTCACCCCCACCCTACCCTCCCCCTGAGGGGGAGGGAGAATCCCTCTACGCTCCCCCTGAGGGGGAGGGAAAATAGCCGATGGAGCTGCGGCTCGCGCACTCGAATCAACCGCTGACCGACGCCTGGCGGACGCATCCGGTCGAGCCCCGCGGATCCACCCTTCTTGGGATCAGCTTCCGCCCGCTCCAGGCGGAGGCGCTCGGTCTGGAGAGACGGGCAGCCTTGCGGTTGCTCCTGGACTATCCATATCCGCTCGTCCGTCTGGGGGCGTATTGGAACCGCATCGAGGGGGAGCCGGGGCGATTCGATACGGCAGAGGTGGATTGGCAGATCGATGCGGCGGAACGCACCGGCAAACAAATCCTTCTGGCAGTGGGGGCGGTCAAAACCTTCGGCTACCCCGAGGTCTTTGTTCCGCCACACTGGCTCGCACAGCCGCTACGGGAGGGATCCCTGGTGCAGCCAGCAAGCCATCCGGAACTG
>VBHC01000127.1 GCA_005889535.1 Chloroflexota bacterium
ATATCGATCCCGAAGTCAGCGGGGTCAGCGGCGTCAACCTCTTGAATATCGATGACCTTCACACGGTTGCCGAGGCCAACCGCGAGCGCCGCACCGCCTGGGTTCCGTCCGCCGAGCGAATCATCGAAGAGGAGTTGCGAAAGACCCGCCTCGCGCTGGAGGCCCGCGACTCGGCGCCGACGATTCGAGCCCTGGTCGACCGCGTGGAGGGCGTTGCGGAGGCCGTGCTGGAACGACATCTGGCCCGGATGCCCGCCGCCGATCTGAAGACCCGTGCGGCAATGCGCCACCTCGCCGACGCGCTTGCCGCCAACTTCCTGCACGGACCAATTCGCGCGCTGCGCGAAAGTCCGGATCCCGCGCTCGAAGCATCGGTGATGAAGGATGCCTTCGACCTCGACCGGGAGCTGTCGTAGGCATCGGTCGATCGGCGGCGCTGTTCGAGGAGGCCAAACGCCTGATCCCCGGCGGCGTCAACAGCCCGGTCCGGGCGCATGGCGCGGTTGGGGGGACGCCGCCCTTTATCGCCCGGGGCGACGGGCCCTGGCTCTGGGACGTCGACGGGAACCGGTACCTCGATCTCATCGGTTCCTGGGGACCGTTGATCCTGGGTCATCGCCCGGCGGCCGTCGTCGAGGCACTGCAAGCCCAACTGGCGCGAGGCTGGACCTTCGGCGCCCCGACCGAGGCCGAGGTGCGACTGGCTTTGCTTGTTTCCGACCGCATGCCGGCGATCGAGATGCTCCGCCTTGTCAATTCCGGAACCGAGGCCGCCATGTCCGCGGTCCGGCTCGCGCGGGCTTTCACCGGCAGGCGCAAGCTCATCAAGTTCACCGGCGCCTACCACGGGCATGCCGACGCCCTGCTCGTGGACGCCGGCTCGGGCGTGGCGACGCTGGGCATCCCGGGGACCCCGGGTATCACGCCGGCCGCCGCGCAGGACACCCTGGTGGCTCGATACAACAACCTCAGCGACGTCGAATCGGCGATGGCGCGCTGGCCCAACCAGGTTGCCGCTGTCATCGTCGAACCGGTCGCGGGGAACATGGGCGTCGTCCCTCCGGCGGCCGGCTTCCTCGCCGGGCTGCGCCAGGTGACTCGCGACAGTCAAAGCCTTCTGATTTTCGATGAAGTCATCACCGGCTTTAGGGTCGCCCGTGGTGGAGCCCAGCAACTCTATGGCGTGACCCCCGATCTCACCTGCCTGGGCAAGGTGCTGGGGGGCGGCCTTCCGATCGGCGGGTACGGTGGGCGCCGAGAAATCATGGAGCAGGTTGCGCCGGCCGGTCCGGTCTATCAGGCCGGCACGCTGTCGGGAAATCCTCTGGCCGTCGCGGCCGGGCTGGCCACGCTCGAGGCGCTGGACGACAGCGTCTACCGCCAGCTTGAATCGGTTGGTGCTCGAGTTGCCGTCGAGCTGGCGTCAGCCGCTGCCGCGGCTGGCGTGCCGCTCACCGTCAACCGGGTGGGATCGATGCTGACCGCCTTCTTTGCGGCGGGCGCGATAACCGATTACGCGACGGCGAAGCAGGCCGACTCGGCGCAGTTTGCCGCCTGGTTTCGGAGTCTCCTGGCACGGGGCGTCTCGATTCCCCCCTCCCAGTTCGAGGCGGCGTTTCTTTCCACGGCGCACGACGAGGATGCCATCACGTTTTTGCACTCGAAACTCGAGGAATCCTTCACGAGCCTTCTGGCGTCCACGACGAGGTAGCGCTCCTCGGCCTTGACGCCACCCCGATCAGGCCGCCCAGCGCCGCCGTGCCTGCGGCAAGGCCGGTCCCGACCACCACCGTGGCCAGCAGACCGATCACCGAAGGAAGCGCGACGGCAACGCCGAATGGAGAGGATTCGAAACCTACCGGCGGCGGCGTTATGAAAAAGCCGGGGGGCGGGGTCGGGAGGACGACCCCAGACGGTGGCGTTGGCCCAAAACTGAAGGAGAAGGAACCACCGCCGCCACCCCGGATAGCGCTGGTTTGGGGACACAGCGTATCGACCTCCTGGAGCCGGTGCGTGACGGCGGGAGCAAACGGGACCGTGAGCAGCAACGCCACACCTGCAATGACGCCGAACAAGACACCGGCCAGTGTCGCCTGACCTACCGATCCAACTGCGCGACCTGTGGCCATGCCGACCGCGGCCGCCAGCAACACGAACACGATCAGGGCGCCAACATCGAAAAGAAGGGCGGCGAGCGGGCCGAATCGGCAGAGGTCAGCCGGTCCGACGAGGAGGATCCAGAGGTTGGCGGCCAGGGTCGTAGCGAGGGCCATGATTCCGCCGATCACGCCGATTCGAGCCGAGGCTGGCTTCACGGCGAGGTCGGAGGGCTGGCATCCAGCCAAGCCCTCCTGCTCGGTCTCAGCTCAGTGGGCGGCTCTGAGCTGTCCGCGAATCTCGCCTGCCGGGAGTTGCGAGGTGTGGACATTCACGTACGCATCACCGCTCTCGATCGCCGCGAGCAGCTCCGGGGTCGGGGTGAACGTCCCCTCGGCGAGGATGCCGTCGGTTCGGCCAGGTCGCAGCTGCGCCGGTGGTCCGGACACCGGGTACAGCCATTGCCGGATTGGCCCCGGCACCCCCCGCGCCGCCACGTGGATATGCGCCATGATCACGTTGGTGATATTGGCGACGATCAGCTTGTAGCTGACGGTGCCGTCGGCGTTGAGGTGCATGATGACCTCGCCCTGCGCGAGGCTGTCGTTGGGCGGCGTTTCCTGGTCCCCTACCAGATGGGCGATGAACAGGTTGGTCCGCGCCGGTGCGGCCGCGGCCGTAGCGGGCAGCGCGATTGCTCCAAGCGTCAGCATCGCAACGACGATCAGGCGTTTCATATGACTCCTCCCCGGTAACTGACTGGTCCAGCTGCGGGCCCCAGCCCTTATCAACGCTACGGTTCCTAGTTACATCCTGGCAGGTGGGCTCGTCAAGTGGTCCGCACCGTGAGCTCGCAGCCCGCACCTCGACCGAGTTGGAGCGTCAGCCGCGCCGTGGTAGCGTCCCATCGCGAGCTGGCAAGGCACGTGCCACGGCCAATCGGCGCCGCCAACGTCAGCGCCGACCATCCGATCACGATGGGCTGATCCGCGTGCGCCGCGTCCACCCGGATGGTCAGTGACCCCTGCACCCCATCGCCCCGTCCGGGATGCACGCCAGCGGGTGCGGCGATCACATATGGCCTCGCCAGGTGACGCAGCGCCGTCGCATTGACCGTCTGCCCTTGCGCGTCGCGAATCCCCCACCACCGGTTTTCCCGCCATTGCCACCAGGCCCAGCCGATGCCCAGTCGATCCGCCTCGTCGAGCGCCGCGTCCGCGTAGGACAAGGCGCCGTTCTGCGTCAAGTCGTAACCGAGCTCGCCCATCCACAGGGGCGCCGGGACCTGTGCCGCCTCTGTGACCCGCTGCTGAACGCGCTGCCGAAGGAAGGCCGGATCACCGTTCCAGAAGGGCGGGATCAACGATCCCTCGTAGAGGTGCGTCCCGTAAACGAGATTCGGGGCCTTCAGGTGGACCACGACGGTGTTCATGGTGAGCAACAGGATGCCCTCGACGATGAAGAGGTGGTTGGGATCGACGGCGCCGATCGCCTCGATCGCCTCCTTGAACATTGGCCAGAGGTAAAACTTTTCGAAGATGCGGGGTGGGATCGGTAGCGGATGGGCTTCATTGAAGATGTCATAGCCGGCGATGCCCGAAGTGTCTTTGAAGCGTGCCGCGACGGCTTGCCAGGCCTGATAGAAGTCCTTTTTCCAGTCGGACGACAGCCAGAAGTAGGTATCCGATGTGAACGACGCGGGGGACAGGGATGGGCTCCACGAGTACTTCGGCAGCGGGTTCCAGTTCGGAGCGCCGATCGTGGCCCATCCCGGTGCCCCGGAGTATCCGAAACGCGGGCTCCAGCCCAGCCGGAAGTGCATGTCGAGAACGACGTACAGGCCGTGGCGGTTGAGCAGTGTCACCGTGGCGGCGACCCGATCGAGATACACCCGGTCGATCCGGCCGCGCACCGGCTCGAGTTGTGACCAATCGACGCCCAGGCGCACGACGTCGAAGCCCGCCCGTTGCATCAGCGTGGCATCGGTTTCGTCGAGCGGCGCCGGTGGGCTCTTGGGGTAGGCCACGAGCGCATCGGTATTGAAGCCGCGCAAGAGCACCTTTCGCCCCTGCTCGTCGACGATCTGACCCCGGTCCGTCCGCAGCCAGGAGAGGCCCGCGTCAGCGGGGCCGTACCGGGTTGCCGAAACCGAGGCGGCCAGGCTGCCGGCCGGAAGGTAGGCCACGACGGTGATCAGGACGACGACCGCCAGCAGGCCAAGCGCAATGCGACGCAGCCGCCCCCAGCGGCGTTTTGCGGCACGGCGCGACGGCTGTCGCGAGGCTTCGGATTCTCGCCGTCGGCTCAGCGGTGCGCGGCGCTTGACGGTTGGTCCACGGCGGCCCCGGCGGCCGCCACCACCTCCTCAATGGTGTCGCAGATCTCGGCCCCGGCTCGTGTCAGCGCCTGCACTTTCGACGACGCCGTCCCGGTGTTCCCCGAGATGATGGCGCCGGCATGCCCCATGCGCTTCCCCGGCGGGGCGGTGCGGCCGCTGATGAAGCCGATGACCGGCTTGCCGTAATCCCGGCCGATCACGCTCTCGGCGGCTGCCTCCTCGTCGCTGCCGCCGATCTCGCCGATCATGACCACGACGCGGGTCGCGGCGTCCGCTTTGAACAGCCGCAATACTTCGCTGAACGACATCCCGAGGATCGGATCGCCGCCGATGCCGACCGACGTGGTTTGCCCCAGGCCGGCCTGACTCAGGCCCTGGATCACTTCATAGGTCAGGGTGCCGCTTCGCGACACGATGCCGACCGACCCCTCGTGATTGATGTGGTTCGGGATGATGCCGACCTTCGCCTGGCCAGCCGTCACCAATCCCGGGCAGTTCGGTCCGATGAGCTTGACGCCGGCATCCTCGACGAAGGCCCGTGCCCGCACCATGTCGTACAGGGGGATCCCCTCGGTAATGCACACGATGAGCCCGATGCCGGCGGCCGCCGCTTCCATGATGGCGTCGGCGGCGAAGGGCGCCGGCACGAAAATGCCGCTCACCTCCGCCCCGGTCTCACCCTTCGCCTGGGCCACCGTATCGAAGATGGGAACGCCCAGGTGCGTGGTGCCACCCTTCCCCGGACTGACGCCAGCCACCAGGTTGGTCCCGTACGCCTTCATCTGCTCCGCGTGGAACGTCCCTTCGCGACCGGTCAGCCCCTGGACGAGGACCTTGCTTTGGCTGGAGAGCAAGATGCTCATGAGGCCGCGGCGGGCCTGCCGGTACCGGTGGCGGCGAGCTCGACGATTTTCCGCGCAGCCGCGCTCGCGCTGGCCTCCGGTGGGATCCCGGCTTCCTTGAGCAAGCGCCGCCCTTCCTCTTCGCGGGTACCGGTCATCCGGACGACCAGCGGGAGTTTGAGGTCCAGGTCGCGCGTGGCGTCGATGATCCCGTGCGCAACTTCGTCGCCGCGCGTAATGCCGCCGAAGATGTTGATCAGGATCCCCTTCACCCGCGGATCGCCGGCCAGCAGCTCCAACGCGCTGTGCACCACCTCGGCCTTCGCCCCGCCGCCGATATCGAGAAAGTCGGCCGCATGACCCCCCTCGCGCTCCACCAGGTCAAGGGTGTTCATCACCAGCCCCGCGCCGTTGCCGATGACACCGATCGCGCCGTCGAGACGGACGTAGGTCAGCTTCCGGCGCTTCGCCTCGGCTTCCATGGGATCTTCATCAGACTCATCGGCGCCGTGGAGGTCCTTATGGCGAAACATAGCGTTCTCATCGATCTCGAGTTTGCCGTCTGCCGCCACGAGGCCGCCGTCGCGCGTCAGCGCGAGCGGATTGATTTCGATAGTCAGCGCATCATAGGTGCGGCCCAGCGCGTACAGCTTGCTCACCAGCGGTGTCAGTTGCGCCTGCAGGGGGCCGAGCCCGGCCCGGAAAATCAGGTCGCGGACCTCGAAGGCAAGGGGGCCACGCCATGGATCGGGGTGCAGCTTCGCGATTGTCTCGGGATGCGTCTGCGCGACCTCTTCGATGTCCATGCCGCCCCGCGCACTCAGGATCAGCACGGGTTTGCGGGCGTCGCGGTCGAGGGTCAGACCGAGATAGAGCTCGCGCAGGATCTCCTGCGAGGTCTCGCACCAGACCTCCCTGACCGGATAGCCCTTGATCGTCATCCCCAGGATTTCGGCGGCCGCCCGCTTGGCGTCGAGCGGCGTGCCGGCCAGCTTGATCCCGCCGGCCTTGCCACGGCCGCCGGTCGGTACCTGCGCCTTGACCACCACCGAGCCGAGGGCGCCGGCCGCCAGTGCCGCCTCGTCCGGGTTGCGCGCCAGCCGGCCGTCGGGGACCGGGATTCCGGCCGCCCTGAACCGCTCTTTCACCTGATACTCGAGAAATTTCAAAGGGGGATATTTCCGTGACGGCGGGTGGGGCGGGCTGCCTGTTTTTCCCTGAGGAGGTGCAAGGACCGGATCAAGGTGGGCCGAGTCTCCTGCGGCTCGATGACGTCGTCGAGAAACCCCCGTTCCGCCGCCACGTACGGATTGGCGAACTTCTCCTTGTAGTCCTCAACCAGCTGCTCGGCTTTCTTTGCCGGCTCCTTGGCCGCAGCGATTTCCCGCTTGAAGATGACGTTGACGGCAGCCTGGGGACCCATAACGGCGATCTCGGCCGCCGGCCAGGCGTAATTGAAATCACCGCCGATGTGTTTGGACGCCATCACGTCGTAGGCGCCGCCATACGCTTTGCGCGTGATCACCGTGAGTTTGGGCACCGTGGCCTCTGCAAAGGCATACAGCAACTTCGCGCCGTGCCGGATGATGCCGTTGTACTCCTGCGCCGTCCCGGGTAGGAAGCCGGGAACATCGACAAAGGTGACCAGCGGGATGTTGAAGGCATCACAGAACCGGACGAAGCGGGCGCCTTTTACCGAGGCGTTGATGTCCAACGCCCCGGCCAGGATCCGCGGCTGGTTGCCGACGATGCCGACCACCTCGCCGTCCAGGCGGGCAAAGCCAATCACGAGGTTCTGCGCGAAATGCTCTTGCACCTCGGTGAAGCTGCCTTGATCGACGATCGCGGAGATCGCCGCCTTCATGTCGTAGGGCTGATGCGGGTTCTCAGGAATCAGCGACTGCAGCGAGGCGTCCCGGCGCTGCGGATCGTCGCTGGGGCTCGCGCTCGGCGGCCGCTCCCGGTTGCTGCCTGGCAGGTACGACAGCAGCCGGCGCACCCCGGCAAACGCGTCCGGCTCCGACTCGTGAAGAAAGTGCGCCACCCCGCTCTTGATGTTGTGGACCTCGGCACCGCCCAACTCATCGAAGCCCACCTTCTCGCCGGTTGTGACCCGGATGACCTCCGGCCCCGTGATGAACATATAGCCGAGGTGCTCGACCATGAAGATGAAGTCCGTGATGGCCGGCGAGTACACCGCGCCGCCGGTGCACGGTCCGGCGATCACGGAGATCTGCGGCACCACCCCGGACGACTGGACGTTTCGGTAAAAGATCTCGGCATACCCGGCCAGGCTGACCACGCCTTCCTGGATGCGGGCGCCGCCCGAGTCATTGATCCCGACGCAGGGCCGGCCGGCCCGGACGGCCAGGTCCATCACCTTGCAGACCTTCTCGGCAAACACCTCGCCCAGCGAGCCGCCAAACACGCTGGCGTCGTGCGAGAAGATGAAGATGTCGCGGCCATCGACCGCGCCGTAGCCCGTGACCACGCCGTCGCCCGGGACCTTTTTCTCGCCCATTCCGAACGCCTCGGTCCGGTGGACGGCAAAGGCATCGAGTTCGGTAAAGGATCCAGGGTCGACCAGGAGCTCGATGCGCTCGCGCGCCGTGAGCTTGCCCTTCGGGTGCTGCTTGTCATCGGGATCGCCACCCCGATGCATCGCGTCGTACTTTCGCTTCCGGAGAATGTTGATCTGGCGCTCGGAAGGCGACGGGGCGGCGTCTTTCGCGGCGCGGGTCGCCATGGATTTAGCTGCGAGTCCCCGGCCGGTGCTCGCCAAACACGCCGCGCAACACGTCACACACCTCTCCTATGGTGGCATAGGCCCGCAGCGCCTCTCGCATCGGAGGAAGCAGGTTCGCTGTGCCCTCCGCGGCCCGGCCCACCTCTGCCAGCGCCGCCCTGACGCGGGCCGCGTCGCGTTCCGCCCGAAGCCGCTGGAGCGCCTCGACCTGCTCGCCCTCATGTTTGGGACTGATCTTGACGATCTCGACGGCCTCGTCATCGCCGCTGAAGCGGTTGACGCCGACCACCACCCGCCGGCCATCCTCGACCGCCTGCTGGAATCGGTATGCGCTCTCCTGGATGGCATCCTGCGTGAACCCGGTCTCGATCGCCTCGATCGCGCCACCCCGCCGGTCCACCTCGTCGATCAACGTCCTGGCGCCCGATTCCAGCTCGGCGGTCAACGCCTCCACCAGGTAGCTCCCACCCAGCGGATCGGCGACGCTCGCCACATTGGTCTCGTGGGCGATGATCTGCTGCGTTCGCACCGAGAGTGTCGCCGCGGTCTCCGACGGGAGCCCGAGCGCCTCATCGAAGGAATTGGCGTGCAGGCTCTGGGTGCCGCCCAGGACGGCGCTCATCGCCTGTAGCGCCACCCGGACGATGTTGTTGTACGGCTGCTGCGCGGTCAGCGTGCTGCCACCGGTCTGGGTGTGGAAGCGAAGCGCCTGCGCCCGTCCGTCGCTCACGCCATAGCGATCCTTCATCAAGCGGGCCCACAGCGTCCGGGCGGCCCGGAACTTGGCCACCTCCTCGAAGAAGTCGGAGAAGACGGCAAAGAAAAAGGACACACGTGGCGCAAACTCTGTCACCTGGAGGCCGGCGGCGCGGGCCGCATCGACGTAGGCAATCGCATGCGCCATCGTGAAGCCAAGTTCCTGGACCGCCGTGGCGCCGGCCTCCCGCAGGTGATAGCCCGAAATCGAGATGGTGTTCCAGTTCGGCAGCCGCTCCCTGCAGTAGGCGAAGAGGTCGGTCGTCAGCCGCATCGATGGCCGGGGTGGAAAGATGTAGGTGCCCCTGGCGGCGTACTCCTTCAGGATGTCGTTCTGGACGGTGCCATTGAGCCGATTCCCAGGCACGCCGTGCTGCTCGGCAACGAGCTCGTAGAGGAGGAGGAGAAGAGCGGCGGGGGCATTGATCGTCATTGAGGTACTGACGTCGCCCAGCGGGATGCCCCCGAGGAGTATCTCCATGTCCTTCAACGAAGAGATCGACACCCCCACCTTGCCCACCTCGCCGCGAGCCATCAGGGCATCCGCGTCATGACCCATCTGGGTGGGAAGGTCGAAGGCGACCGAAAGGCCCGTCTGGCCGTGTCCAAGGAGGTAGCGGAAGCGACGATTTGTCTCGGCCGCGCTGCCGTAGCCGGCGTACTGCCGGATCGTCCACGGCCGCCGCCGGTACATCTGGGAGTAGATGCCGCGTGTGAATGGATACTGCCCGGGCTCGGGCGGTTCAGGACCGGCGTCTTGCGCCCGGTAGACCGGCTTGAGCGGCAGGCCGCTGTCGGTGGTCGACTCGGCTCGATGGTCGGGCTTGGGCTCAGCTGCCGGGCTTGCCATCCGCTTCCACGAACTCGGTGAGAACCCCGCAGACGCTTTTGGGATGCACGAACCCGATCAGGGTGCCGTGCGCCCCGGGACGGGCCACTTCATCGAGCAGCTGCCCGCCCGCGGCCGCCGCCTCGGCAAGCGAGGCGCCGATGTCACTGGTCGCAAAGGCGACATGGTGAACGGCCTCACCACGGTCACGGAGGAACTTCTCGACCGTCGACTCGGCGTTCAGTGGCGTGATCAGTTCGATCCGGCTTTCTCCGATGGGGATCATGGCGATCTCGATACCCTCATTCTCGAGCCGCTCTCGGCCACTGGCCCGAAGCCCGAGCCGCCGCTCATACACCTGGATCGCCTGGTCGAGATCGCGCACGGCGATCCCCACATGATCGATCCGGGTCAGCATTGGTTGATTCTACGGGCGGCTTTCGATGGCTCCCGATTCGGGGGCCAAATTGGCGGTTTGACAAGCTGTGCACCCTTTGTAGTAGGGTTTAACACGGCCAGTTACATCACGCGGGGACTCCCTCTTTGTACTCAGGGTTCTGAACGGCCGGCAGTAGGCGGCGCGTCTGATCCAACTGAGGGAAGGAGGTTGGACCCTGATCCGCACCGTTGGCGTAACGCTGCGTCGCACCGCCGGGGGAGGCGTGATCGTCGCGCTCGGCCTGGGAGCGCTGTCGACAGGACCGCACCAATTGGCCCCGGTGTCGGCCGCCGGCATCGCCCTTCCCGTCACGGCACTTCCCCTTACCGGTGCGACCACGGGCGCCGACCCGCCGCGGCCTGCACGCGCACCCTCCGTGGTCCAGATCTACGTGGAAGCGGTTCCCACGCCTGCCGCGGTTGCCGGGCCGCCGAAAGCGGTCGCACCCATCCGCGTGCTTTCCCGAACACCGGTTCGCCCAAGCCCGGCGCGGGTCACAGGCCCGGTGTCGGGGACGGCCAACGGCTTTGCCTATGGCTACTGCACCTGGTGGGTCGCGCACAAACGCTATGTGCCGTGGCGGGGCAACGCCGCGCAATGGTGGTGGAACGCCCGAGCCTTCGGGTTCGGTGAGGGCTCAGCCCCTCGCGCCGGCGCCATCATGGTCATGGGCTACAGCGCGACCTCACCGCAGGGCCATGTGGGTTACGTCGAGTCGGTCAACGCGAACGGCTCATTCGTCGTCTCGGAGATGAACTGGTGGGGCGTGCCGGGAGGCGGCTGGGGCCGGGTGGACTACCGGACAGTGACGTCGATGCGCGGCATCCTCGGCTTTATCTACTAAAAGCGTCTATCGGGTAAAGCGTCTATCCAGGCGCGCAAGACTCGAGCTGCTTTCACTCGACGCACGAACAAGACATGCCGTCTTGCGGACCACTGACGAGAAGGTTAGCCACTTCGCTTCAGCAGCCCGAGCCGCTTGGCGCGCTCCTCGGCGCGGCCGAAGCACCAGACCGATGCTGGCACCAGGACGATGCCCATCACCAGCAGAATCGCGACATCCGGCAGGGCGCCGGCGAGCGAGAGCCCGTGGAGTAGGGCTTCCCGGACCCCATCGAGGGTGTAGGTCAGCGGCGAGAGGATGCCGGCCAGGTGCAATGGCCCCGGCAAGACGCTGATCGGGTAGTAGACGCCGGAAATCAGCAACAGGACCCCCTGGACCGCGAAGGCCATCTGCTCGCCCTTCTCCGGCGACAGCAGCGGCAGGATCGAGGTGAAGATGCCCAGGCCCAACAGGGGCAGCGTGGCGGCCGCGAAGATCGCCAGCGCCGTCAGCCAGTTGGCGTGCGACAGGTCGATCCTGAACAGGAGGACCACACCGACGCCGATGATCGCCGTGCGCGCGATCCCGTACAGCAGCGACGCGGCGGAAACGCCCAGGAGGTGGGTCAGCCGCTTGATTGGCGCCATGAAGGTGTACTCGATAGTCCCCTCCCAGCGCTCCCAGGTGATGGCGAAGGCAATCTCGAAGAATACCAGCGACAAGTAGGTCCAGAGCAACGCCCCCACAAGCAGGTAGAGCTGCGTCTGGTGCAAATTCGCCTGTCCTTGCTCGAGCCCAAGCGTCGACAGCCCCGCCGCGAGGTAGCCGATGCTCAGCACGCTGACCAGGTTGTAGAGCAGCCAGACCCCTTCCCACGCCCAGTAGCGCCGATAGAGGTTCTTTTGCCTCTCGATGAAGCCGACGAACGCGTTCAGCTCCCAGCGCAGCATGTTTCCAGTCACTCCTCTTTCTCCTCTTCGTCTTCCTCGAGCCGCTTCCCGGTCAGCTGCATGAAGGCGTCCTCCAGGCTGCCGTCGGTCTTGCCGGCATGCGCGCGGATCAGCTCCGCAGGCGTACCTTCGGCCAGCACGCGGCCCTGGTCGATGACCACGACGCGGTCGCACAGCACCTCCGCCTCTTGCAGGTCGTGCGTACACAGCAGCACCGTGGCGGCGCGATCCCGCCGGATCGACCGCACCAGCTCCTGGACCTCACGCTTCGAGCGCGGATCGAGCCCCGTGGTCGGCTCGTCCATCAGCAGCAGTGACGGCGATGTCAGGAAGCTGCGGGCGATCGCGACCTTCTGCTGCTGACCACGCGATAGTTGCTTCATCGGCTTGTCGAGCGTGTCGAGCGGCAGGCCGAGCCGCTCCAGCATCGCCTCGACCCGATCCCGCGTGCCCTCGCCGCCGCTGCCGTAGAGCCGCGCGGCGTAAAGCATGTTCTCCCAGGGGCTCATCTCCTTGAAGAAGGAGGCTTCGACCGAGACGCGGTTGATGTGGCGGCGCACGTCGTCGGGCTGCGACACCACGTCGTAGCCGAAGACCGACGCCGTACCCTGATCGGGCGTTAACAAGGTGGCCAGGATCCGGATCAGCGTCGACTTGCCGCTGCCGTTGGCGCCCAGGATCCCGGTGATCCGGCCGGTCTCGACGTGCAGCGACACTTGCTCGAGCGCCAACTTCGGCTTCTTCAGCTTCCGCCAGGGCATCAGCCGATTCGGGCGACCAGCTTCGCCAAACCGCTTCGAAATGCCGTCCACCTCGACCGCCGCTGTATTCAATTCGCTTGCGTGGATCGCCATGATCTCAGCTCCTCAATGAAGTGCGCGGAACAACAAAAAACCGTGGGCCTGAGGGCCACACGGTCGAAAGCGCTCGAAAAATGATCTAGATTACTTGGCTTTCAATGCTGTGAGGCCCGGACAGGGCAGGCTCCGCCCCTGAAGGTCGCGATGCTCGCTGAACGGATCCGCCGCCTCATAGCCTCCGTACAGTACGCCCTGGGCGGGGCGGAAGTCAACCGGAAATGGTGGTTGACACAGGCGCTTCGTCGATCGACTCCGCCAGGTACTGCGCGAGGTCCTTGACCTGCAACCTCGCCTCGGCGCCCTTTGCCGCGATCCCATCCCGGAACATGGTCAGACAGAACGGACAGGCGGTCGCCACCCGCGGCGCCTCCGTGCGCAGCGTCTGCTCGACCCGCTCGTGGTTGATTCGCTTTCCGATCTTTTCCTCCATCCACATCCGCCCGCCGCCGGCGCCGCAGCAGAAGCCACGCTTGTGATGGCGCTCGATCTCGACCAGCTTGGCGCCCGGGATCGCCTCGATGACCTCGCGCGGGGGGTCGTAGATATCGTTCCAGCGGCCGAGGTAGCAGGAATCGTGGTAGGTGAACTTCCCATCGACGGCCTTGTTCGGCTTGAGCCGGCCGTCTTTGATCAGCCTGGCGAGTAGCTGCGTGTGATGGATGACCTCGTAGGTGCCGCCGAACTGCGGGAACTCGTTCTTGATGGTGTTGAAGCAATGCGGGCAGCTGGCGATCACCTTCTTGACCCTGGCAGCGGCCATCGCCTCGATGTTCTGCTGCGCCTGCGTTTGGTAGAGGTACTCGTTCCCGATGCGGCGGGCCGGGTCGCCGTTGCAGGTCTCCCGTGGGCCGAGGATCGCGAAATCGACGCCGGCCTTCTGCAGCAGCTTGACGAGGGACCGAGCCACGTCCCGGCTGGCTTCATCGTAGGAGGCCGCGCAGCCGACGAAATAGAGATACTCGGCATCGGGCTTCTCCTCGACCGTCTTGACGCCCAGCCCTTGAGTCCAATCGGTCCGCTGCGCGCGCGGCAGGCCATAAGGATTGCCCTGGGTCTCGATGCTGCGCAGGGCGCCCTGGGCCTCTTTGGGAAACCTGCTCTCTTCCAGGACCAGACTGCGACGCATGTCAACGATCTTTGGGACGTGCTCGATCAGCACTGGGCACTCCTGCTGACATGCGCCGCAGGCAACGCAGGCCCAGAGCTCATCTTCTTTGATGGCGTCCCCGATCAGCTTCTGGGACTGTGGGGCATCGCGCCGTTGCTCGGCGGGCGCGTCGCGGATCGTCTTGTAGAGGTTCTCCCGCGCGTCGACGATGATCATCTTGGGATTGAGCGGCTTGCCGGTCAGGAAGGCTGGGCACTGTTCCTGGCAGCGGCCGCACTCGGTACAGGAGTACAGGTCGAGCAGGTTTTTCCAGGACCACTGCGTCACCTGGCTGACCCCGTAGTGCTCGGCGTGCTCGAGATCGATCGGCGCGAGCATGGCCCCGGCTTTGGGTCCGAGCTTGCGGAAGAAGACATTGGGAATGGCGACGATGATGTGCAGGTGCTTCGAGCTCGGGATGTAGACGAGGAACGCCAGCACCGCCAGGATGTGGATCCAGTAGAAGACCTCGTGCGCCGGGATCGCCGCCGATCGCTCCCAGCCGAAGCCTTCAAACAGGCGGGCGAGCGCCGAGGAGAGCGGCCGCCAGGATGCCGAGGGATCGCCGCCCTCCGCGATCCGGGCGGCGTTCTGGCCCAGCATGCCGATCATGATGGTGGCGATCAGGCCGAGGATGATGAGGGCATCGGTTTCGTTGCTTTCGTGGAACTGGCGTGGCCGGATGACAAGCCGGTTGACGAGCGCCATCAGCACGCCCACCAGGACCAGGATGCCGAACAGGTCCTGCAAGAAGGCGATCCAGGTGGTCCCACCGATCGGGGCCAGGCTGAAGCCCGGGACAACGCCTTCCCCGAAGGCCTGGATGATCGCGGTCAGAAGGACCACGAATCCCCAGAAAATGAAGAAATGGAGGATGCCCGAGTACAGGTTGCGGAACATCCTGGTGTGGAGGCCGACGTAGCTGAGGACACTTCGGATCCGTTCCGGAATGTGGTCGAACCGGTTCTCGTTGGGGCCCAGCCGCAACATACGGTAGAGCCGTCGTGTCCGGACGGCGAAGTAGGCGACCGCCGCCAGCAGCACCGCCAGCACGGCGATCGACTTCACCAGGGTCATCTCTGGTAATCGTAGCGTCAGTGATATGCGAGTTTTGGGCCTCACCGGCGGGCTCGGTTCCGGCAAGTCACTGGTCACCAAGATGTTCCGCGACCTCGGGGCCGAGGTAATCGATGCTGATCAGCTCGCCCGCGACGTCGTCGAACCCGGGCAGCCCGCGCTCGACGAGATCGTCAAGGCCTTCGGTCCGGGCATCCTGCTGCCGGATGGCCGGCTCAACCGGAGCCAGCTTGCCGCCACCATCTTCGCGGACGCCGTCGCCCGCCAGCGGCTCAACGCCATCACCCATCCGCGCATCCGAGAGCGCATGGATGCTGAGGTGGCGGCGCGACGCGGGCGTCCGGGCGTTCTGGTCCTCGACATTCCGTTGCTTTACGAGAATGACCGGGCCGAGGCGGTGGAAACGGTGATCGTCGTCTGGGTCGATCCGCAGACGCAGCTCCGCCGACTCCGGGAGCGAGACCGCCTGACCGCCGAGGAAGCAGGGCAACGGATCGCCTCCCAGATGCCCCTCGAGGAGAAGCGAGCGCGGGCGAACGATGTCATCGACAACAGCGGCGACCGGGAAAACACCCGCCGGCAGGTGGAGGCGATCTATCGACGCTACGCGCCCACCGAGCCGGCGCCTCGCTGACCCCGGCTCACCCTGCCTTGCGTCGACGATCCGGCAACTCGCGCCGATTGGAAAGGTCGATGTCAATCGGTTGCCGCACCCTTACCGTGAAGCGGGTCAAAAAGACCACCGCGAGGCCCACGACGAAGAGGACGGTACCGGGCGCCGCGTCGGAGAGCTTGCTCTGGACGCCAATGACCTCGCCCACCCAGCTGCTCGAGCCAACCACGCCGTGGAAGAAGAGCAGGGTGCCAGCGATGACGCAGGCCAAACCCAGGACGAGCCCGGCGAGCGAGTAGACGAGCTGAAGGAGCGCCAGCCGGCTCCAGAAATGCCGCTCCCGGGGATCCGGCGGCAACTCCAGGGCGACGAGCGTGAACTGCAGCCCGCTCAGAAGCCATTGCAGCAGCTTCATGACTCCTCCCGCTATCAGCTTAGGCATCGAACGCTACGGGGCTGAAGCGCGCGGGCGATCGTCGCCGAAACGTCAGCGCCTTGTCGCGAAGTCGTCGCCCGGAGGGCTAGATCGTGGAGTAGTAGGCCGCGGGCGTGGGCGCGGGCGATTGACCGGGGGTGGCTGGCGGGGTACCTGGCCGTCCCTTGGGACCGAACCGGAACTTCAGGCCGGAGCCAACCCGCGACAGCATGGCATCTTCCTGGGCCTGGGTGATCGTCCCCGCCTTGACCGCCTTGTCGAGCACACCCTTCGCGGCGTTCTTCATGGCGGTCTTTACGGCGCTATCGCTCACCTTTTGCTGGACCTCGAGATCACTGAGCGACTTCCCCGCCTTTAACGCGTTTTTGAGATCCGTTGCGCTCATGTGCAGGGCGCTGGCGACGGCGTTCGCTTCCGCGGTGGCCAGCTCCTGCATCAGGGCGCGATCGCCTTTAAAGGCGCCGGGCCGCAATCCGAAACCGCCAATCGGGCCCAGACCCTGGCCGGCATTGATCCTCGCCTTCATGGCGTCCGCCTGCTGCTGGGTGATCCTGCCGTCCTTCAGCATCTGGTCGACGGTCTGCAACTCCGCTCGCTTCAACGCATCCCTGGTTTGGGTCGAGTTCAGGTGCAGAATGGCCGCCAGCTTGTCGACGAAAACCTGTGCGTAATTCTTCGTCCCGCTCGTGGATGGCGACGGCGAGGGCGCGGCCTCGACCGCCACGATTCCGATGATGATCGCCGCCAGCCCGGCCGCCGGTAGCGCGATCCAGCGCTTTCCTTTCATCTGCGACAACTCCTTCCCGGGGTTATGACCCTACTATCCTTGCCGATCTCGATGAACTCCGGCTGAGAAGCGGCTTAGAAAGCGGTAAGAGACTGACACGCCAGGCGTAACGTCCCACGGTACAAGCCCTAAAGGGGCTTTTCGGGCCCTCCAACGGGACGCAAGGAGGCAAGGCATGCGACTCAGACGGTTACCCCTGGCAATCGCTCTGGCGACGGGGCTCTTCAGCCTTTCCGCCATTGGCGCTGGCGCGGGCGCCGGCAAGACGGCGTTCACCCAAACCAACCTGGTATCGAACCGAACGGACCAGGGCGCCAGCGTCGTTGACCCCAGCTTGCAGAACCCCTGGGGCATCTCTGCCGGCCCGGCGACGCCGATGTGGGTATCGGACAACGGCGCCGGCGTCACCACCCTCTACGGGGGCAACGGCTCGAAGGTGCCCTTGACAGTGGTGATTCCGCCCGGCGCGGGCAGTTCCGCGGGAACCCTGGGGACGCCGACCGGTACGGTCTTCAACGGCAACAGCGCCGAGTTTCGCGGCGATCGCTTTCTATTCGCGACTGAGGATGGCACGATTGCCGGTTGGCAGCCGGCCTATGGCACGGTCGCACACACCCAGGTCGACAATTCCCTACCGGCACCGGGCGCCGTGTACAAGGGTCTGGCGATCGGCTCGACCGCGACCGGCGACCGCATCTATGTAGCGAATTTTCGGGGCGGTGCCGTGGATGTGTTCAACAGCAACTACGCCCCAGCCGGATCCTTTACGGATCCAAAAATCCCGACTGACTACGCACCCTTCGACGTCCAAACCCTCGGGGGAGTCCTGTATGTCACCTTCGCCATGCGGGATGCGACGGGTCACGATGACGTCGCCGGCCAGGGGCATGGCTTTGTGGACGCCTTCGATACCAACGGCAACCTGCTACGCCGGCTAGTCTCTCATGGACAGCTCGACTCACCATGGGGCCTGGCCATCGCGCCGGCGAGCTTCGGGGATTTCGCGGGCGACCTGCTGGTCGGAAACTTCGGCAACGGCCGCATCAATGCCTTCACCCTCGACAAGGGCAACTTCCGCGGGACCCTGAAGTCGGACCAGGGACCGATCGCGATCGACGGCCTGTGGGCCCTCCGGGTGGGGAATGGAGCCCCACCACCCAATGGCGGCGACCCGAACGCCGTCTATTTCACCGCAGGCATCAATGGCGAGGCGGACGGCCTCTTCGGCACGATCACAAACGCGGGTAGTTAACCCCGAGCCTTTGGCTGAGGCGGGACGCAAACCGCCTCAGCCGTTCTCGATCTCATCGAGCCGCAGGCACGGCTCGACGCAGACATCACGCCCGCCGAAGCGCGCCATCCATTCTTCGCGCGTCGCCGGCGCGAGCACCGATCGCACATCCTCGACGGCCGATGGGTCGAACTGTCGCTCCGTGAGGTCAGCGCGGCCGATCGCACCGCAGAACTCCGCCCAGAAGTCCGGCTCGAGCGCCGCCACTGTGAGGTAGCCATCGCGAACCGGGTAGACGTGGTAGCAGGGCACGTCGCCGGTGAGCGGCAACCCGGGGAGGCCGGCCTCCATGGCCGCCCGCGGAAGCGCCGTCCAGCTCTGCATCAGGTCGGTCATCGAGACCTCGACCCTGGTGCCGCGCCCCGAGCTGGCGCGCCCGGTGAGTGCGGCCGCGATCAGGAAGGCGGCCTGCATTCCGCCGGCGAGATCGGCCACTTGCAATCCAGGGATGGTCGGGGCGCCGTCGCGCTGTGGCATCAGCGATAACGCGCCGCTGCGCGCGAGGTAGTTGAGGTCATGGCCGGCGCGGCGCGCCAGCGCGCCGCTCGAGCCATAGCCCGTGATGGCGCAGTAGACGAGCGCGGGGTTGATGCCGGACAGCGCGGCATAGCCGAGCTCCATTTGGTCGAGGACCCCTGGCCGAAACCCCTCCACCAGGACGTCCGCATCGACGATTCGCCGGTAGAGCGCCTGGTGCCCGCTCTCGGTGCGGAGATCGAGCATGAGGAGATGCTGGCCGCGATGCAGGGCGTCGAAAAACGCCTCGCCGCCGGGCAACCGGCGGATCGGGTCGCCGGTCGGCGCCTCGATCTTGGTGATCTCCGCACCCTGCGCCTGGAGCAGCTGCGTGCAGTACGCGCCCGGGAGCAGGCGGGAAACATCGAGGACGCGAACGCCGCGGAGCAGCATGCCCTGCTAGGTTAGCGACGTGCGTAATGCCGACATCGCGGCCATGCTCAACCGGGTCGCCGACCTGCTAGAGATCAAAGGAGAGAACTTTTTCAAGATCCGCGCCTACCGCGAGGCCGTCCGGCAGCTTGACAACCTGACCAGCGAGGTCGAGGAGCTGGTCAAGCAAGGACGGCTCAAGGAAATCCCGGGCATCGGTGAGGCGATGGAAAAGAAGATCGTCGAGTTTGTCACCACCGGACAGCTGGAGTTCCTGACTCGACTCGAGCGCGAGGTCCCGCCGGCACTTCTCGAGCTCACTCGCGTCCCGGGATTGGGACCGCGCACGGCCAAGGATATCTACGACGCGCTGGGCATCCTGAGTCTCGACGCGCTGGAGGAGGCGGCGCAAGCCCATCGGCTGCTCCTCGTGCGCGGCATCAAAGCCAGGACGGAGGAGAACATCCTCAAGGGCATTGCCATGCTGAAGCGGACCGAAGGCCGCCGGTTCTTTCCTGAGGGCTGGATCCTGGCCGACTCCCTCCTGACCACCCTTCGGTCGATGCCGGGCGTGTTTCGCGCGGAAATCGCGGGAAGCGTCCGACGCGCTCGCGAAACCATCAGCGACCTCGACCTGCTCGTTGCCACGAGCGATCCGGATGCGACCTGCCGGGAGTTCGCACACTTGCCGCAGGTCAATGAGGTGATCGCCCAGGGCGGCACCAAGACATCCATCCGAACCCGGTCGGGGATGGAGGTCGACTTGCGCGCGGTGAAGCCGGAAAGCTTCGGCGCCGCCTGGCAGTACTTCACTGGCTCCCAGGCCCACAACGTCCAGCTGCGCGGCCGCTCGGGGCGCATGGGCAAGCTCAAGATCAACGAGTACGGCGTCTTCAGAGAGGACGGCACAAAAATTGGCGGCGAGAACGAAGAGGAGGTCTACGCCGCCGTGGGCTGTGCATGGATTCCACCGGAGCTCCGGGAGGGGCGTGGCGAGATCGAGCTGGCGGCGCAAGGACCGCTGCCGCAGCTGGTCGAGCAGCGGGATCTTCGCGGCGATCTGCATACCCACAGCAACTGGAGTGACGGCCGCAACGAGATCGCCGTCATGGCGCGGGCTGCCATGGAGCGCGGCTATCGCTATCTGGTGATGACCGACCACACCCAGTCCCTGCTGATCGCCCAGGGGCTGACGCCGCAGCGCTTTTCGGAGCGGGCTGCGGCGATCGCGTCGGTCAACGCCAGCCCGGGCGTGGCGCGTGTGCTGAATGGCGCCGAGGTCGACATTCTGCCCGATGGCAGCCTCGATCTTCCGGACGAAAGCCTCGCCGAGCTCGAGGTGGTCGTCGCCTCGGTTCACACGGCGCTGGACCAGCCGAAAGATTTGATCACGCAACGGGTCCTGACGGCGTTACGATCGCCCCACGTGGACGTGCTGGCCCATCCCACCTCCCGCCGGCTGGACCGCCGCGGGGAGACGAGTCTCGATATCGATGCGGTGATCACCGAGGCGGTCAAGACCGGCACTGCCCTGGAGATCAACAGCAGCCCCTGGCGCCTCGACCTCAACGACACCTGGGCGCGCAAGGCGCGGGACGCCGGCGCCATCCTCGCGATCGACACCGACGCGCACTACCCCGCCGAATTCGACTCGGTCCGCTACGGATGCGCGATTGGCCGCCGCGCCGGCCTGACCCCTGATCGGGTGCTGAATACGGGCGATGCCGAGGCGGTGCTGGCGCACTGCCGAGCAAAAGCAGCAAGAGCTGTCGCGAATTTCCGTTGAATGTGTTAACGCCGGTATAATCAAAAACAGAAGGAGATTCTGGCGAATGCTTCAGGAGCTCGTCATCAAAGTGCCGGCTCCCTTTGCCGGTCGGGCTGATGTCGGGTTCTCGACCCGGTATCCCGCGCAACCCGCCCAGGCTCCCCTCAAGGATGTGCCCTTCATCATCGAGGGACCGTCCGGCCCCATGCGCCAGCTCCAATCGCGGCTGGAGCTCTTCCGCCAGAAGCGGAGTCTGATCCCGGACGCGCCGGAGGAAGCCTACAGCTGGACCGACCTGATTTCATTAAACGACGAGCTGTTCATCCTCGCCTTCCGGGACGAAAGCCTGGCCGACCCGGCCGCCGATCGCGAGTCGGAGCAGCGATACATCGTCAACCTGGTCCGCCCGCTAGTCTTTCCCTTCCTGAAAGACTGCGTGCGAATCGGCGAGCTGGCCCTACGCGATCACATCCTGCTTGCCGTCCTCGATGACACGCGCGTGATGGCCGAGCTCGAACTCCAGCGGGCGCAGATCGTGCCCCGAAACGGCTCGATCGTGCTGGGCGAGGCGATCGCCGGCTAGACTCGCTCCGGCTAGGGCGAGGCGGACGGCTTTGGGCTGCCGCTCGGCGACGGGGAGGACGTCGGGCTTGGCGACGGGCATGGCGTCGGCGACGCGCTGGTCACCACCGTCCCGGAGGGGGTGGCAGAGCTTGCTGATGAGGACTTCGGCGTTGGAGTCGGCGTCGCGCGTGGGCTCGCGGTCGCGGAACCGGACGGCGTGCTGACTGTGGACACGCAGCTGGGGGTCGGCGTCGGTTGCAGCAGCGTCTGGTTGGGCGGGGTCGTCGTTTTGCCGCTCCCTTCCAGGATCAGCGCCGCCGGGACGACCAGCAGGCCGAGAATGACGGTGACGACGAAGGCAAGCGCGCCCCATTCGTGGAGCCAGAAGGCCCGCGACGAGTTACGGATCAGGGCTCGTCGTCCGACTCGGGCTGGGGCTTGTTACGGGTGTTGAGAATGCGGACGAAGTCCTGCGCCCGCGCCAGCGCCTTCCACCGCTCCGGGAAGAAGTCTTGAGCCACCACCTGCTTCGATGGCAGCTGAAAGACGGTGACGCACCACTTGTTCAGTGTGTGTGACACCTCGACCTCGAAGTCGCCCTCGGTGTTCAAATACCGAACGACCCGGTCCTCGTCGGATCTGCGTCTCCCTGAAACTGCCATGTCTGGACCTGATTGCGGTATCGCTAAAGCCATTCAACGGACCCCTCATTATAGGCTCGGAACCACCCCCTCGACGCCGTCCGGGACGGCTCCCTAGGCGGGCTTCGTGCCGTTCAGGCTCTTCAAGTAGCTCAGCAGCTCCTCGCGAAGCCCGGGACGCTCCAGGGCGAACGCGATTGAGGTCTTGAGGAAGCCGCTGACCGTTCCCACGTCGTGGTACGTGCCCTCGAATTCGAGCCCGAGGACCTTTTCCTGTTGGGCCATGCTGCGCAGGGCATCGGTGAGCTGGATCTCGCCACCGACGCCCTCGTGGGTCGTCTCCAGGATGCCAAAAATCGACGGCTTGAGCAGATAGCGCCCGAGAATGGCGAGGTTGGAAGGTGCCTTGCTCGGCTCGGGCTTCTCCACCATGTCGGTCACCTCATGGATCCGGCCATCGCTTTTTGCCACCTTGACCACGCCGTAGCGAGAAACCTGGTCCGGCTCGACCCGCTGCAGGGCGAGCACCGACACCTGGTGCTGGGCATAGACGTCCATCATCTGTTTGATCACGGGCGTCTGTGACCGAATGATGTCGTCTGCCAGAAAGACCGCGAACGGCTCGTTGCCCACCACATCTTTCGCCATCAGCACAGCGTGGCCGAGGCCGAGCGGCTCCTTTTGATGGATGTAGGTGATGTCGACCATGTCTGAGATCTTGCGCACCACTTGAAGCTCTCGGGTCTTGCCGCGATCCTTCAGGTAATGCTCGAGCTCGAAGGAGATGTCGAAATGGTCCACGATCGCGCGCTTGTCACGGCCGGTGACCACGATGATCTGGTCGATGCCGGCGGCAACCGCCTCCTCAACGCCGTACTGGATGATCGGTTTGTCGACCACCGGCAGCATCTCTTTGGGTTGCGCCTTGGTCGCCGGCAGGAAACGCGTGCCCAGTCCGGCGGCCGGGAACACCGCTTTGCGGATCGCAGTCACGGATCTACTTTACTTTTTCTTCTTCTTCGCCCGGTCGCGAAGGGAGAGCTGGATCCGCTTGACCCCCGAATTGTCGACCACCATCTTCGGCGGCCTTGCCTTGCGCTCGCGGGCCCGGATGCGGGCGGCCTCCCGCGGAGATAATCCGTCGTCGATCGTCATGTTCGCAATTCGGCCGCGGTCGGCGGGGGACCGCCGACGATGTGCGCATACGTGCTCAGAAGCATGCTCCCCCCGACGCGCACTCGGGACAATTCCATCAACTGGGCCGCCGAATGAATGGTGCCATAGAGGGTGGAGACCGCCGTCTCGAAGCCGAACCGCACCGCCAACGCCATCACCGAGGCATCGAAACTCCCGTAGGGATAGGCGAAATCCACCACCTGATGGCCGAGCAGTTTTTCCAGGATCAGCTGGCTTTGACGCATTTCCCAGCTCGCCCGAGCCGGCGAGATCGCCGCGAGCGCCACGTGATCGACGGTATGCGCGCCGATGTCGAAGCCGAGCCCATCTGCGGCGACGACCTGGCCGGGCGTCATGAAACCGGGCAAGCCCATCCGCCCGGTGACCACGAAGTCGGTCGCCGTGAAGCCGTCGCTGAGCATGACGGGAAGCGCGGCGGTAAAGAAGTCACTGTAGCCATCATCGAACGTCAGCACCACGGGCCGCGCCGGGAGGGCCGTGTGATTGCGGATTGCGACGACCGCCTGGTGAAGCGAGATGACGTGGAACGCATGGTCGGCCAGGTATTGCATCTGCGCGCGGAACATGGCCGGCGGCGTCGACAGGCCGAAGCCGACCCGATCGCGCGGGTTTGGGTTGATGCGGATGTAGTGGTAGAGAAGGATCGGCACATGGGTGGTCGGCCCCGAGACCGAGGGGGCGACTCCGGTGCCGAGCTCCCCAATCTCCGGTTGTCCCGTGCCTGGGGCCGACTGCGGCCCGGCGACCAGGCGCTCGGCGACCAGGCCTGGCACTTCATCCGCGGGGTCGGACGGGGCCTCCAGCACTAATGGCGGGGGACCGATTGGGACGCCGCCCGTGCGGCCGGTGCCCGGGATGGCCACGGCCATCAGCAACGGCAACAGGACGAGGGCGCGCCACCGGGCGCAAGTCGCGATCCACCGAGTCATCAGCTCGGGATGTAACGGGGAAACCGAGTGAGAGTTTCGCGCCTAGCGGACGGAGGCGATCGCCGGCTTGATAGCGCCGCGCTGACGCCACACGGCAAAGCCAACCACACCCAGCAACACCAGGGCGGCGCCGCCCACCACGGGGGTCCATTTTGGATCGAGGTTGCCCAGGCGGCGGTTCATCTCCGACTCGAGCCGCACCCATCCGGCGGGGGCCGGGCTGGCCGGGATCCCAAGCGCCCTGATCGCGCGCCGCTGCAGCCTGTCCCGCCGGCCGGTCGCGACCGTCATCCGGGGAAAGCTGTCGTTCAGATAGGAGACGAGCGCCAGCGACCCGGGTGGGACTTCGCTGGCCGCCGCGCCGCCGGACTCGGCGAAGACGACCCGGTCGATCGCCCTGGCCAGCGCATCGATATCTTCTGGCCGCGGATTCATCGCCGCTTCTCCTGTTCCTGAAGCCGCCGGCGCAGGCCATGCACCGCCCGAAAGAGCAACAGCTTCACCGCGCCCTCGCTTCGACCCATGATCACGCCGATCTCCTTGTTCTTGAGGCGCCCCTCGAATTTGAGCAGCACCGCCTCTCGCTGGTCAAGCGGCAAGGTGCGCACAGCTCTGTGCAGCTCATCCCCCTGCTCCCGGCGGAGCCACAACCGTTCGGGATCGTTTTCGCCGCTGCCCGCGATCGGGTCGGGGAGCTCGATCCAGGGCGGCCGGCGCCGCCGCTTGGACATCAGGTTCGACGCGACTTTGTACAACCATGCTGAATATGGGATCCCTCGCCATTCAAAATCGTCGAGCCCCTCCAATGCGCGTTGGAAGGTCTCGCTCGCCAGATCCTCCGCCTCCTCGCGCCGGCCGGAGTGGTAATAGCAGTACGAGTAGATCTGATCGAAGTATCGGTCGTACAGCGCCGCAAACGCCTTGCGGTCCCGCTTGGCGGCTTCGATCAGGCGCGCCTCGTCTTGCAGCTCCGCCGCCGAACGCTCGGTCACGCCGATGACCTACTCATATATGTGCCTTCGGTGATGAAGGTTACGCGATCACCCCAAGTTCCCTGCCGCCCTGCTCGAAGGCTTCCAGCGCCCGATCGAGCTGCTGATCCGTGTGGACGCTGGTGACGATGGTCCGGATCCGAGCCCGGCCCTCCGGCACGGTCGGGTATCCGATCCCCTGGGCGAACACCCCCAGGCTGAACAGCCGGTCGGACAGGTCCATCGCCACCGAGCCCTTGCCAACGATGACGGGCGTGATGGGAGTCTCACTGGCGCCCGTCTCGAACCCAATGCGCTTGAGGCCGGCCTTGAACCGGGCCGTGTTCTTCCACAGCCTCTCGATCCGCTCCGGCTCGGCGAGCAGGACATCGATAGCGGCGATGCCCGCGGCAGCGACGCCGGGCGGGTGGGAGGTGCTGAAGAGGAAGGGTCGGGCGCGATGGATCAGGAAGTCGCGGACCGGCTGGGGCGCCGCCACGTACCCGCCCAGCACGCCAATCGCCTTCGAGAGCGTTCCCATCTGCAGGTCGACCCGGCCGTCGAGGGCGAAATGATTGACCGAGCCGCGACCGTTCTTTCCCAGCACGCCGCTGGCGTGGGCGTCGTCGACCATGACCAGGGCTTGGAACCCTTCGGCCCGCTCCACGATGCCGGCGAGCGGGGCGATGTCGCCGTCCATGCTGAAGACCCCGTCCGTCACCACTAGCTTCACGCGCTTGTCGCGATGCTTCTCGAGGTGGCGCTCGAGGTCATCCAGGTCGCGGTGCTTGAAGATCGAGCGCTCCGCCTTGGAGAGCCGGATCCCGTCGATGATCGAGGCATGATTCAGCTCGTCGCTGATGATGACGTCGCCCTCCTTGACCAGCGATTGCAGGACGCCGAGATTCGCGGTGAAGCCCGACTGGAAGACCAGCGACGCCTCGGTGTGCTTGAACTCGGCGAGCCGGCGCTCGAGCTCCTCGTGGATCGTCATGGTCCCGGCGATGGTGCGCACCGCCCCGGAACCGGCGCCCCATTCCTCGGTGGCCTTGACCATGGCGCTCTTCAGCCGAGGATGGGTTGTCAGACCAAGGTAGTTATTCGACGACAGGTTGAGCACGCGTTTGCCATCCACCACCACCTCGGTGTCCTGCGCCGATCCCAGCACCCGAAGCGGGCGAAACAGGCCGTCTTTTTTGAGCTGGTCGAGTTCGTCGACCAGGAACTGTGTCTTTTTCTCGGTGATCATGGCATCCTCCTAGCCGCCGTTCGGCAGCAGTACGACTTTGCCCGCCCGGCCGCTCTTCATCTGGGCCATCGCCTCCTGGAAGTCGTCGAGCGGAAACCGGTGGGTGATCAGCGGCGACACGTCGACCTTCCCGGTGCTCAGGTAGCTCGAGGTGCGCTCCCACGTGTCCCAGATGCGCCGGCCGAAGATGCCGTAGATCGTGATGCTTTTCGTGACAACGAGGTCATTCAGATCGAGCGTGACCGGCCGGTCGCCAATCCCGAGCAAGCTGATCCATCCTCCGTTGTGGAGGACCTGCAGCCCCTGCTCGACCGCCGTCGGATGGCCCGACATCTCGAGGACGACATCGACGCCAGCACCGCTGTTCGCCCGCCGAATGTCTTGCACCGTCGAATCGTCGGGCGGAAAGACGGCGGTCGCACCCATCCGCTCCGCCAGCGCCCGGCGATACGGATTCGGCTCCACTCCATAGACCGCGGCGGCGCCTTCGGCCCGGGCGATGCCGACGGCACAGAGGCCAATCGGCCCCAGTCCAAAAATCGCGACGGCATTGTCTTTCAGGGGGCCGGCGAGCGCGGCGTGGACCGCATTGCCGAAAGGCTCCTGCAAGGCGGCCACTTCCGGACTCAGGCCGGGCGCGTTGCGCCAGCAATTTTCGGCCGGCAGCAGGACGTAGCGGGCAAACGACCCATCGCGATCGACGCCCAGGACTCGGACGTTCTCACACAGGTGGTAGAGACCAGCCTGACACTGCCGGCAGGTGTGGTCGACGACGTGGGTTTCCGCTGCCACGAAGGTCCCTGGCTTCAGATCCCGCACCTCGGGCCCGACGGCGACGACCCGGCCGGACATCTCGTGCCCGAAAACCCGGGGTGGATGGATATGGCGGCGGGCCCAGTCGTTCCAATCGAAGATGTGGACGTCGGTCCCACAGATCGAGGACGCGGCCACCTCGATCAAGACATCCTTGCCGCTCGGCTCGGGGATAGCGATCTGGTCGATCTCGGCGCCCGGGCCGGCAGCGGCCTTGACCACTGCCGTCATGGACGTCATGGCCTCCATCTTAGCCTCGACCAAACCCGTATCCTGAAGATCGAAATTCGTCCAGGAGGGTGCAATGCGAGCGTACGTCCTCATCAACGCGTCGGCGGGAAAAGCCATCGAGGTCGCCAGGTCGCTTCAGGGCGTGAAGGGCATCGAGCTCGCGGACGCGATCACCGGCGAGTATGACGTGATCGCCGCTGTCGAGGCCCCCGACGTGGCCGGCATCGGCTCGATCATCGTGGAGAAGATCCAGAAGATCGACGGTGTCTTCAAGACGGTCACCTGCCTGGCGGTTCGCTAGCGGAGCTGGCCGTAGGCGCGGTCGACCGAGAGCGACAGCAGCAGGCGCTGCTCCTTGAGCATCGCCGCGTCGTATTCGGCCCAGTCGGGATGATCGCCCCGCACTTTGCGGTAGTAGTGGCGTAGAGCTTCAGCTAGACCGTCGCCTTCGATGAACTCCACGGTGCCCTCCGCCACCAGGTATTCATAGCGATCGCGGCCCTGGACGTGGAGGCTGGCGCGTGGGTCACGGCGAAGGTTATGGGTCTTGGCCCGGGTCTGCGTCGCCGAGATTTTGATACGGCCATCGTCATCCAGGAAATAGAGGATGTTGGAGAGCTGCGGTCTCCCGTCGCGCTTGATGGTGACCAGGATTCCATCGTGCCGCACCTTGAGGAAGTGGCGGGCGCGATCGAGGTCGATCATGCCCCACAAATGCTACAGCCGGCGCCCGACGGCACCGGCTGTATTGAAGTCAGCTTAAAAGCTAACCTACTTCTTCTTCGACGACTTCTTCGCGGCTTTCTTCTTTCCGCCTGCTTTCTTCTTTGCGGCCATCCGGGCTCACCTCCTTCTTAGCAAGATTCCCCCGGTCGGCCGCTTGTACGCCGCCGCCGAACGCGCGTGAGCGCCACGGGTACCGTGGACGCGCGGGCGCCGGCGAGGCCGGGTACCGGAAGCAAAGAAGAGAGAGAGAAATGAGGGGAGCGACGACGCGTCGCGATCGACCCTCCTGTTCCGCGATACCACGCGTCGATGCGTATCGATGTCGACCGCGGAGTTCTTTGAATGTTGCCCTTCTTCAGATCCTCGCCCTGATCCGCGCGATGATCAGAGCGCGGCTGCGCGCTCATTAAGTGCGACCATAGCATGAATCGAGCCGTTTTGCACAGCCTCGACCCAAATTTTTTCTCGAGCGCCGCGCCGATGAGCCTCAGCGCGGGTCGACGGCAGAATTTTTCAGAATTTTCGCGGCGTCATGAGCAACGACCGCCATCGCAGCAGGTTTCGTAATAGAGACCGCATCCGCGACAACGAAATTTGTGTCCATCCCAGTCCGTTGAGCCTCCGCATGGACATTCGGGACCTTCATGCGAGTCCGTTGGATGCCCTTGCACCCTCATGGAGACCGAAGAGGAAGCGACGCTCGAGTCGCTTCCTCCCTCTTGCTTAGGAGCAGCCGCTCGTGCTGCCGCAGTTGAGGCACTTATAGCAGGTGCCGTTGCGAATCATGATCGAGCCGCAGTCGGAGCAGGCCGGCGCATCCTCCTGGCCCTGGAAACTGATCTTGATCGGGCTAGTTTGCGCGGGCGCCGGCTTGATCGGCGCCGGCGCCGGAGCGGCGGACGCCTCAACCTCGACGATGGGTTCCCGTCGCACGATACCGATCGCTTCCTGCTGCGTCCCATCAAGGAATTTCGACGCGAGCCAGCGGAAAATGTAGTCGGTGATCGACTTGGCGATCGGGATTTCGGGGTTCTTCGTGAAGCCGGAGGGCTCGAAACGCGTGTGGGCGAACTTCTTGACCAGCACCTCGAGCGGGACCCCATACTGCAGCGCCAGTGAGATGCTCGTGGCGAAGGCATCCATCAGGCCGGAGATCGTGCTCCCTTCCTTGGACATGACCAGGAAGATCTCGCCGGGGGTTCCATCCTCGTAAATGCCGACCGTGATATAGCCCTCGTGACCCTGGATATCGAACTTGTGCGTGATCGCCCGGCGCTCATCTGGCAGCTTGCGACGAACGGCACGGGCTGGCTCGCTCAGGGCGACCTCCCTGGTCGAGGGGGCCGGCGCGGCCGCGCTCTTCTTGCTGTCGAGCGCCGTGTTCAGCGGCTGTGACCGCTTGGAGCCGTCTCGGTAGATGGCAATCGCCTTGAGGCCCATCCGCCAGCCTTCGAGGTAGACCTCCATGATGTCCTCGGGGGTCGCCAGCTCGGGCATATTGACGGTCTTGGAGATGGCGCCGGAGATGAATGGCTGGGCCGCCGCCATCATCTTGACGTGCCCCATGTAGTGGATCGTCCGCGAGCCCTTGGCCGGCTTGAAGGCACAGTCGAATACCGCCAGGTCGTCGGCCCGCAGGTGCGGGGCGCCCTCGATAGTGTCGTTCTCGTCGATGTACTGCAGGATCTCGGAAACCTGCGTCTCGGGATAGCCGAGGCGGCGCAGGGCGATCGGCACGGTCTGGTTGACAATCTTCAACATCCCGCCGCCGACCAGCTTCTTGTACTTGACCAGGGCGATATCCGGCTCGATCCCGGTGGTGTCGCAGTCCATCATGAAGCCGATCGTGCCGGTGGGGGCGATCACGGTCGCCTGCGAGTTGCGGTAGCCATACAGGTCGCCGAGCTGGCAGGCCTTGTCCCAGGCGTCCCGGGCCGCGCTCAGCAACGGCAGCGGGACATGCGCCGGGTTGATGTGGTCGACGGAGCTGCGGTGCTGATCCATGACGCGCAGCATGGGCTCGCGGTTGATGGCGAAGCCGTTGAAGGAACCCTTGCGCTGGGCGATGCGGGCCGACTGCGCATAGGCCTCGCCCGTCATCACCGCGGTCAGCGCCGCCGCCACGTCGCGCCCCGCGTCGCTGTCGTAGGGCAGGCCTGACGCCATCAGCAGCGCGCCCAGGTTGGCGTAGCCGAGCCCGAGCGGTCGGAAGTCCCGGCTGTTCTGGGTGATCGCCTCGGTCGGGTAGCTGGCGTTGTCGACAAGGATCTCCTGGGCGGTGATCAAGATCCGGCAGGCCTCTCGATAGGCCTCGACGTCGAACTCGCCGCGCTCGTCCAGGAACTTCATCAGGTTGATGGACGCCAGGTTGCAGGAGGTGTTATCGAGGAACATGTACTCGGAGCACGGGTTCGAGGCGTTGATCCGGTCGGTGTTCGGGCAGGTGTGCCAGTGGTTGACGGTCGTGTCGTACTGCAGCCCCGGATCGCCGCAGGCCCAGGCGGCGTCGGCCATCATGCGCATCAGGTCACGCGCCCTGTAGGTATCCATGATCTGGCCGGTCGTGACGGCGAAGGTGTGCCACTCGGAATCTTCTTCGACCGCCTTCATGAAGTCGTCTTTGACCCGGACGCTGTTGTTGGAGTTCTGGAAGAAGATCGAGCTGTACGCCGGGCCGTTGAACGACGGGTCATAGCCGCCTTCGATCAGCGTCCAGGCCTTGCGCTCCTCATCGACCTTGCAGTTGATGAACTCGACGATGTCCGGATGGTCGGCGTTGAGGATGACCATCTTGGCCGCCCGCCGCGTCTTGCCGCCCGACTTGATCACGCCGGCGAAGGCGTCGAAGCCCTTCATGAAGGAGACCGGGCCGGATGCCGTGCCGCCGCCCGCAAGCAGTTCGCGCGAGGAGCGAAGCGGCGAGAGGTTCGTGCCGGTGCCCGAACCGTACTTGAAGAGCATGCCCTCGGTCTTGGCGAGGGTGAGGATCGACTCCATCCGGTCCTCGACCCTGTTGATAAAGCACGCCGACAATTGAGGGCGCTGCTCGATCCCGGCGTTGAACCAGACGGGACTGTTGAAGGCGGCTTTTTGATGCACCAGCAGATGCGTCAGCTCATCCCGGAAGATCTCCGACGCCTCGGGGGTTGCGAAATATCCCTGCTTGTTGGCCCACCCATGGATGGTGCGCACGACGCGCCCGATCAGTTGCTTGACGCTGCGCTCGCGCTCCGGCGTGCCGATTACCCCGCGGAAGTACTTCGAGACCACCACGTTGGTTGCCACCTGGGACCAGGTGGTCGGAATCTCGACTTCATGCTGTTCGAAGACGACCTCGCCCTTCTCGTTGGTGATGCTGGCCTCGCGTGTCTCCCACTGGACTTCGTCGAATGGGGCCACGCCGGGTCGGGTGAAGTAGCGCTTCCAGGGAAGGCCGTTGCGGTTGCGTTTGGGCGTCGTGCTGGGGGCCGCCGCCGTCAAGTTGGGTCGGTCAGTCGAAGTCTTCTGGGTGGATCGGGCCATCGATGAACCTCCGTAGGGTGGGGTGGAGAGCGGCCCACATCGTATGCCGTAGGATGAAGCCTGTCAAGCAGTTTACCACAGCCTGTAGGGTTTGCCACGGGCTTAGGCCACAACATATGCCAATACCAGCCTGATGCTGATCTGGGGCCTCGGACTCAGCCTGGCCGCCATCGTCCTGCTTCGAATCGCGCTTCGACGGGCCCGCCGGGATGCCCTGTTCTCCAGTGCCTTCTGGCAGACGTTTCCCGAGTTCGCCCGCTACCGGCTGAAGCGGCTCTGGCCGGCCCCCCTCGGCCTGGTCGGCGTCATCCTACTTATATGGGGGCTGGTTTTGCTCTTCCAATGGTTGCTCGGCTACTACGCCGCCCGGCTCGGCCATCCGGTCGGCTAACCGGAGGGCTCGTGCGTCTCGCGTTCGATTTCCGCCTGATGGCGCGCGGCCTCAGCATCGCCGCGCTCGAGTTTGGCGTCCCGCCGATTGACGTCAGCCTCCGAGCGATCGAGTGACTCGCGGGAGTGCTCGATCCGTTGACGCGTAGAGCGGATGGCGTCTCGGGCCGATTCCTGAGAGCTCAGGGAATCCAAACCGAGGCGCGCCGCCCGTTCCCGTACTCGCCGCTCCTGTGCCTCGACCTGCCGTTCTCGGGCATCGAGGGCCGCCTCCCGATCGTCCGCGCGGCGCTCGCGCTCGTCGGCCAGCCCCTCGCGTTCGTTCGCCAGCCTTTCCCGCTCATCGCCCGCTCGATCGCGCCTGTTCGTGACGGGTCCTGCCGCGCTCACAAGCCAAGCTTAGGCCTCGGCAACTCGCTGCGCTAGCCGGCCGCGGGCAATTCGCGCTTGCGGAGCTTGATCCGCTCGCTCGCGCTCAAGACCCGCTTGCGCATCCTGATTCCCTTCGGCGTCACCTCCACCAGCTCGTCGTCCTCGATGAAGTCGAGGCACTCCTCGAGCGACATCTGGCGAGGCGGAACGAGCTTCACGGTGGCGTCTTCGGTCGAGGCGCGCATGTTCGTCTTTTGCTTCTGCTTGGTGGCATTGACGTCGATATCCCCGCCTCGGCGGTTGAGCCCGATGATCATACCCTCGTAGACGTGCGTTCCCGGACCGATAAAGGGCTGCCCGCGTTCCTGGACGCCCTGCAACCCGTAGGCGACGGCCATGCCGGTCTGGCTCGCGGTGAGGACCCCATTGCGCGTTCGCGACGGCAGGGTCCGCCACCGCTCCCAGCCGACCAGCCTCGTGGACATCACCCCGGTTCCACGGGTGAGGGTCAAGATCAGGCTGCGCAATCCGATCAGCGCTCGGGTTGGCGCGAGGTAGGTGAGCCGGGCACCGCTACCGGCATCGGTCCGCATCGTCTGCAACTGCGCCCCCCGTGAGCCGAGCGCCTCGGTGATGGCGCCGACGGCCTCGAGGCTGCAGTCGATGATGCATTCCTCGACGGGTTCGTGCCGTTGCCCGCCAATGTCACGCGTGATGACGGCCGGACGTGAGACCTCGAATTCATAGCCCTCCCGGCGCATGGTCTCGATCAGGATCGCCAGGTGCAGCTCGCCCCGACCGCTGACCTCGAAGATGTCGGCAGTCGCTCCGTCCGCGACCTTGAGCGCAATGTTGGTCTGCAACTCGCGCGCCAGCCGAGCCCGAAGCTGGCGCGACGTGCTGCTCGTGGTGGCCTCCCGTCCGGCGAAGGGTGACTGGTTCACAGAGAATTGCATCCGCAGGGTCGGCTGGCTCACCTCGAGCCGCGGCAGGGCTTCGGGATGGTCGACGTCGGCGACGGTATCGCCCACCGCGATATCGGGAAGGCCGGCAAGATACACGATCTCCCCCGCCGCCGCGGCGTCGGCTGGACGCCGCTGCAAGGCCTCGACCGTCAGCAGCGTGGTGATGCGCTGCGGCGGGCCGATGCCGGCCTCGCTGCACCGAACCACGTCTTGCCCCTGCCGGATGGTGCCGCGCGCGATCCGGCCGATCGCCAGCCGTCCGATGTGATTGTCGTGATCCAGGTTGCTGACCAGCAGCTGCAAGGGGCCGAGCGGGTCGCCTTTTGGCGGTGGGATCTGGGCGAGCAGCGCGTCGAGGAGCGGCTCGAGGGTCGTGCCTGGGTGGCGCAGGTCGACGGTCGCCGTACCCTCACGGGCGTTGGTGTAGATCACTGGAGCATTGAGCTGATCGGGATGCTTTGCCAGTTCGAGCAGCAGGTCGTGGGTCATCTCGACGGTCTCGGCTGGCCTTGCGTTGACGCGGTCGATCTTGTTCACAACGATGATCGGTGCCAGCCCCAGCTCGAGCGCGAGCCGAAGCACGACGCGAGTTTGCGGCATCGGTCCCTCGAGCGCGTCCACGAGAAGCAGGCAGCCGTCGGCCATGCCCAGCACGCGCTCGACCTCGCCTCCAAAGTCGGCATGGCCCGGCGTGTCGATGATGTTGATCTTGATGCCTCGATAGCGAATGGAGGTGGTCTTTGCCAGGATGGTGATGCCCTTCTCTCGCTCCAGCACGTTGGAGTCCATGATCAGCTCGCCCACCTGCTCGTGGGCGGCGAACACATGCGACTGCTTCAGCAGGGCGTCGACGAGTGTGGTCTTGCCGTGGTCGACGTGCGCGATGATCGCCACGTTCCGGAGATCGTCGCGACGCCCCGGGTGGCCGGCGACCGTCAGGCGACCCCTTCGCCGCGCCGGCTCGCCGGCTCGCCGAGGAAGGCGAGGACGAGTTTGTTGAAGCGATCGGGCTCTTCCATCTGAGGCGTATGGCCGCTATTCTCGAAGATCTCCACCCGGCCATTGCGAATTTTGGCCCTGGCCGTCTCGGCGTGGCTCGCCGGAAAGATGTGGTCCTGCCGGCCCCAGATCAGCAACGTCGGCATCCGGAGCTCGGCGAGACGATCCTCGACGGTGATGCCGTCTCGCAACTGACCCATCCTGGCGATCGATCGAAGCGCCGACAGGTAGGCCGCCCGGTACTCCGGCGTCGACAGGAGCGTGCCATGGTTGGCGATCCGCTCGTCGCTGAGAATCGTGTCCACCCGCCCGGGCCGGCGCAAGTACCAGCCCCAAAAGCGCCGAATCGTTGCCGGGTTCATCCGGCGCAGCGCGCGAGCCGTCCCGCTGAGGGTGAGCTCGCCCAGACCCCTGGTCAGCAGGATGCGATAGGCGAGTACCCGCCGCGGCGGGCCGACGCCGAGTGCATCCACCAGCACCAGTCGCTCAACGAGATCAGGCGATTCGAGCGCGAGCCCGAGTGCCACCCGCCCGCCCATCGAGACGCCCATCACGGCGGCCCGTTCCAGCTGCTCGGACGCCATCACGTCGCGGACGGCCTTCACGAAGATCTCGATCGTGTACTCGAGTACCGGCTTGTCGGAGTGCCCGAAGCCAGGAAGGTCGATGGCGATCACTCGGTGATTCGCGGCCAGCGGCTCCAGGTTGAAGTAGAACTCGACCGCGGCCGAGCTGCCCAGGCCGTGCACCAGCACCAGCGGCGAACCGCTTCCCCCACAGACATAGTGGATGTTGACGCCATCGATCGTCACCGCGCGGCTATCGAAGGAAGGGAACGGCGCCGCCATAACGTGAGTCTATTAGGCCCGGCTGCGGACCGAGACCGTTGCCGCAAACCCGAAGTAGGCGAGCACCGCACCGCTGACCAGGTGAAGCGGGATATCGAAGCCAGCCAGGGGAAGAACGCCCAACAGGTTGCCGGCGAAAACCCCCAGGATCCCCAGAATCAGCAGGATCACACCGACCACCTGGCAGAAAGAGCGCGAATTGGCGACGCTGCTCGCGGCGGCGAGCCCCGCAATCCCGACGAGCAGATGCACCAGATTGTGAAGGAGGTTGATGTCGGCGATTCCCAGCAACGTGTGCTTGTCCTGCGTAATCGTGATGAAACTGCTGGTCCCAATCAGCGGGCCGATGAAGCCGAGTACGCCAACCACGAAGTAGATGACACCGAAGACCAAGGCGACGGTTTGTACGACCGCTCGATTGCCCATTGCATCACCCCCGAGAAAGAATTGCTCCCATGGTACGGCCGCGATCGATGGTCTACGCCTTCGCCATCAGCTCGCGGTAGGCGCGCTCGATCCGTGAGGCCGGCTCTCCCCGAAGCTCAGGCAGGTTGATGGCCACGTTGGCGAGGGCACCATCGAGGCCGGTCTGCAACAGCTTGCTGCCTACGGCCAGGTCAGAGGCGGTCATGTCCCAGGCATTCTTGCTCGCCTCCGCGGCGAGCGCGAGCCCGCGGGCGGCCGCCGACGCGGTCGCCAGTGGGACGTCGGCCGCCCGTTCGTAAGCTCGTTCGAGGGCGGTACCACCGGTGCCGGACTTGCGGGCGTCGATCACGGCTCGATAGGCATCGATGTCGTCCTGGCTGAGCTCGAGCAGGCGATCGGCAAGCCGGTCCAGCTCCGGCACGAGGTCGGTAAGGGCCGCGCGACCCTCGTCCGCCCTGGCCTTTTTCGCGCTGAGCTTCGCCACCATGCTCACCAGAGCCGCACCCATGGCTGCGGCCAGCGCGGCCGCGCTGCCGCCGCCGGGGACCGCCGACGTGGAGGCG